>MEYC01000130.1 GCA_001775715.1 Candidatus Aminicenantes bacterium RBG_16_66_30 | reverse complement strand
CCACTTCGTCTGCAGCCGGTGCGGCGCCGTCCTCGATTTCGATGACCGTGATTTCGACAACCTGCGGGTCCCCGCTTCAGCGGCGACCCTCGGGAAGGTCGTATCTCGTCATGTCGAGCTGCGGGGCCTCTGCGCGTTCTGCGCGGCCGGCGCCCCAGGCGCGACTCGCGCCTCCGCCCGTCACCCGATCGGGACGAAGTCCCATCGCACATATAACAAAACCGCAAGGAGGGATTGAGATGGCTGACAGATCCAAAACACTGACCACCGGATTCGGCATGCCGGTGGACAACGACCTGAACTCGGTGACGGCCGGCCCCAAGGGCCCCGTCCTCGTCCAGGACGTCCACCTCATCGAGAAGCTGGCCCACTTCGACCGCGAGCGCATCCCGGAGCGCGTCGTCCACGCCAAGGGCGCCGGCGCTCACGGCTGGTTCGAGGTCACCCGCGACGTCACGGCCTACACGCGGGCCAAGTTCCTCTCCAAGGTCGGCAAGAAGACCGACGTCTTCGTCCGCTTCTCCACGGTCGGCGGCGAGAGGGGCTCGGCCGACTCGGAGCGCGACCCCCGCGGCTTCGCCGTCAAGTTCTACACCGAAGAGGGCAACTACGACATGGTCGGGAACAACACCCCGGTCTTCTTCATCCGCGACCCGCTCAAGTTCCCCGATTTCATCCACACCCAGAAGCGCAACCCGGCCTCGAACCTCAAGGACCCGGACATGTTCTGGGATTTCCTGTCCCTGACGCCGGAGTCCATCCACCAGGTCACGATCCTCTTCTCCGACCGCGGCACGCCCCGCTCCTACCGCAACATGAACGGCTATAGCAGCCACACCTACATGTGGTACAACGCCAAGGGCGAGCATTCCTGGATCAAATACCACTTCAAGACCGAGCAGGGCATCGAGAACTTCGCCGGCCCGGAAGCCGAGCGCATGCGCGGCGTCGACCCCGACGTCGCGACGCGAGACCTCCACGCGGCCATCGCCGCGGGCAAACACCCCGCCTGGCGCGTCGAGGTCCAGATCATGACGCCGGAGCAGGCCAAGACCTACCGCTTTGACCCCTTCGACATCACCAAGGTCTGGCCGCACGCCGATTTCCCGCCGGTCGCGATCGGGCGGATGGTCCTCGACCGCAACCCGGAGAACTACTTCGCCGAGGTCGAGCAGGCGGCCTTCTCGCCGGGGAACTTCGTCCTCGGCATCGGCCCCTCCCCCGACAAGATGCTCCAGGGGCGCCTGTTCAGCTACCACGACACCCACCGGCACCGGCTCGGCCCCAATTACCATCTGCTGCCGATCAACGCCCCGAAGGCGGCCCCCATGGCCAGCTACCAGCGCGACGGCGCGATGCGGTTCGACGGCAACGGCGGCGGCGGACCGAACTACTGGCCGAACAGCTTCGGCGCGCCGGCCCCCGACCCCGCCTACGCCGTCCCGTCCATCGAAGTCTCGGGGACGGCCGCCCGGCATGCCATCACGCTCGGCGACGTCGATTTCGTCCAGGCCGGGGCGCTTTTCCGCAAGGTCATGACCGACACGGACCGCGAGCACATCGTGGCCAACATCGTCGGCAACCTCAAGGGCGCGCAGAGGCGCCTTCAGCTGCGGCAGACGGCGCTCTTTTATAAGGCCGACGCGGAGTACGGCGGGCGCGTCGCCATGGGGCTCGGCCTCGACGTGAATGAGGTCAAGAAGCTGGCGGCGATGTCCCAGGAGGACCGGGTCAAGGCCACCGCGGCCTAGTTGCCGAAACCCTTGACCTTCGTGTAGCCGGCGGGGACGTCGTAGGGCCCGGCCCGGCCGCCCCTCGTCCGCTCAGAACCTGTTGATGTGGACGACCGCCGCCAGGGCACGCTTGGGGACGTGGAGCCGGCCCGCCTCGTCCTTCCAGTAGCGGCAGGACTCGCCCATGACCTCGGCCGCGGGTTCCTCGGCCGGATAGCCCAGGGCCAGGACGGAGTCGATCCGGAATCCCTCGTGCACCCCAAGCACCGCCCGCAGCTTGTCCCGGTCGATCGACAGCAGCCAGCAGGCTCCGACGCCCTCGGCGAGGGCGGTCAGGATCATGTTCTGCATGGCCGCGCCGACGTCGTACTCGAACATCTTCTCCCGGAGCTTCGAGTTGACCAGGGTGACGACGTAAGCGGCCGGCTCCTCCCCCGACCGGGGATCCCCGGCGGGGGCGATATACGCCGCCCACTTCAGCGCCGGGAAGACCTCGGCCTTGACCCGGGCGTCGTCGACGACGATGAACTCGAGCGGCTGGACATTGGCCGCCGATGGCGCGAGCCTGGCCGCGTTGACGAGCTGCTCCAGGAGCTCCCGCGGGACGGGCTCGGGCTTGAAGCGGCGGATGGTCCGCCTCTCGACGGCGAGGTCATACACGCACTTGTCGTCCTGACACATGACGCATCTCCTTTCTAGAAGAGAGGGTCAAACCTACTTTTTTCTAAAAAAAGTAGGTTTGACCCTCTCGGTAGCGGGCGCCTTGAGCATGAACACGGCGGTCGACGCGAGCAGGCAGAGCCCGGCGATCCGGTACATCCAGCGGTACCCCGCCATGTCGGAGACCCAGCCGAACAGGGGCGACCCCAGACCCATGCCCACGTCAAATAGCGAGAGATAGAGGCTGATGGCCAGCCCCTTGTTCTCCCGACCCAGGAAATCGATGATATAGGTGCTCAGGGCCGGAAAGATCAGGCCCTGGCCGAGCCCGCCGACGAACCCCGTGACGACGAGTAGGGGGAGGCTGCGGACCTCGGCGATGACGAAGAGATTCCCGACGATGATGAGCGCCGCCGGCAGGATGACCGTCTTCCTTCCGCGCCGGTCCGACAGATCGCCCATGCTGAACCGGGTCAGGATGGCGGCCAGCGAGAAGACGAGGAAGAAGGGCGCCACCCGGCCGATGCCGGCCGAGTTGCCGAAGACGGCGATGAAGTAGATCATGGCCCCGCGGATGGCGCCGTGGAAAATGGGCATGGATGCGATGACCGCCGCGAGCGCCCACGGCACCGTCTTCAGGATGGCC
The DNA here is from genome assembly GCA_001775715.1 of Candidatus Aminicenantes bacterium RBG_16_66_30. Classification (GTDB taxonomy): domain Bacteria; phylum Acidobacteriota; class Aminicenantia; order Aminicenantales; family Saccharicenantaceae; genus RBG-16-66-30. Next base: position 2,270 of record MEYC01000130.1, on the reverse strand, counting down.
ATCCCGCCGCCCTTGCCGCCGTTCTCCGGCTTCGTGATCTCGCGCGTGAGCAAGAGACAAGCCAGCGCGGCGAGAAGGAAGATGACGCTGATGTTGTAGAGCCAGCCCGGGCCGAGGCCGCGCAGGATCTCCTCGGCGAGGAGCGGCCCGAGCGCGTTGGCGACCAGCCCGGCGATGCCGATAACACCCATCGATAGGGCCAGCCGCTCGACCGGGCCCAGGTCCGAGCACATGGCGATCGTCGCCGTCATGCTGATCCCCCAGCCGAGGCCGGTCAGGGCCCGCAGCAGCAAGGGCAGCCAGCCGGCGTCGTCGACGAAGTGAAAGAACGGCACGGCGAGGATGAGAATGAACAGGCCGAACAGGGCGATCTGGCGGCCGCCCCGGACGTCGATCATCCGCCCAAAGAGCGGCCGCACGGCGATGGCCACGACGCTGTGGACGCCCATGATGAGGCCGATGCGGCTCTGGAGAGGCCCGAACTTCGCCAGCACGACGGGGAACAGGAAGAAGAGCGAAACGGACATGAACAGGAAGAAGTAGCCGGCCAGGGCCAGCAGGAAATCCCTGTTCCAGAAGGTCTTGCCGCCCTCCGCCGTCATGGCCGGACCAGCGACGCCATGAGCCGCCGGGCCCGCGCCTCGAGCGCCTCCCAGTCGCCGGCCTCGACGGCCTTCGCGTCGACGAGGGCCGTGCCGATGCCGACCGCGGCGGCGCCGGCGGCCAGGAACTCCGCGGCGTTCTCGAGCGTCACGCCGCCCGTCGGCATGAGCCGGATGTGCGGCAGCGGCCCGCGGAGATCGCGGAAGAACTGCGGCCCGAGCGACGTCGCCGGGAAGACCTTGACGATGTCCGCCCCGGCGCGCCAAGCCGCCACGATCTCCGTCGGCGTGAAGGCCCCCGGCACGACGAGAACGCCGGCGTCCCGGCAGGCCCCGACCGTCTCCCGGTCGGTGATCGGCGAGACCACGAAGTCGGCCCCCGCGGCGATGACGTCGGTGGCCGTGCCGGCGTCGAGGACGGTCCCGGCCCCGACGAGCGTCCCGGGCGCCTTCGTCCGGGCCATCTCGCGGATGATCTCGACCGCCCCGGGCACGGTCATCGTGACCTCGAGTACGCCGACGCCGCCCCGTTGGAGGGCCGCCCCGACCTCGGCCAGCCGGGCCGCGTCCTTCATGCGGATGACGGCCACGACCTTCGCCGCCATGATGCCGGCCAGGACCTTCTCTTTCGTCACGTCGCCCTCCCCTTCTTCCGCTACCGCCGGACGCGGCCCGCCCGGTCGCCCCGGACGAGGGCCAGCACGTCGCTCTCCGCGGCCAGGTTCCAATCGCCCGGGATCGAATGCTTGAGCGCGCCGGCGGCGACGGCGAACTCGAGCGCCTCGGTCTCCGTCTTGAAGCGGCCGAGCCCGTGGATGAGGCCGGCGGCGAAGGCGTCGCCCGTGCCGATGCGGTCGACGACGGAGCGGATCTCATGGACGGGGCCCGCCATGAAGCCGTCCCCGTTCCTCAGGACGGCCGACCAGCGGTTCCAGTCGGCGCTCAGGCTCTCCCGCAGAGTGATCGCGACCCGCCGGAGATTAGGGAAGCCCGACAGGACCTCGGCCGTCAGCCGCTCGTAGGCCCCGACGTCGAGCCGGCCCGCGGTGAGGTCGGCCGCCGCCCCCACGCCCAGCGCCTTCTGGCAATCCTCCTCGTTCCCGACCAGGGTATCCGCCAGTCCGGCGATCTCGCGCATGACCTCGGGCGCCGGACGGCCGTACCGCCACAGTTTTGACCGGTAGTTGAGGTCGACGGATACGGTCATCTTCCTCGTCCGCGCCGCCTTGACCCCCTCGAGGGTGAGGGCCGCGGCCGAAGCGCTGAGCGCGGGCGTTATGCCGGTCACGTGGAGCCCGTCCATCCCGTCCAAGGCCGAGGCCCAGTCGACGGCGCCGGGCCCGGCCTCGGCGATGGCCGAACCCTCGCGGTCGTAGATGACCTGCGACGGCCGCTCGTTCGCGCCGGGCTCGGCGAAGTAGATGCCCAGCCGCCGGCCGCCGCGCACGACCGCGCCGACGTCGACACCGTGGCGCTTGAGCTCGCGCAGGGCGGCGTCGCCTATCGGATTGGCCGGGAGGACCGAGATCCAGCGGGAGCGATGCCCCCAGATCGCCAGCGATACGGCCACGTTGGCCTCCCCCCCGCCGAAGACCGCCCGGAGCTCCGGCGACTGGAACAGCAGCTCCTTCCCCGGCGGCGACAGCCGCAGCATGATCTCGCCGAACG
>MEYC01000129.1 GCA_001775715.1 Candidatus Aminicenantes bacterium RBG_16_66_30 | reverse complement strand
CGTTCTTGATCGGAGCCTTCCCCGATCTCGTGTGCATCTCGGCCGTGACCCCTCCCGCTTGGATGACCCGGTCCGTGAGCACGCGATGAAAGATGAGACCGTCGTAGAATTTGTTCTCGACGTAGCCGAGGAAGTTCTTGACGGTGATGGGCGCTTTGTCGGGGTAGAGCTCGATGGTGATATCGCCCTGGGTCGTCTTGAGCAGGATCTTGGGATTGGCCGCCGGCGCTTGGGCCAGCCCGAGGCCGGAGAGGATGAGGCTCGCCGTTATGAGGATCGGGAGAATGTTCCGGGTCATGAGGACCTCCCTGCGATCTCGGGCATAATGAGTAAGCCAAGGTACCAGAATCGGCCGCTCAATTCAATCCGCCGGACCCCGTCTCGGTCTAATGGATCGGCAGGAGGGCCTTCGACGGAGTTCTTTTTCGTGAGGCCAGATAGTAGAAGCTGGGCATGGCGATGAGCGCCAGGACGAGAGTCGATATGAGCCCTCCGATGATGACCGTAGCCATCGGCCGCTGGATATCCGAGCCGATCCCGGTGGCTATCGCGGCGGGGACCATTCCCAGGAGCGCGACGAGAATGAGGAGGAAATTCGTCGTCATCCTGGCGTGCGCCGCTCTGGCCACGGCCTCCTCGACCGACAGCTTGGCCTCGGTGCGCAGCCTGTTGACCTCGGCGATGAATAGGACCCCGGTCATGATGGCGACGCCGAACACAGAGACGAATCCCACGGCCGCCGAAATGCTGAAGGGGATCCCACGTACGAGGAGCGCGACCACCCCGCCGATCAGGGCGAAGGGGACGTTCAGGAGGATGAGCGCCGCGTCGATCGCCGATTCGAATGCGACGAAAAGGATCCCGAACATCAGGAAGAGGGTCAGGGGGAGGATGATCTTGAGACGGCGGGAAGCCCGGGCCAGGTTCTCGAATTGGCCGCCCCATTCGATGCGATATCCCTCGGGCAGGCTGATCGCGGCCGCGATGCGGCGTTGGGCCACGGCCACGAACCCGCCCTGGTCGCGGCCGCGGATGTTCGTCCTCACGCTGATCTGGCGCCGGTTCTCGCGCCGGGTGATGATGCTGGCCCCATCGTCGATGGAGATCGCCGCGAGCTGGGAGAGAGGGATGCGGCTTCCGTCCGCGGTCGCCACGAGGATGTCGCCGATCGTGTTGACGTCCTTGCGTACGCTCGCGACGTACCGGACCGTGATGTCGAAACGCCGGTCACCCTCGTACATCGTGCTCGCGGCCCGGCCGCCGATGGCCAGCTCGATGACGTCCTGGACGTCGGCGACGTTCAGGCCGAAGAGGGCCAGGGAATCCCTGTCCAGGGTAATGTGGAGCTGGGCCTGGTCCGAATCCTGCTCGACGGCGCTGTCCGCCGCGCCAGGAATGCCCTGGACGACGTCCAGCGCCTGGGCCCCGAGCCGCCGCAGCTCCTGCAGATCGGGTCCCGTGAAGATGACGGCGAGGTCGGCCGAGGATCCTGTCACCGCCTCGGTGACCATGTCGATGATCGGCTGGGTGAAGCTGAACCGCACGCCCGGCACGTGGGTCCGCAGGCGGGTCTCGAGCTCCTTCACGAGGGCGGCCTTGCTCCGCCCGGTCTTCCACGTCGAGTAGGGTTTGAGGCCGACCAAAAACTCGTTGCGGTTCGGCCCGAAGGGCTCGGTGTTCGAATCCTGGCGCCCCGTCTGGGAGCTGACGAACTCGACCTCGGGGGATTGCTTGATGAGATTGCTGATGAGCGCCGCGGTCTTAGCCGACTCTTCGATCGCCGCTCCCGGGGCCAGGGCCGCCCGGATCCAGATGACTCCCTCGTCGAGCTGGGGCAGGAATTCACTTCCCAGCCGGGTGCCGAGCCAGAGAGCGCCGATCGTGATCGCCAGCATCGCCAGGGCGACGATGTTCGCTCTCCGGATGGTCTTTCTGACGAGAAGGTCGTATCGGGGAGCGAACCAAACGAAGAGCCGGTTGGGGCGGATCTTCTTCCGGCCGGCGAAGATGTAGGTGGCCAGCACGGGGACGAGGGTCATCGTCAGAAGGAGGGCGCCGATCAGGGCGTAACAGACCGTATAGGCCATGGGCGTGAACAGCCGCCGCTCCACGCGCTCCAGCCCGAACAGGGGGAGGTAGGCGGCGATGATGATGAGGGCCGAGACGAAAACCGGCTTCTCCATGGCCCCGGCGGCCTCGCGCACCGCTTCCAGCGGGCGCCAGCGTTCGTTCCCGGCTTGGAGGTCGGCCAGCGTCCGTATCATGTGGACGACCATGACCAGCGTGCCGTCGATGATGATCCCGAAATCCAACGCGCCCAGGCTGAGGAGGTTCGCGGGGATGCCCGAAGCGCGCATGCAAACGAAAGCGAACAAGAGCGACAGAGGGATCGTTGCGGCCGCCATGAGGGCCGCGGGCAGGGAGCCGAGGAAGAGGAGCAGGATGCCGAGAACGATGACGAAGCCCTCGACGAGCGTCTTGCTGACCGTGTGGAGCGTGTGGCCGACCAATTCGGTCCGGTCGTAAATGGGAGCTATCCGGAAACCTTCCGGCAGGGACCGGTTCAGCTCCTCCACGGCCGCCCGGACGCCCCGCAGGATCTCGCTCGGGTTCTCCCCCCGCCGCATGGCCACGACCCCTTCCACTTTTCCCAGACTTCCGTCGACGCCGAAGATGCCGGTCCTCGGGGCGGCGCCGATGCCGACCGTGCCGATGTCGCGGATGAAGACCGGCACGCCCTCGACGGCGGCCACAACGACCCGCTCGATGTCTCCGACCGACCGGAGTATGCCAACGCCGCGGACGACCAACGATTGCTGGCCGTTGCCGACCTGGGCGCCTCCGGAGTTCAGATTGTTCGCGTCGACGGCGTCGGCCACCTGACGGATGGTCAGCCCGTACCTGGTGAGGGCCAGGGGATCGACCTCGATCTGATATTGCTTGACCAGGCCGCCGAACGCGAAGACGTCGCCGACGCCCGGGACCTGGAGCAGACGGGGGGCGATGACCCAGTCCTGGATCTCCCGACGCTCGATCTCGTCCTTGCCGTCGCCTTCCACGACATATCGGTAGAGCTCGCCGGCGGGGGTCGTCGGCGGCGCCAGAGTCGGTACGATCCCGTCGGGCAGTTCGATGTCGCGCAGCTTCTCGAGCACGGTCTGCCGGGCGAAAAAGTCGTCGACTCCGTACTCGAAGGTGATGTCGACGACGGAGAGCCCGAAGATCGTCCGCGATCTCCGGGCGATGGCCCTGGGGATGCTTTGCAGGGCGCGCTCGACTGGGACGGTGACCTGTTGTTCGATCTCCTCGGCGGCCCGGCCTGGGACGAGCGTGATCACGATGACCTGGGTCTCCGAGATGTCCGGGTAGGCCTCGATCTTCAGCATCCGGAAGGCCCAGATGCCGCAGCCGGCCAGGGCCAGGGTCAGCAGAATGACGGCCAGGCGCCGTTTCAATGCGAAGTGGAGGACTTCGGCGATCATGTCAGCGGACGTCCATTCCCGCGAGCAGCATGACGCCGTCGACGGCCACGCGGTCTCCGGCCTTTATCCCCGCCAGAACGGGGATCTGATCTCCGCGCGCCGCGCCGACGGTGACGGGGACTTTCTCGAAGCGCCCCGGTCCGCGCTCGACATAAAGGACCGCCTCAGTCCCCCGGCGCAGGACGGCCCGGGCGGGTACGACCGGGACCGTCCGCGTGTCGTGGGAGTGGCGGATCCGTCCGAACATCTCCGGCCGGAACCTCCCGGCGGGATTGGCCAGCTCGGCCCGGACCTGGACCGTCCGGGTCTTCGGATCCAGGACGTCGGCGATGCGCTTGACCCGGGCGCTGAAACGCTCGCCGGGGAAGGCGACGAGCTCGACCTCGACGCTTTCGCCCACCTCGATGAGACGGATAGCGTTCTCCGGGACGGCGGACGTCACCCAGACGGTGCTCAGGTCGGCCACGGTCATCACCGGAGTGCTCATGTCATTGTGGTATTCCCCGGCCGTGACGGATAGCTCGATCACCTTGCCCGCCAGGGGGGCCTTGACGGTCACGAAGGGAGCCGGCTTTTCTCCCCCCAGCCCGAGGATGTCGATCTTCCGCCGGGCGTGTTCGCAGGCCGCTTCCGACTGGTCCAGGCCCGCTTTGGCCTGGGCCAGCTCGTTCTCGGCCGCCAAGACCTCCTTTTGTGCGAGGGCCTTATGCTCGAAAAGGCTAACGGCCCGGGCGTGGTCGGCTTCGGCCTTGGCGAGATATGAGCGCGCCTGGCTGATCCCCGCTTGCGACTGCCGGTACTCGGAGAGCACGGCGTCGGCATCCGGGCTATCCACCGTGAGCAGAGGCTGGCCGGCCGCGACGGGATCGCCGAGGCGTACGAGGACCTGAAGAACGCGGCCGGGGACGGGCAGCGAAACGCGGCCGACGCGGCTGATATCGAACTCGATCCGTCCTGGCGCAACGACCTCGCTCTCGGCGACGTCGGCCGTCCCCACCGGTTCGACCGTGATCCTCTTGAGTTGCGGCGAGCCGGGGGGGATGGTGATAATGGCGCTTTCAGCGGCCCCATCGGCGGCGATATCACGGGCATCCGCTCCGATGGCGGAGGATCCGTTCCCGCAATTGACGCCGAGGGCAAGGATCGCGAGAAACGCCAGAAACGGGAGTTTTTCAATCAGTCTTATCATCGTGTTCTCCGTCGAGGGATTGTCCGATCGATTTTTCGAGGGCGGCGATGGTCACCCGATAGTTGAAGAGGGCGTCCGCATACGACCCTCGGGCGTCGTTGAGGCTCCTCCGCGCGTCGATCAGCTCGATGCCCCCGATCTCGCCTTCCTGGAACTTGAACAGGAAGATCTCATAAACCTCTTCCGCCTGAGTCAAGACCTGTTCCTCGAACAGCCTGATCTGATCGTTGGCGGCGAGCGCGTTCATGTAAGCCTCTTCCACTTCGAGGGAGATGGCGTTCGCCAGATGATCGGATTCTCTTTTCAAGGACTCGCGGTTGGCATCGGCCTCGGCGACCAGTCCTTTGGCCGGCTGCCAAAAGAAGATCGGTATGGGGATCGAAACGGTGAAATCCCAGGTTTTCTGCTCTCCGGCGATGCGATGCCGGGAGATGCCGAGGTCGAAATCCGGCAAGTAGCTGAGATACGCTTGCGTCTTCCTCAGCGATTCCTTCTCAATGGCCGCTTTGTTACCCCGGAGCTCAGGCCGCAGGGCTAACGCTTTCTGCTTCAACGCCTCGAGGTCCAAAGGGATGAACGGCCCCCTCATCTCTCCCCGGATCTCGAGCGACTCGTACTTCTTGCGGGCCAGGAGGAAGTTCAGCGCGGCCGCCGCCAGTCTCGTTTCGTTCTCGGCGGCCCTGAGGGCGTTAGCCGTCCGGGCGGCCTCCACGCGGGCCCTCAGGACTTCCACCTCGGCGATGTCCCCCGAGGACCGCATGACCTCGGCTTTCTGAAGAAAATCACGGGAGAGATCGACATCCTGGCGAGCTGTGTTGGCTCTCTCCCGGGCCAGGAGCAGGCCGAAGAACGCCTGCTTGACCTGGAACCCGAGATCGAGCTTGAGGAGGTCGATCTCTGACAGTAGCTCGTCAGACTCGCGACGGGCGATCTTCCCTCTCAGGGATCTCTTCCCGGGGAATTCCACGGTCTGGCTGACGCCGAAATAGGATTCCCCGGAACCGCGAAAGTCGAGCGGCCGCGGTTGGAGGTCGGAATCGTAATCCAGGGAAGGTTGCGGAATGGCCAGGGCTTGACTGACTCGGGCCCGCGACGCCCGGTATTTCTCCAAGGCAGAAAGGAGCAGGGGATTCTGCTTGAAGGCGAGATCGAGACACTGATCCAGGGACATAGAAGTGCCCGCCGTTTCTTGTGCCCCCAGGACACATATTAAGGAAAAGGAGGCCAAAACGATGACCACTAACGTCCGTAAGCGCATCAGTCCTCCTTATGGACGGTCAGAAAACGAGACCCGACAACGCCGGAAGGGGGAGATGACAGGGCCTGGCTAGGCCTGAGGGGGGCCCCGTGGCGAGCGATCAACGGAGACGAGCTGCTCGAATCGAAAGACGAGGAACGCTTCGATGACGTCGACGAACTCGAGCTGGGGGACGAACAGGCATTGAGTGACCTGCGTCGCGATGGAGGAGCTCAGGAACTGACAGGCGGGGCAGGCCTGGCCGCCATCTGTGGCCTTTTCCGTATGGAAGAAGTTGACAAGAAGGGTCAGCGAACAGAATACGGCCAGCAGAGCGATGTCCGCGATCTTGTTGCGTTTAAGTTGGGCCACCATCGAAAATACTATCAAAAAGGACGCCGGAAAGCAAAGCTGAACCGGCCACGTCGCATAGACGGCCGGGGAGGCGTCCCCCGGGAGTTATGAAGGCGTAGAGGACCTGCGGGAGGACCAGCGGCAGGCCTTGGAACAGGCCGGATAAGCCGCGCTCCGGCAGCCGTCAGGAACAGCGAGCGAACCCTTCGGGATTGACAGGAACGGTCCCCGGCCCTATAATTAGCATATGCCAATTATGACAGGGGGAGCGCGCCCGTGCCGAGGCCGATGATCTGCCGGAGGATCGGCCGCCGTCCGGCGGCCGGATTCTTCAAGCCCGCGGGGATCCCGGTTTCAGCGCTCGAGGAGATCAACCTCACGCTGGACGAGTTGGAGGCCCTTCGCCTGGCGGATCTCGAAGGCCTGTATCATGAGAAAGCGGCGGAAAGAATGGGCGTCTCCCGCCAAACCTTTGGCAATATCCTGGAATCCGCCCGGCGCAAGTCGGCGGACTGCCTGGTCAACGGCAGGGCACTGCGAATACAGGGAGGTCAATATCAAATGAACGAACGCCATTTCGTCTGCACGGGCTGCAAACATGAATGGGGGGTCCCCCATGGGACGGGGAGGCCGACATCCTGCCCGAAATGCGAGAGCGCGAATCTCCACCGATCACCGGCCGAAAGAGGTTGCGGGCGGGGACACGGCGGTGGCCGCTGCGGCTTCCGCGGGGGAGTGCGGCCATGAGGATCTGCTTCCCGACGGAAACGGCCGAGGGTTTGAGAGCCACCCTCTACGGGCACTTCGGCAGTGCCCCGTTCTTCACTTTGGCGGACACCGATACGGACCTCGTCGAGGTCCGGGATAATCGGGGCCGCGTCCATGCCCACGGCGCCTGCCATCCGGTCGGAGCGCTCGACGGACTGGGGGTGCAGGCCGTTGTTTGCGGCGGCATGGGCCTCCGGGCCCTGGAGCGGCTGGAGGAAGCCGGGATCGAGGTCTACAGAAGCGCGGCCACGACCGTCGAGGAGGCCCTCCGCGAGATCCAGGACAAGAAGGCTGAAAGGCTCACCGCAGAGGGCGCCTGCGCCCAGCACAAAGCCTGCCGCTGAGCCTTCCTTTCCTGCAAGGTCGGCGACGATCCGGCGCCCGCCCTGGCCGCCGCCGCGTTCGGCTTTGACTTGGCGCGGAACCGAACGTAGAATATCCCTTCACACCGCCGACGGAGGAGGAATCGTCATGAAGCTTTCCCGCCGTTTCGTCGCGTCCGTCCTGCTCGTTCTCGCCCTCGCGGGAGCGGGCCTTCTCGCGCAACCGGCCCGGCAGGCCGCCCCGCCGGCGACCGACGAGGCCAAGATCCTGGAGGCCATGCATCTCATCCAGAGCCAGCCGCTCTACAGACACGTCGCCGAGCTCGTGTCAGAGAAATACGGCGGCCGGCTGACGGGGACGAAGGAATACGAGGCCTGCGTCGCCTGGGTCGAGTCCCTGCTCAAGGGCTGGGGCGTCGAGCCCGGCGGCGAGAATGGGACCTACCGCCAGCTCTTCCCCAATCCGTACACGACCGTCTTCCCGGGCGGCGTCTGCGAGATGCACGTCCCGGTTGGGAAGGGGGGCGTCGTCAAGAAGGCCTACGCGTACGAGGACGAATTCATCCCCGGCGGCACGACGGGCACGGGCGAGGTCACGGCTGAGGTCGTCTACGTCGGCTACGGGATCACGGCCCCCGAGCTTGGCTACGACGACTACAAGGGCGTCGACGTCAAGGGCAAGATCGTGCTCATGGAGTCGGAGGTGCCGGTCGCCCCCCGCGGGGAAACCCTCGAAGCGTTTAAAAAATGGCGGCCCTACTCCTTTCATCAGTATAAGCTCAAGAATGCCGCCGCCCACGGGGCCAAGGGCATGATCTATAACTACGGGCCGATCGGCAATCCCAACAACGCTTATGTCGAAGGCTTCGTCTATCATCACGTCGGAGCGGCCGTCGTCGCCGACGTGTTTGCCGGGACGGGCCGGGTTCCCAAGGAGACTGTCGACCGGATTCGCAAGGAGCTCAAGCCCCAGTCCTTCGCCACGGGCAAGACGATGACCATCAGCAACAAGAGCGAACACCATCCCGACGGCGTCGGCATCAACCTTCTCGGCAAGATCACCGGGACGGACCCTGCGCTGAAGGACGAGGTCATCATCGTCGGGGGGCATCTCGACCACCTCGGGCGGCTGTGGAAGCTCATGCCCGGGGCCAACGACAACGCCACCGCCGCGGCCGTGACGTTGGGCGTCGCCGAGGCCATGGCCAAGTGTGCCGTCAAGCCCAAGCGGACGGTCGTGTTCTTCTTTTTCGGCAGCGAGGAGCAGAGCGAGGACCAGGGCACGGAAGGGTCGCACTACTACACGGAGCACCCCATCTATCCCCTCGATAAGACCGTTGTTTTCATGAACATGGAAGGGCCGGGGATCGGCGACAAGATCTCGGCTTCGGGTGGGACGACCTATCCCAAGTTCTGGGAGTTCGTCGAGAAGGCCAACAAGGGCTTCATCCACCGCGTCCTCAGCACGGATCCGGCCTCCTATCCGGCCCGGCCGCGGCAGGACTCAGCCTGGTTCTTCTGGAAGGGCGTGCCGTCCCTGACCTTTGGCGCCTATGGCGGACCGCGGCTGCCTTACTCGACCTACCACAACACCCGGGATTCGATCGAGCTCATCACGCCGGAGATCATGGAGGACATGGCCCAGCTCCTGTTCATGACGATCATGGACATCGGCGACGAGCCCGTGCTGAATTTCAGATAGGGACTGTCCCCGGACGGGGACTGTCCCCCTTTAGATGTGCAGCTCGACGACGTCCTCGTCGGCGAGGACGTAGTCGCGGTTGACGCGCAAGCCGTCGAGGCCGGAGGCGTTCCAGACGCGGGCGTACTGCAGCTTCTCCGAAAAATCCTTGTGGACGCCCTTGGCCATGTCCATCACCGTGCTGCCGACCCTGAGGGCGAAGGGAGAGTCCTTCTCCGCTTTCTTCCCGGGGATCTTGCTGTAGACGCGGACGACGCGGAGGAGCCCGAAGACGGCCCGGCGGAGGGCCTCGAGGCCGCGGCCGGAGACGGCCGAGACGGCCAGGCGCTCGAACGGCCCGTCGAGGAGGACCCCGAGCTCTTCGAAGGCCTTCGGGGCGCCCTCGGCGTCGATCTTGTTCGCGGCGAGGACCGCCCGCTTGCGGAAGGGGAAATAGGGGGGCGGGATGTCCGTGTCCGCCGGGACGAGCTCGACCTTCCGTTCCTTGAGCCGCCCGATGATGCCGTCGATGGTCGCGGCTCCGTCGGGATCGGTGAGATCGCCGACGAGGAGCACAGCGTCGGCCATCTTGACCATCTCCGGGAACCACGTCTCCATGAGCTCTCCGGTCACGGGCGGCGTGTCGACGAGTTGGACCTTGACGTTCTCGAAAGGCATCATGAAGGGGGCGGGCAGGCGCGTCGTGAAGGGATAATCGGCGACCTCGACGGCCGCGCCCGTGAGGGCCTTGACGAGGCTGGACTTTCCGGCGTTGGGCGGCCCGGCGAGGACGACCTGGCCGGCCCCGGTCTTCTCGATCTTGTGCGTCGGCGCGTGCTTGGCGGTGGAGGCGCGCCGCTCGCCCTCCTCGCGGGCCTTGGCGATCTTCTGCCGGTACATGGCGATGAGCTTGTCGGTGCCCTTGTGGTGGGGGATGACGCGGATGAGGCGCTCGTAGATGTCGATCTTCTCTTCCGGCGTCCGGGCCGTGCGCAGATCGGCCTCGATCTTGTGGTATT
>MEYC01000128.1:23751-39344 GCA_001775715.1 Candidatus Aminicenantes bacterium RBG_16_66_30 | reverse complement strand
TCAGCCGCAGGGATTTCATCAAGGGTGTCGGCCGCGGAGCCCTGGGCACGGCCGTCCTGGCCCCCCTCCGCGGCCAGACGATCGCGACGAAGAAAGGGCGGGTCCCGGTCTACGAACGGAAGACGATCACCCTGACCGTCAACGGCAAGAAGATCGACCTCGCCGTCGAGGCCAACGAGACGCTCCTAGACGCCCTCCGCGACAGGCTCGACCTCACCGGCGCCAAGAAGGTCTGCGACCGGGGCGAGTGCGGCGGCTGCACCGTCCTCCTCGACGGCGTCCCGGTCTACGCCTGCATGACCCTGGCCGTCCGCGCCGACGGAAAGACCGTGAAGACCGTCGAAGGGCTGGCCAGGAACGGCAAGCTCCATCCCGTCCAGGAGGCCTTCATCGAGAAGGACGGCTACCAGTGCGGGTTCTGCACGCCCGGTTTCCTCATGACGACGTCGGCTTTCCTCGAGAAGAATCCCGCCCCGTCTCTCGACGAGATCAAGCAGGCGCTCTCCGGGAATCTCTGCCGCTGCGGCAACTACGCCAAGATCTACGGCGCGGTCGATGCCGCGGCCAAGAAGATGAAGGGGGCCTGAGATGAACAGCAAGGATTACATCGCCGAGGCCCGCGGAGGGACGACGCGGCAGGCGGCCAAGCCGAAGCCGCAAGCTCAAGCGCAGGCGGCAGCGGCGCAGCCGGCCGCGCCGGCCAAAGCCCCGGAATACAAGTACATCGGCAAGCCGACCGCGCGCGTCGACGGCCGCGAGATCGTCACCGGCCGGGCCAAGTACACGCACGACATCAAGCTGCGCGGCATGCTCATCGGCAAGATCCTGCGCTCGCCGTACGCGGCGGCCGAGATCGTTTCGATCGATCTCGCCCCGGCCCTGGCCCTGCCCGGGGTCATGGCCGCCCTCAAGCTCGCCGAGGGCAAGGTCCGCTACGCCGGGCAGCAGGTCGCGGCCGTGGCCGCGGTCGACGAGAGGACGGCCGAGAAGGCGTTGGGGCTCGTCAAGGTCGAGTACAAGACGCTGCCCTCCGTCGTCGATTGGGAACGGGCCCGCGACGCGGCCGCGCCGCAGGTCCGCGACGACCGGCCCAACGTGGGGAAGCTCAACGAATACGCGCGGGGAGACGTCGAGAAGGGCTTTGGCGAGGCCGATGTCATCATCGAGCACACCTACCGGACCGGCTTCGAGGTCCATAATCCGACCGAGACCCACGGCAGCGTCGCGGCTTGGGATAGCGACCACCTCACGGTCTACGATTCGACGCAGAACATCCACGGCGTCCGCGACGGCCTGGCCCGGGCTATGAAGGTCCCGGCCGCCAATATCACGGTCATCAAGAACTACATGGGCGGCGGCTTCGGCAGCAAGCTCGGCGCCAACGACTATACGGTCGCCGCGGCCAACCTGGCCCGCCAGGCGGGCCGTCCCGTCAAGGTGCTGCTCTCGCGGCGCGACAACGCCGTCTGCGTCGGCTACCGGCCGTCGTCGTCCCAGACCTATAAGATCGGCGCGAAAAAGGACGGCACCCTGACCGCGCTCCAGCTCACCAATATGGCCTCGGGCGGCGTCGGGGACGGAGACGACGTCGCCGAGCCCGCCGTCGACATCTACCGGTGCCCGAGCTGCAAGGTCTTCGAGGAGACGGTCTATACGAACACCGGCGCTTCGCGGGCCATGCGGGCCCCCGGTCACACCCAGGGCGCCTTCGGGCTCGAAGGCGCGATGGACGAGCTGGCCGCGGCCCTCGACATGGACCCGCTCGAGCTCCGGCGGAGGAACTATTCGACGAAGAACCTCGGCGACACGGGAATGCCCTATTCATCGAAGGGCCTCGACAAATGCTACGAGCTCGGGGCCAAGGCCATCGGCTGGGAGCGGCGCAACCGCAGGCCGGGCGAAGGCGGCGGGACCGGCCCGCTGCGGCGGGGCATCGGCGTCGCCACGAGCATCTGGTTCGGCGCCGGTGTCCCGGGGACCCTGGCCGACATCGTCCTCTACCCGGACGGGAGCGTCGAGGTCATTTGCGGGACGCAGGACATCGGCTGCGGGACACGGACCCACATGGCCGTCGTCGCTGCCGAGACGCTGGGGCTCGAGCCCAAGGACATCACGGTCAAGCTCGGCAATTCCGACTACCCCTGGGCTCCGGCCTCGGGCGGCAGCCTGACGACGCCCTCTGTCGCGCCGGCCATTCGCGACGCGGCCCTCAAGGCGGTCGAGCGCCTCAAGGCGGTCGCGGCCGCCCGGCTCAAGATCGAGGCCGGCGACATCGTCATGGCCGACAGGAAGTTCGCGTCGAAGAGTGACCCGGCCAAGGCGGCGCCGTTTGCCGACGTCTATCGCGATCTCCGCCGGGAGACGGTTTTCCATGGCGAGCGCGGCGCGATGCCCATGGACCAATTCGCCTTCAATACCTTCGGCGCCCACTTCGCCGAGGTCGAGGTCGACGTCGAGACCGGGCGGATCCGCGTTCTCAAGTATGCCGCGGCCCAGGACAGCGGACAGATCGTCAGCCGGCTCACGGCCGAAAGCCAGGTCGTCGGCGGCATCACCCAGGGCCTGAGCGCCGGGATCTACGAGGAGCGGGTCATGGACGACGCGACCGGGAACCCGGTCAATCCGAACCTGCGCGACTATAAGATCGCGACCGCGCTCGACATCCCGGAGATCACGGTCCTGTTCGCCGATGTCTTCGATCCGCGGATCAACAACCTCAGCGTCAAGGGGCTGGGCGAGCCGGCGCGGGTGCCGAGCTCGGCGGCCATCGCCAACGCCGTGTACAACGCGATCGGCGTCCACGTCCGCGAGATCCCGATGACGCCCAAACGCGTCCTCGAGGCCCTCAAGAGAAAGGAGGCCGCGTCATGAGAGACTTCAAGATCGCCGAACCGAGAACGGCGGACGAGCTGGCGGCCCTGCTGGCCGAGTCGACGGAGAGCGCGAGGCTCATGGCCGGCGGAACGGACCTCGTCGACGAGCTCAAGAGCGGCGTCGCGACGGCGGGGCTCGTCGTCGACATGGACAAGGTCCCGGGACTGCGCGGCATCACGGCGGAAAAGGGAGGCTTGAGGATCGGGGCGATGACGCGGGTCGTCGAGCTGGCCGAGGACGCGGCCGCGGGACGGGACTACCCGAGCCTGAAGGAGGCGGCCCTGTCGCTGGCGACGCCGCAGCTGCGCAACGCCGGGACGGTCGGCGGGAATCTGTGCCAGCGGCCGCGCTGCTGGTATTACCGGGATCCGCAGGTCGTGTGCCGCAAGAAGGGCGGCTTCAACTGCTTCGCCTACCAGGGCCGGAACAAGTATCACGCCATCTTCGGCGGGAGCGGCTGTTTCATCGTCTTCCCGTCCGACCTGGCCCCGGTCCTGATCAGCCTGGGGGCCCAGGCGACGGTCGGGACGGCGAAAGGCGACAAGGTCGTGCCGCTCGGCGATTTTTACGCCGGGCCGGAGGTCGACGTGACGCGCGAGAACGTCCTGGCCAAGGGGCAGTTCCTGAAGAGCGTCTGGGTGCCGGGCCCAAAGCCCGGGCAGAGAGCGGCTTACGTCAAGTTGAAAGAGCGGTCCACATGGGACTTCGCCCTCGTATCGGCGGCGGTCGCGGGCGTCGTAAAGGATGGCGCCTTCACCGAGATCGCGGTGGTGATGGGCGGCGTCGCGCCCGTGCCGTGGCGGCTGAAGAAGGCCGAGGACGCCCTGAAGGGCAAGGCCGTATCGAAGGCGGTCATCCGGCAGGCGGCCGACGAGGCCCTGAAGGACGCGGTGCCTATGCGCGAGAACGGCTACAAGGTCGACCTCGTCCGCGCGGCGCTCGAGCGGGCGGTCCTGGCCGCCATATAAGCGGCCGAGACGATAGATCGGCGTCGGCAGCGGAACCGGCATGAACTACAGCTACCCGAAGCTCCTCGAGATCCTGATCGAGGGTCAAAGGCTCGTCCTGGCGACGATCGTCGAGGCGGAGGGGTCGGCGCCCCAGGTCGTGGGGGCGTCGGCGATATTCTCGGAAGCGGGGCTCGTTGCGGGGACGGTCGGCGGAGGGCTCCTCGAGGCGAGGGTCGGGGCGGCGGCTAGGAAGGCGCAGAGCGACGGGAAGGCACGGCTCGTCTCCATCCGCCTCGACGCCGATCCGTCAGATATGGAAGGGGCGATCTGCGGAGGAGCGGTCCGGGTCCTCGTCGATCCGGGCGTCGCTCGGGACCGGTCGGTCTTCGAGAAGGCCCTCGAAGGCGGCCGCACGCATCGGCCCGGCTACCTGACGACCGGGATCCGGACGATCGAGGGAGACATCGTTTCCGTGAAACGGAATTGGCTGGCGGCGGACGGCTCCTCGCATGACGAGTCGCCGGATACGGAGATGGGCGACTTCCCGGGCGAGGCAGGCTTTGACGAGACTGGGGGCTTGGTCTGGCCCTATCTCTTCAAAGGCGAAAAGGGGCTGACGTTCGTCGAATTCGTCCAACCGTTGCCGCGTCTGATCATCGCCGGTGCGGGACACGTGGGCCGGGCCGTCGCGAGGATCGGCAGGCTCCTCGACTTCAGGGTCACGGTCATCGACGATCGGCCCGAGTTCGCCAACGCGGAGGGGATCCCCGAGGCCGACGAGATCATCGTCGGGGACATCGGCGAATCGGTCGGGAACATCGAGGTTTCCGCCAGCAACTACTTCGTCATCGTCACCCGGGGTCATCAGAAGGACGCCGAGGCCCTGCGGGCCGTGATCGGCCGGCCGGCGGCTTACGTCGGCATGATCGGCAGCCGGAGCAAGATCAACATCATGCGGAGCGAGTTCCTCGAGAACGGCTGGGCGACAGCGGAGGACTGGGCCAAGGTCCACGCGCCGATCGGCCTCGACATCGGATCGAAGACGGTCGAGGAGATCGCCGTCAGCATCGCCGCCGAGCTCGTCCTCGTCCGGAGCAAGCGGAAGGACGCGGGGCGGGGGCAGCCGTGATCTGGGCCGTCGTCCTCGCGGCGGGAGAGTCCCGGCGGATGGGGACGCAGAAGCTGCTCCTGCCGTTCGGCGAGACGACGGTCGTCGAGGCGGTCGTCGCGACGGCCCGGGGATCGCGCGCCGACCGGGTGATGGTCGTGTTGGGATCGGACGCGGGCGAGGTCCGGAAGAAGCTCGAATCGAGCGGCGCCGCGTTCACCATCAACGAAGACTACGCGCGGGGCATGCTCTCGTCGGTCCAGGCGGGGTTCAAGGCGCTCGGGGGGGACGCGGAGGCCGCCGTCGTCATGCTCGGCGACCAGCCGTTCCTGCCGGCCAAGGTCGTCGACGCGGTCATCGAAGCGTATCGGACGAGCGGCAAGGGCATCGTCATTCCCGTCTGCCGGGGCCGGCGCGGCCATCCGGTCCTCGTCGATATGAAGTACCGGGACGAGGTCCTCGGGCTTGATCCGGCCGACGGCCTGCGTCAGCTCATGCGCGCCCATCCCGGGGATATCCATGACGTCGAAGTGGAAAACTCCAATATCCTCCGGGACATGGACACGCCCGAGGACTACCGCGCCGCCCTTCCCCGAAGATGACCCTTTCTTATTGACTCTCCTCGCGCGAAGGCCTACCATTGAGGCAGCAGGGGTAGATGCCATGATCGATAAGAAGGGGGAGGGACCATGTATGCCCGCATGCTGAAAATGCAGGTCAAAGCCGAGCATATCGACGAAGCCGCGCGCGTCTTCGCCGAGGAGATCGTCCCGAACTGCCGGGCTCAGGCAGGCTACTGTGCGGCCTATTTCCTGATCGACCGCAAGCTCGGCGAATGCGTGCCGATCACGGTCTGGGAGACCGAGGCCGACATGCTGGCCACGGAGGAGAACCGGTTCTTCCAAAGCCAGCTCGTCAAGCTCCTTGGCTTCTTCCGCCACGGTCTCATCCGCGAATCCTATGAGGTCGCGGTCTGCGACCGCAACCTCTGACGTTTGACGCCCCACCGGGGTTTGGCTATGCTGGGCGGGATATGCCCTTCCCCGGAGGTCCCCCCGCCATGAGAAAGTCCATCGCCCTGGCCGCTCTGATCCTGGCCCTAGCCGGCGCCGCCCTCACGGCCCCCGCGACCGTCAAGGTCGTCAAGTCTCCCGCCGATCTCCCCGGCCCGTTCGCCGGCATCGCCCGCGAGGGCGACATCTTCGTCTCCGACGGCCGCTTCGCCGCCGTCATCGCCGCGACCCCCCGGCCTCTCTGGAGCACTATCAACTATGGCCATCCCGACGTCGCCGGCTGCGTCGCCGCCTTCCTCCCCGCCGGAGCGTCCGCGCGCCCCGAGGCCCAGGTCGGCTATCCTTATATCAGGCTTAACGGGAAGGCCCTCATCGTCACGACCTCGTCCGTCCGGCCCGAGGGTGCGGCGGTCGTCGCCCGGGCCTCGGCACAGGCTCCCGACGGCTCCCGCCTCGACGTCCTTGTCCGCTACACCTTCTCCTTTGAATCGGGCCGGATCGACGCCGCCGCCGAGATCCGGAACGCCGGGAAGGCCGAGGTCAAGGGCCTCAGCGTGAGCCTCGGCGCTTCCGCCTGGCAGAGCTATAACTTCAGCCCGTACAACGCCAAGTCCTTCCCCTCGCTCAACTTCCGCGTCTACGAGCGGCCCGATCACGCCCTGGCCTGGCTCAACCCCAATCCGGTCGAGACGTCCGACAAGCCCCTCCCCGGCTCGCTCCGCCCGGGCCAGGTCCATCGCCTGTCCTATTCTTTATTCGCGGCCGCGGCGCTCCCCGACCTCCTCGACCGGCTCTATCGCGCCGTCCGCCTTCCGGCCGTCCGGGCGATGCTCGAGCTCAAGAAGTTCGACGGCCCGGCCGAGGTCATCGTCCGAGAGCCCGCGACGGGCGCCGTCTTCTACCGCACGTTCCTCGACAAGCCGATCCCCCTCGTCATCCCCCTCCCCGCCGGCACGTATGAGGTCCAGGCCAACCTCTTCCCGGCCGTGGTCGTGAAGTCCCTCGTCGCGAGCGCCGCCAAGGACGCGGCGGCGAACGCCTGGGCCCTCGAGGCTCCCCCGCTCGGCCACGTCCGGGTCGCCGTCGCCGGCCGCAGGGGCCGCCATGTCCCGGGCAAGGTCTCGTTCATCGGCCTGGCCCCGACGCGCTCGCCGTATTTCCTGCCCGAGGATCCCATCGTCACGGGCCGGAGCTGGGAGACCCTCAAGAACGCCGTCTACCCTCCGGCCGGCGGCGCCGAGGTCATGCTCCCGGCCGGCACCTATCTCGCGACCTCGTCCCGCGGCCCCGAATTCGCCGTGGAGACGCGCGTCGTCGAGGTCCTCGCCGGCGCGCCCGCCGACCTCCGGTTCACCGTCGACCGCGTCCTCGAGACGCCCGGCCTCGTCTCGGTCGACACCCATATGCACACCCAGTTCTCCGACGGCTCCGTCCTCATCCCGCAGCGCCTCCGGAGCTCCGCCGCCGAGGGCGTCGATGTCGTCGTCTCGGCCGACCACAACATCGTCACGGAGTACCGGCCCGAGCTCGAGCGCCTCGGCCTCGCCGGCGAGCTCGCCGTCATCACCGGCAGCGAGGTCACGGCCCGCACGGGCAGCATCCACTTCAACAGCCTCCCCGTGGCCGTCCGCCCCGATGAGCCGACGAAGGGCGCGATCAGCGTCCGCGACGAGACGCCGGCGAAGCTCTTCGCCCTGGCCCGCCAGAAGAACCCCGGTTCGCTCGTCCACCTGAACCACCCGCGCTCGGGCAGTCTGGGCTATTTCAACAACTACGACCTCGACCCCGAAAAGGCCGCCTTCGCCAACGCCCTATTCGATCTCGATTTCGACGTCATGGAGGCCTTGAACGGGGCGAGGTTCGACCAGGACAATCGCAGGTCGATCGAGGATTGGTTCCATCTCGTCAACCGCGGCTATCCCATCCGCATCGTCGCCTCGTCGGACGCCCACGGCGTCGACGGCGGCGAGACCGGCTACGCCCGCACCTACGTCCTCATGACCGAGCCCGTCGCCGGCGCGCTCGATGAGAAGGCCCTCGTCGCCGCGCTCAAGAGGGGCCGGGCTTTCGTCTCCAACGGACCCGTCGTCGCCGTCCGGGCCGGCGGGAAGGCGACTTTCGGGGATATGGTCGCGGCGAAAAAGGGCCGGGTCGACCTCGACATCAAGGTGACCGGCGCGCCCTGGCTCGACGTCTCGGAGGTCCGGCTGGTCGTCAACGGCGAGCGCCGCCCGCCCTTGACCATCAAGGGCGCCGACGGCCGGACGGTCAAGTTCCGCGACCGCGTCCGCGTCGATATGCCCGCCGACGGCTGGGTCGCCGTCGAGGTCCTCGGCGGACGACCGCTCTACCCCCTGATCCAGCAGCGCTCGGGCGACGGCAGACCCGAGGGGGCCGCCCTTCCCTACGCCCTGACCAATCCCATTCTCGTCGACGCCAACGGCGATGGCCGCTCCGACCCCGTCTGGCCCGAAAAAGTCGTCATCAAGTAGTCTTTTGTGCTATAAAATCCGGAGAGGTATGCGCCTTATGACCACCAAGAAAGCCTTTATCATCGCCGCGGGCCTGCTCGTCCTCTCCATATCCGTTCCCGCCGTCCTCGCCGCCCCCGCGGATAGCGCCCAAGTCCCGGCCCAACCCGCCACCCTCGCCCCCGCCACCAACGGCCTCACCGCTCAGGGCGACGCCCTCTACGTCGAGCGCGCCGTGCTGGCCAAAGCCAAGGAGGCCCGCGCCAAATACGAGGCCGCCCTCACCGCCGGCGAGGACGCCTTCGAGGCGAGCTGGCGCCTCGCCCGCGTCTGCTACTGGATCGGCGATCACACCGGCGCCAAGGACCTCAAGAAGACCATCCTCCTCCAGGGCGTCGAGCATGCCAAGAAGGCGGTCGAGCTCAACCCGAAGCGACCAGAGGGCCACTTCTGGCTCGGCGTCTGCTACGGCGTCTACGGCGAGGCCAAGGGTGTCCTCAAGAGCCTGGCCCTCGTCAAGCCCATCAAGGAGGCCATGCGCCGCGTCCTCGCGATCGACCCCGCCTACGACCGCGGCGGCGCCGACCGCGTCCTCGGCCGCGTCTACCATGAAGTCCCCGGCTTCGCCGGCGGCAGCGAAAAGCTGTCTCTCGAGCACCTCCTCAAGGCCGTCGAATATGGCCCCCGCGTCGGCCTCAACCTCATCTACCTCGCCGACACCTACATCTCCCTCGACCGCGTCGACGACGCCCGCAAGACCCTGGAAACCATCCTGACCATGGAGCCCCTGCCCGACCTCCTCCCCGAGACCGCCGAAGAGCGTGAGCAGGCTCGCGAGAGGCTCGAAAGGAAGCCTTTCAAGAAAAAATGACGGTCCGGATCCTCTTCGAGACCGACGATTTTCTGGCCGCCGACAAGCCCGAGGGGGTCCTCTCCGTCTCCCAGGCCGGCGAGGGCGGCCTGCCCGAGCTCCTCCGCGACCGCTTCCCCGGCAAGCTCTATCCTGTCCACCGCCTCGACCGCGGCGCGAGCGGCGTCATCGTCTTCGCCAAGAACGCCGCCGCCCACCGCCACCTCAACGGCCAGTTCGACCGCCGCGAGGTCCGCAAGACCTACCTCGCCCTCGTCGACGGCGTCCCCTCGTCCAACCGCGGCCAGATCAACGCCCCCCTCCGCGAGTTCGGCTCGGGCCGCACGGCCGTCGATCCGAAGCGCGGCAAGCCCTCTACAACCGAGTGGAAGGTCGCCGAGCGCTTCGACGGCGCGACCCTCCTCCGCGTCAGCCCGTCGACCGGCCGGCGCCATCAGATCCGGGCCCACCTCTACCACGTCGGCCATCCCATCCTCGGCGACCTCCGCTACGGCGACCGCGCCCGCCAGGAGGGAACGCCCCGCCTCATGCTCCACGCCCTGTCCCTCGAATTCTCTCTCCTCTCGGGCGAGCGGGTGACCGTCGAGGCGCCCCCGCCTCCCTCCTTCGAAGCGGTCCTGGCCGGGCTCCGGACAAAAAAGAAGACTTTCGAACAAAGGAAGACCCCATGAAGCGAATCGCCTCCCGCCCCCTCGCCCCGATCGCCGCGCTCATCGCCCTCGCCGCGTCACTCGTCCTCATATCCTCCGCCGCCTCCGGTCAGGTCGCCAAGAAAAAGACCTCCCTCCGGCCCGCGGCTGACGGCGCGAAGGCCTTCGCCCACATCGCGTTCCTCGCCTCCAACGACTTCAAGGGCCGCAAGTCCGGGACGCCCGAGTACCGCCGCGCCGCCGAATACGTGGCCGCCGAGATGCAGAAGCTCGGTCTCAAGCCGGGCGGCGACAACGGCACCTGGTTCCAGGAGGTCCCGTTCAAGAACTGGAGCGACTTCGAACAGCCCATCCGCCTCGAGATCGTTTCGCCGTCCCGCCGCGTCTATTTCGCCGGCCGCGGCCGCGACTTCGCGCCCGTCAGCGGCACCGGCTCCGGCGCCGTCCGCGGCGGCCTCGTCTTCGCCGGCTATGGGGTCGTCTCCGAGAAGGACGGCTGGAACGACTACGCCGCGGTCGACGTCAAGGGCAAGGTCGTCCTGCTCCTGCCCGACCTTCCCGCGGACCTCGCGGAGGATTCCAAGACCGCCTGGACCTTCGAGAAGAAGGTCAAGACGGCGGCCGAAAAGGGCGCCGTCGGCCTCATCGAGATGGACCTCTCGACGCCCGGCCAGCCCCGTCAACCCGGCCAGCGGCAGCGCGCGGGCGCCCTCCGCGCCGGCCAGGCCCCCGCCGGATTCGTCGTCCTGAGGGCCGGCCGCGATTTCCTCAACGACGCCTTCTACCTCGTCGGAAAAAGCTGGCGCGACCTCGTCAGCAAGACGCTCCGCCTCAAGCGATCCGCCACCCTCGATCTCGGCGTCGAGGTCGAGATGGAAGCCCGCTTCGTCTCCGGCGAGCGGACGGCCCCGAACGTCATCGGCATCCTGCCCGGGACCGAACCCAAGCTCAAATCCGAGGCCATCGTCATGGGCGGCCACCTCGACCACCTGGGCGTCGGCGTCGACGGCTGGATCTATCCCGGCGCGGACGACAACGCCACCTCGGCCGCGGTCATCCTCGAAACGGCCCGGGCCCTGGTCGCGGCGAAGTTCAAGCCGGCCCGGACCATCGTCTTCTGCTCCTGGGCCGGAGAAGAGATCGGCCTCGTCGGCTCCCGCTATTACACCGAACACCCCGTCTTCCCTCTCGACAAGACCGCGCTCTACATGAATATCGACATGGTCGGGACGGGCGATTCGGACCTTCTCATTGGGGGCATGACCGAGTTCGCCGAGCTCTTCGAGATCGTCAAGCGAGGCCTCGACGCCGCGACGATCGCCAAGCTCAAGCCCCGGCCGAACTACCGCGGCTCGGACCACACCTCGTTCTGGGCCAAGAACGTGCCGGCCATCAGCCTTCGCACCGGCGAGGTCCTGACCGAAGGGCTCGACGACGAGCACCCCGAATACCACCAGCCGGGCGACGGGCCCGGCATCATCGACCCGGACCTCCTCCGCCTGGCCGTCCAGTATCACTGCGACATCCTCTGGCCCCTGGCCTCGAGCCGCGAGAACCTGCTCGACCCCGTCCACCGGACGCTCTTCCTCCACCGCGACGCCGCGGTCATCGACATGCACTGCGACACGATCTCCCGGTTCATGGCCGGCGAGGACCTGGCCCAGGACCTCCCCCGGGGCCACATCGACATCCCCAAGCTCGAGCGGGGGGCGGTCGACCTCCAGGTCTTCGCCTGCTTCGCCCCGCCGCCCGGGAACGACCTCGAGAAAGCCCGATCCTCCAACGGCGTCTTCGCCCAGATCGAGTCCGTCCACAAGCTCGTCGAGAAGAATCCGGGCAAGCTGGCCCTGGTTACCTCGGTCCAGGAGGCGGGCGCGGCCCGCAACGCCAGCAAGACCGGCATCCTCATCGGCATCGAGGGCGGCTACGCCATCGAGAACGACCTCGTCCTCCTGCGCCAGTTCTACAAGGCCGGCGTCCGGCTGATGACCCTGACCCACTGGACGGCGACGGACTGGGCCGACGCCTCGGGCGATCCCCAGCCGTCCCACGGCGGCCTGACGGATCTCGGCGAATCCGTCGTCGCCGAGATGAACCGGTTGGGCATGATCATCGACGTCTCCCACGTCCACGACGAGACGTTCGCGGACGTCCTGCGCTTGTCGAAGGCGCCCGTCGTCGCCTCGCACTCCTGCGCGCGCGCCCTGGCCAGCCACCACCGCAACCTCAGCGACGACATGCTCAAGACGCTGGCCGAGAAGAACGGCGTCGTCGGCATAAACTTCTGGCCGGGCTTCCTCCAGGACGGCTACGAGGCGAAGCAGACGGCGATCTTCGAGAAAACGGCCGCCGATCACGGCCTGCCCGCCGATAGGGCGGCCATCTTCCTGGCCGGCCCCGCCGTCCGGGACAAGTTCTACGCCGATTTCCGGGCCCGTTGGGCGGGGATCAAAATAACGCTTCCCCCGGTCGACGTCAAAACGGTCGTCGACCACATCGACCACGTCGTCAAGGTCACCGGCGACGCCGACCACGTCGGCCTGGGCTCGGATTTCGACGGCCTCAGCGAGACCGCCTCGGGCCTCGAGAACGCCGGTCTGCTCCCCAACATCACCAAGGAGCTCGTCCGCCGCGGCTACAAGGCCGAGGACATCCGCAAGATCCTCGGCGGGAACTTCATGCGCGTCTTCGGCGCCGTCGAACGGGCCAAAGAGGCCGCAAAATAGGGACTGTCCCCGGAGGGGACTGTCCCTCTTGGATAGAAGGGGACATGTACTTGTACGTGTCCCCTTTCTTCCATATAGAGAAGTCCGGGCCGCGAGGCCCAAGGAGAGACGGGACATGACGAAAAGACGCCTTGCCCTCGCCATCATCATCCTCGCCGCTGCCGCGGGCCTCGGCGCCCAGCAGCCCGCCGGGCAGCAATCGCCGCCCCCGCCCGCCCAGCAGCCGCCGCCCCAACAGGGCCCGCGCGAGATGCGGCCGAACGTCATGCCGCGGACGCCGCTCCCCCAGGACGTCCTCGACCTGCTGGCCAACGAGATCTCGGGCCAGATCATCTTCAACAACGAGGTCAAGCTGGCCGGCGCGCCCTGGCTCAGGGAGGCGCGCGAGTTCAAGGAAGGTTTCTACGAATCCGAGGCGATCGCCGCCCTGGCCCGAAGCTACGGCGTCGCCGACGTCCGCATCGACCGCTTCCCCCGCGACGCCCAATTCGATTACGCCGTCTCCGGCGAGTTCTGGACGCTCAAGCCCGAAAAGAAGCTCGTCGCCCGGCTCGAAGCCGACCCGGCCCTCATCGCCGGCGCCCCCGCCGAACTCGACCATACCGGCGACCTCGTCTACATCCCGCCGCTCGGCGCCGAAGAGATGAAGAAGTGGCAGGCGGCCGGACCCAGGCAAGAATATGCGGGCAGGGTCGCGCTGATGTGGGGCCACGCCGGGCAGGAAGCGGCCAAGGCCCTCGACGCGGCCGGTGTCGCCGGGGTCATCTCCTTCGCGTCACGCGAGCGCTACTTCGACCCGAACCAGGTCGTTTACAGCCGGGGCTCTTACACAGGCCTCAAGAACCTGCGCTTCGGCTTGACCGTGTCCTGGCGGCAGTGGTCCGAGCTCCTCGAGGACGTCGAGGCCGGACGCGCCGTTACCGTGCGCGCCGTCGCGCGGATCGAGAAGCGCCCCGACCGCTTCGAGAACGTCCTTTGCACCATCCCCGGCGCCGAGCCGGACGGAAAGGGCGTCATCTTCTCGGCCCACCTCTTCGAGGGCTACACCAAGCGCGGCGCCAATGACAACATGAGCGGCTGCGTCGTCCAGCTCGAGATCCTGCGCGCCCTGACCCGGCTCATCGGCCAGGGCGCCCTGCCCCGGCCGCGGCGCACGATCGTCTTCCTCTGGCCCCAGGAGATCTCCGGGACCTACGAACAGATCAAGCGGACCGACGGCTTCGCCGACCGCTTCAGCGTCAACATCAATATGGACATGGTCGGCGAGGGCCTGCGCAAGAACAACTCCGTCATGACCATGAGCGAATGCCCGAACTACCTGCCGAGCTATCTCGACGGTCTGGCCGACGCGGTCATGAACTACGTCTGGCGGACCAACGATATCGTCTACACCAGCGACTCGCCCCGCGGCCGCCCCGGGGGCCAATACCTGCCCCGGCCTCTCTGGGAGAAGAACGGCTCGCTCGACGCCTTCCGCTATTTCACTCACGAGGCGACGGGCGGGAGCGACCACGTCTGCTTCAACAACGCCTCGGTCCGCATCCCCGGCATCGAGTTCTTCACTTGGCCCGACCAATGGTACCACGCCGATACCGACACGCCCGACAAGTCCGACCCAACCCAGATGAAGCGGATCGCCTTCATCGGCGCAGCCACGGCCTGGTCGGCGGCGAACTGCGACGACGCGGTCCTTCCGGAGCTCCTCAGGTCCGTCTCGGCTTTCGGCTACGCCCGGGTCGGCCGGCGCGAGCTTCCCCGCGCCCTCCAGATGGTGACCGAGGCCGAGTCCAAGGACCTGGAGAAGGCCATGAACCGGGCCCTCGGCCTGACGGCCTTCGCGGCGGCCCGCGAGAAGGGCGCTGTCGAGAGCGTCCGGGAGGTCTACTCGGGCTCGGACAAGGCCCGCGCGCTCGTCGCCGCCCAGACGAGGCAGTGGGAGCTCTACAGCGCTTCGCTCGAGCGCCAGGTTCGCGAGTTCGCCGCCTACCGCGCCGCGGCCCTCAAGATCAAGGCGCCGGCGGTCCGGCCGATCACATCCGAGGAGAAGACGGTCGGCGCGGCCGTTCCCGCCCTCGCTCCCGGCATCAAGGGCCGGGAGTTCTCTCTCGAGAGCAGCGAGCGCTACAGGAAGTACGCGGAAACGCGCCCCGACGCGATCAAGGGATTGAGGCTGACACCGCCCCAGCGGCGCGTCGCTCTCAATTACATCGACGGCCGGCGGACGCTCACGGAAATTCGGCGTTCCGTCGAAGCCGAGATGGGGACGGAGATCGCGTTCAAGGACCTCGCCGCTTACGTCGACGTCCTCAAGGCCGTCGGCTGGCTCCGCTAGGGGCACCTGATCCGTTCCCTTGAGGCGAACCCCGGTTTCTGATATTCTGGCCGTCTGAATCGCGATCCATGGACCCGGAAAACCAGACCAAGATAGAATTCGAGGCGCCGGCCATTCTCGACCGGGGCCGTCACCGCATCTCGCGGCGCGACATCGATCCCGACTGCCTCAAGGTCCTCTACCGGCTGAGCGGCCACAACTTCGCCGCCTACCTCGTCGGCGGGGCCGTCCGCGACCTCATGCTCGGACGAAGACCGGCCGACTTCGACGTCGGCACCAACGCCCATCCCAACCAGATCAAGAAGCTCTTCCGCAACGCTTTCCTTATCGGCCGCCGCTTCCGCCTGGCCCACGTCCGGTTCGAGGGCGGCAAGATCATCGAGGTCTCGACCTTCCGGAGGAAGCCGGACGAAGAGGAGCTCGCCGCCGAGCGCGAGGAAGAGGCCGCCCGCGCCGCCGAAGCCGCCCGGGCGGAGGAGCGCAACGAAGAAACCGACCAGATGGGGTCAAACCTACCTTTTGCTGTAAAAGGTAGGTTTGACCCCATCTTGGATGGCCATCGGGGCGAGCCGGCGCCGGGCGTCGAACCGGAACGGGA
>MEYC01000128.1:15061-23742 GCA_001775715.1 Candidatus Aminicenantes bacterium RBG_16_66_30 | reverse complement strand
GCCCGTTCCGGAAGACGGGCCGCCCGCCTGTCCGCTCGACGCCGCCGGGACCCCGGCCCGCCGCCGCGGCCGCCCGCCCCTCAAGCCCATCGCCTACGGCACGCCGCGCGAGGACGCCTTCCGCCGCGACCTGACCATCAACGCCCTGTTCTATGACATCGCTACCTATTCCGTCATCGATTACGTCGGAGGCCTCGAGGACCTCGAGGCCGGCCGCGCCCGCATCATCGGCGACCCCGACACGAGCTACACGGAGGACCCCGTCCGCATCTGGCGGGTCCTGCGCCACGCCTCGCGCCTCGGCTTCGCCATCGAGGAGCGGACGGCCGAAGCGATCCCGCGTCACCGCGACCGGCTGACCGTTTGCGCCGGCTCGCGGCTCTACGAGGAGCTCAACAAGGACCTCAAGTCGGGGGCTTCCCGGGCCTTCTTCCAGAGCGCCCGCGTCCACGGCGTACTCTCGCGCTTCTTCGGCGCGGTCGGAGACCTCTACGAGCGCGACGACGACCGGGCCGAAAGGCTCTGGTCGCTCCTCGGCGTCCTCGACGCGTCGATCCAGGCGGGGGGCTCGCCGCCGGCCGCGGTGATGTACGGGCTCCTGCTCTGGCCCTGGGCCGAGCCGCTGCTCGCCGGGACCCACGGCGACAAGCCCAAGGTGCTCTACGACGCCTTCCGGGGCTCGGGGGCCTCGGCCACGGTGCCCAAGACGATCCTCCTCGAGGCCGTCCACACGCTGGTCATCGTCGACCACATGGTCCAGGCCCTTCTCGACGGCAAGATGCGCTGGGCCCTCAAGGAGCGGCCCCACTACGCCGAGGCCTCGCGGATCACGTCCGTCCTCGTCGACGGCACGTTCGGCAGCTGCGACGACCCGTTCTCGACGATCTACCAGCGCCGCTTCGGGACGAGGCCGCGGTCCAAGCCCCACCGCTATCGCAGTCGTAAAAAGCGTATTTCCGAGCCTATTCCGCCTTCAGCGTGATTCTCTTGGCCGCGGGGCCGCCCATCTTCGACCGGACGGCGAACTCCACCGAGCCCGCGGCCCCCGTCATCTTGACGAGGACGCAGAATCTCTTCGTCTCGTGGCCCTTGAGCCGGAACTCCGTGCCCTTGGCGGCCACGACCTCGCTCTGCGCCGCCCGGTTCCAGGGGTCGACGGCCGTCGAGGCCGCCGGCACCTCGACGATCTCGGCCCCGCCGCCGGCGCTCGCCGTGATCCTGTCCATGACCGCGCGCTTCAGGGCGACGGCCCGGTCCGACGACGTCGGGTAGGCCTTGTCGTTCTTCACCTCGACCTCGACCCAATAGAGATCGCCCGTCGCGGGCGTGACCTTGACCTCGCCGAAGTCGATCTTGGGAAACTGGCTGGCCGCGTACAGGACGAAGTTGGCGTTGCGCAGGGCTTCCGTCTCGATGTATCGGGCCGGCGGCGTCCGGCCGACGTGCTTGCGCGAGGTGCCGCCGATCCAGACCTCGCCGACGTCCGGGTGCTTGGCCTTGTGGGGCAGGACCCAGCCCTCGCCCATGAGCTCGATGTCCACCCACTTCATGAACTCTTCTTCGGAGACCTGGCCATCGCTGTCGATGTCGGCCTCGAAGGCCGGCGAGCCCCAGAGCTCGATGAGATAGCTGTAGGCGCCGAACATGTAATAGGTCGCGGCGTGGGCCTGGCCGCTCAGGCCGCCGATCGTCGGCGTGTAGTCCTTGAGGATGCGGGCGCCCGCGCTGACGATCTCGTTCTGGACGTCGAGGTCGTGCTGGTACTCCGGCGCGACCTGGCGGTCGGCGAGATAGGCGTACTTGTCGGTCTTGCGCAGCTCCTCGAGCCGCTGCTGGACCGTCTGCTGCGCCCGCGGCCCCATCGCCGGGGCGCCGGGCGCCTGCCCGGCCGGCGGCCGCACGGCCGGCGGCGCCTGGAACATGATCAGCCGGCCGGTGTTGTGGTAGTGGAAGGAGGCGAAGATGTTCGGGAGGGTGAGCTGGAACTCGAAGACGTTGCGGGTCTCGGCCTCGCTCATGGGATAAGGATAGCCCGCGTCGAGGCTCCAACCGTAGGGGAAGTTCCGGTTGGGATCGGGCCCGCCAATATCGTCTTCGTTGATCTGGCCGTCGCCGTCGTTGTCGAAGCCCTCGGCGCCGACGCGCCGGAACCGCCGGACCTCCTCGCGGATATCGTCCACGCGGACGAAGCGCCGCTTGTCGGGCGAGAGCTTGAACTCGCCGGCCGGGTCCTCGACGTACATGACCGAGAGCTCTCCGTCGCCGTCGACGTCCTCGGTCTGGTCCTCGTCGAAGAGGCCGTCGCCGTCGTCGTCGGCCGGCCGGTAGGGCTCGCGCGGGTTGTTCTCGGTGTTGGGGAAGCGGACGTAGGAGTCGTTGGCGTCGACGTTGAGCCCGGGCAGGATATAGAAGGTCGTGCGGTCGAGGATCTCGTGGACGAACGGGTCATAGTCGTAGCGCGTCAGAAGGTACCAGGCCAGGTAGAGCGAGCAGGTGATGCCGTTGACCTCGTTGCCGTGGATGGCCCCGTCGACCCACATCGCCCTCTTCGTCTCGGGCTTTCCGGTCGACTTGGCCGTGATCGTCAGCAGGAGCTGGTCGCGGCCCATGCGGCTCTTGCCGATCGACTGGATGTCGGCGAGCTGGGGGTACTTCTTCTGGAGCTCGCGCATGATCTTCGTCCACTCTTCGTAGCCGTAGTAGCGCTTCCAGCTCATGGGGTAGTCGAGCTCGCCGTGATAGCCGCCGGGGTTCGTCTGGAGCTTCGATTGGGCGGAGACGGCGGCGAGCGAGCCGGCCAGGAGGATCGCCAGCATGAGGATGATGTTCTTTTTCACGGCGCGCCTCCTACTGGACCTTGACGTCGACGGCCTTCGTCCCGCCCTTCTGGGACGAGACGACGATCTTCAGGGGCGAGTCGCCTTCGACGGCGACGAGCCAGCGGACCTCCCGCCGGGCCCCGCCCTGCCTCACCTGGGTCGGGCCCGGAGGCCCGCCGCGCCTTTGGGCTTGGGGAGGCGGCATCATGGACTCCTCGGCCGGGGTCCTGGGCGTCGCCATCCGCATCCCGCCGCCGCCTTCGGCCGCCGCGCTGGGGATCCGCGTCGCCCCGTCGAGGACGCCCAGCCGCTGGTAGGGCGTGCCCTGCAGGAAGGTGACCTTGTCCCGCGCCCCGACGAGCCAGACGACGTCCTCGCGGTTGCCGCGAAGCGCCGAGCCGCGGGCCGTGTGCGTGGCCAGCGGGCCCTTGTTCTCGACGACGGCCGTGACCTCGATGATCCGGTATTTGCCCTTCGCGCCGCCCTTCTTGATGCGGACCTCGCCGCCCGCGACCGCGGCCGTCGCCTCGCTGGCGCTCTCGGACGTATAGAGGAGCCGGGCCTTGGCCTCCGTGACGACGACGTCGGGAAGCAGCCCGGCCCGGAACATCTCGAAGCGGTAGTGCCTGTCGCAGACGCCGGCGAGCGGTTCGCCGGGCCAGGCGTTGGCCGCGTATCGGGGGTTCCAGCCGCCGAGCTCACCTTCGCCGAGCTCGGGGTGCTTGAACGGCTTCCAGCGGGCGAAGAGCTTTCCGCCGTATTTCTCGTCCTGAAGCTTGAGGAGCGCCCGTTCGAGCCCCAGGCGCGCCGCGGGACCCTCGGCTCCCGCGCCGGCGCCGGACGTCCGCGGCAGGCCGGGGATGTCCTTGGCCGGGTTCCAGAGCTCGGTCGTGATGGACCAGACGCCGAGCTGGAGGAAGTCCCAGTCGGTGCTCATGCCGAAGCCGTAGCGCCGGTCGTTGACCTCGTCGTAGCTGACCTTCCAGCCGTAAGGAAGCTCGTAGCCGCGCTCGATCGCGTACTTGTTCTTCGAGGTCTTGCGCAGCTCCTCCCGGAGCGCGGGGATGCGGGCTGGGTCCTTCCAGGCCTCGGGCACGTCCTCGCCGATCGTCTCCAGGTACTTCTTGCCCATGACGAAGTCGAGGATGGCCACGTCCCGCGCGTCGAGCCGGGTGTGCGGGGCGGTGCCGAGGGGCCGGTAGGTGAAGCCGCCCATGGTGTGGTAGAACTGGGCCATGAAGATGTTCGGGTGGGTGACGAAGAACTCGGCCAGGGCCCGGGCCTCGGGCGCCGAGGTCGGGTAGTCGCCCGAGCCGCCGGCGAAGCCCTGGTCGTTCCACCAGCCCTCGGGGAAGTTCCGGTTGAGGTCGATGCCGGCCTCGGGGTCCTCGCCGCGGCGCTTGTCGCCGTCGTTGTCCTTGTCCTCGGCGACGACCGACCAGCGCGGCTTGTCCGTCTTCTCGTTCGGCCGGATCCGGACCATCAGCCGCGGGTCCTCGTCGTCGACGACGTAGGCCCCCCGGGCGTCCTTGTAGCGGAATTGGGCGATGACGCCGTCCCCGTCGAGGTCGTCGGGCCCGTCCTCGTTGACCTTGCCGTCCCCGTCGTCGTCCTTGGCGGCGCTGTTCTGCCGTTGGGAGACGCCTTTCTCGAGGCTGTTGAAGACGCCGTCGGGATTGACGATGGGGCAGATGTAGAAGGCCTTGCCGTCGACGAGGGCCGTCGTCTCCTTGTCCGCCCCGTAGCCGGAGACGAGCTTGTCGATCGTGTAGAGGCAGACCTCGGTGCCGGTGTATTCGTTGCCGTGGGTCGCGCCGCAGATCCAGTGGCCGGGCTTGCCCATGTCGGGCTTCATCGGCGCGACGTTCTTGACGCCCTCGGCCCGCGGATTGCGGAGGGCGACGTGGGCGTCGACGGTCGTCCCGGTCTTCATGTTCGAGACGACGAGGACATAGATCGGCCGGCCCATGTTGCTCTTGCCGATCTCGAGAAGCGCCGTGATCTGGGGGTAGGCGGCCGCGACGTCCTTGAGGTACTTCACGGTCGCCGCGTAGCCGTGGTAGTCGTCGAACGAGATGGGCACTTTCGACGCGGCCGGGGCCGGGGCCGTGACGGCCAGGACGGCCGCCGAGGCGGCGAGAAGCGTCAGGAGCTTGAAGCGTTTAAGGGACTTGAGAGGACGGATGGACATCGCGCGTGACCTCCTAGTCGGCGGAATCGGTCGGCGAGACGCCCACTATAGCGCTTTTTCGGCCTAATAAAAAGGTTCATCTCCCGAATCCGGGGGATCCCTCTCTCCGGCTTGGCTCAAGATATCGCTCCTTGCCTCGGGTTTGCGCGGCGGGGCGAAAGTCAATATAATTCGCCGACGAAGGAGAACGCGCATGGAAAGCCGACCGTCCCTGACCCTCGACGGCTTCAAGCCTCGCCGCGTCCTGAGCTTCCTCGCCGGGGCGGGCATGATCGCCGCCTCGTTCATGACCATCGACCACTTCTTCAAGGCCAACTATCCCAAGACGATCTTCGCCGGATCGTTCTGCGACATCAGCGCCTTCTTCAACTGCGACAGCTCGGCCTTCTCCGAGATCTCCCAGATCATGGGCGTCCCGCTCGGCTTCTTCGGGATGTTCCTCGGCGCCCTCGTCGTCCTGGGCACGGTCTTCCCGAGCGAAGCCTTCGAGCGGACGAACAAGTCGCTGGCGCTCCTCAACGTCGTCGGCGTCGTCGCGCTCTTCCTCTACTCCGTCTTCACGCTCGGCAGCCTCTGCCTCCTCTGCTCGGGTTTCTACCTGTTCTCGATCCTGAGCTTCTTCCTTTTCGCCAAGTTCGGCATCGACCGCGAGACGAAGAACGTCGTGAAGCGCTGGGTGCAGCCGTCGATCAAGCTCCTCTTCGTCTTCGCCGTCGCCGCGGCGGCCGGGGCCTTCGGCATGATCGAGTACCACAACGCCCGCAAAGAGGCCCAGATGGGGACGGCCGTCAACATCGTCAAGCAGTTCTATGAGCTGCCCAAGGTCGCCCGGCCGAGCGTCCTCTCGCCCTACTGGACGGCGCGGTCGACCGAGAAATTCGAGGACGCGCCCATCCAGGTCATCGAGTACGGCGACCTCCTCTGCTCCGACTGCCTCTACCTCAACCAGCAGCTCGAGCGGCTCAAGGAGGAATTCAAGGGCCGGATCAATGTCGTTTTCCAGTTCTTCCCCCTCGAGGGGCTGTGCAACGAGGTCGTCCCGAAAAAGGCCAAGCTGCACCCGGGCGCCTGCGAGCTGGCCTATATCGCGACCTATGACCCGTCGAAGTTCAAGGCCATCCACGACGAGGTCTGGGCTAATTTCCGGGCGGCGCGCGACCCCCTGTGGCGCCGCGAGCTGGCTCGGAGATACGGGGTCGAGGCGGCCCTGGACGATCCCGCGGTCCGGGAGACGATCCGGGCCCAGGTCGAGACCGGCAAGGAATACGAAAAGACCTCCGACGAGCACCCCTTCGGGATCCGCTCGACGCCGACCCTGATCATCAACAACCGGATGATCATCGGGACGCTCCCCTACGACCACCTCAAGGCGATCTTCCAGGCCCTGGTCGAGGAACACGAGGGCGGCCCGAAGAAGTTCATCGAGAACTGGGTCGCGCCGGTCAAGAAGAAGAAGCGCTGACCCGCCGGGGTTCTTGACGGCGCGAGGCGCTGATCCTTATACTCCCTAGAGGTGAGGGGAGGCATGAGGTTGGTCATAAGGCAGCAGGCTCTTCGTTCGGTCGTACTCGCGGTGACGCTGGCCGGGACGGTCGGCGCGGCCATCTCCTTTAGCCCCGAGATCCCGACCCAGGAGAAGGCCCTCGACCTGAGCTCCATTCCGGCCGCCTCGGAATACGCGACGGAGGTGCCGAAAGGCCGCGGCTTTTTCGGCAGCGACTCCGCGGTCCTCGGCCGTTCCCTTGCCAGGATCAACAACGCGCTCGGGACGAGCCTGCAGCCGGACGTCCGCCTGGCCCGGCTGGCCCAATGGATCTACGACCGGCTCGGCCCGGAGCCGTCGCTGCCTCGACAGAGCGAGCTCGATCTCCTGACCCGCCATCTGGGCCTGCCCGAGCCGGTGCCGCATCTGCTTATAACCCACGCTCCCGACGCGCCCCGGCTGGCCAACGTCGTCTCCGCCCGTTTGGCCAAGGTTTTCAACCTGTCGGAATACACCCATATCGGGGGCGTCGCCGACCGGGTCGAGCGCGGCGTCTTGGTGGTCATCGCCCTCAGCCGCAGGCACGCCACGATGGCGCCCGTCCCGAGAAGCCTGCCCGGGCCCGCGCGCCTGCCGCTCGAGGGGAGCCTGGCCTCGGGCTATTCCCGGCCGAAGCTCGCCCACACCCTGCCCGGCGGCGAGACGCGCATCGTCGATCTCGGCCAGGGCCCGGCGTTCGCCGCCTCGGCCGATCTCGCCGGGACCGGCCGGCATCGATTGGAGATCGTGGCCGACGGGCCGCGGGGCCCCGAGGTCATCGTCAATTTCCACGTCTTCGTCGGAGTGCCCGTGGAGGTCAAGCCCGAAACCGCGCCCGAGCCGCGCCGGACCGTGAAGCCGGACCAGGCCCAGTCCCGGCTGTTCGAGCTCATCAACCAGGAGCGGGTCAAAGCCGGCCTGGAGGCGCTCGTCTTCGATCCCGAGCTCAGCGAGGCGGCCCGCGGCCACAGCGAAGACATGAGGAAAGAGGGATACGTCGGGCACCTCTCCCCCACCTCGGGAAGCGCGGAAGAAAGGCTCCTCAGGGCCGGGATCGTGACCGATCTGGCCGCCGAGAACATCGCCCACGGCAACGATCCGGATGAGATCCATAAGGGCCTCATGGACAGCCCGGGTCACCGGAACGCCATCCTCCTTCCGAAGACCACCCACGTCGGCATCGGCATCTCGTCCGCGAGGAAAGGGAACGTCGTCGATTATATCGTCACCGAGCTCTTCATCCGCCGGATCCCCCCTCTCGGGCCCGATGCCGGGCTCCTCGTGCTGACCGAGCTGGCCGCCAGCCGCGAGCTCGACGGTCTGCAGCCTCTCAAAGAGGAGCCGGCGCTCTCCGAGCTCGCCGCCGCGGCCGTCCGGAGATACCTGGATGATCCCGTGCTCAGCCAGGACGACGTGATGGACGGGCTCCGCCGGCAGCTCGAGCAGAGTCAGGCGCCGAGGGGGGCGGTGACCGCCGCGTTCATCGTCGCCGGCTCGATCAAAGAAGGGGTCGCGCGGATGGAGATCGACCCGAAGTCATGGGCCGCGGCGAGGCGGGTCGGCGTCGGCATCGCCCAGGGCGTCCGCCCCGGCCTCGTCCCGAATTCCATCGTCCTCGTCCTCATCTTTTCCGATTAGAGCCAGAGCGAGGCGGCTTCGGGGACGGCGGCGCGGTCGACGAGCGCGATCGCGTTCTTGACGCAGGTGATCCGGCAGACGCCGCAGCCGTAACATTTGCTCCGGTCGACGCGGGCCTTGGCCTTGCGCTTCTGCGGCAGGAAGGCGTCGAACGGGCAGATCTTGGCGCACTGGCCGCAGCCGGCGCACGCGTCCTCATCGACCGCGGCCACATACTCGGCCCGGAACATGACCGGCGTCCTGTGGGTCAAGGTCGCCTTCATGGCCATGCAGCCCGGGAGCGAGCAGTTGCAGAGGCCGCCGATGAAGGGCGTGACGAAGGACCAGACGGTGTGGCAGAGCCCTTCCTCCTCGCATTCGCGCATCTGGGCCAGGGCTTCGTCCTTGGGCAGGTATTCGAGCCCGCCGGTCCGGGGGCCGATGAGGTAGGCGGGGTCGATGCCTTTCACGATGTTGATCAGCTCGCCCCCCTGCGGCGCGAGGCTGATCCCGTAGCAATAGCGATGCTCGG
>MEYC01000128.1:0-14948 GCA_001775715.1 Candidatus Aminicenantes bacterium RBG_16_66_30 | reverse complement strand
CTGCTTGGCCGTGATCTTCCGCCGGATGCCGCGGGTGAAGAACGAGGGCATCTTGTCGAGCTTGCTGAGCGCCTTATCTCCTTTGGCGATGTGGTCCGGCGACTCGAAAAAGCGCTCGATGAACTTCCTCCGGCCGAGGTCGCTCAGTAGGTCTTCGGAATAGTTGCGGGCGTCGAGGTACCACTTTTTGCCCTCGCCGTGCTGATGGCAGAAATCACACATCTTGGGGGCATCGTGACATACCCTCTCGAAACTGTCAATTCGTCAAAATATCCTCCTTTTTTGGAAAAAGTACTTGACAAGCCGTATTATACACATTATAGTATATTACACGATATCGTTGGATAAACACCATAGGTGCTCGCGAAGCGCTAACGAAAGGAAAATGAACAACATGAGCCGCTTAACGGAGTCGACATGACCGGCCGCGAACCCGATATCGGCAGCCTCGAAACGGAGATGAACCGGGGATTTCTCCACATCCTCGCCCTGGCCCTCCTCGAAAAGGACATGTACGGCTATTCGATGGTCAAGCACATCGAGGGCCTGGGCTACCGGGTCGAGGAGAACACCCTCTATCCCCTGCTCCGCCGGCTCGAGAAGAACGGCTGGATCACTTCGAAGTGGGACCTCTCCGGGGACAGGCCCCGCAAGTTCTATGCCGTCACCGCGGCGGGCCGCGCTCTCCGCGCCGGCCTTCTCGAAGTCTGGAAGAACCAGAACCGCATCCTCGATGAGATCAGAAAGGAGAACGCGAATGTCCAATAAGCTCGAAGCCTATCTCGAAGAGATCAGTCATTTCCTCTCCGGCCGCGCCGAGCGCGAGGAGATCCTGTCCGAGATCCGCAGCCACATCCTCGAGAAAGCGGCCTCAGAGCACGGCGGGACCGGCGACGCCGCGATCGACAAGGCCGTCGCGGCTTACGGCGCGCCCCGCCGGGTCGCCGAGCGATACGTCGATGACCGGCCGATCATCGCCCCGGCCTACAAGCGCTACCTCTTCCGCTATACGTCGCTCGTCTTCGCCATCCACGCCGCCCTGACCGTTCTCGCTGTGTTCCTGAAGAAGGAGCTCGTCCTCTTCCCCCTCCTTTACATCCCCCGCCTCGGCGTCTTCGATGCCCTGATGTACCTGCCGGCGGCGTTTCTCACCGACCTCGGCGTCGTCACGGTCGTCCTTTACTTCATCACCCAGAGCGGCAAGGACGTCAAGCTCCCCTGGCCGAAATTCGGCGTCGACCTCGACGACGTCAAGCCGCCGACGAAGAGCTTCTGGGTGAGCCGCGTCGCCACGGCCTTCGGCGCGGTCATCATGCTGGCCATAACCGACTTCGCTCTCTATCTCTTCGCCCGGCACCACACCATCTTCTTCGTCAATCTGAACTGGAACGACCCGCGGCCGCTCTTCACGCCCGGGGCCGGGCGGCGCCTCTCGATCATCGTCATCGCCATGTTCGCCGTCTCGACCATGGCCCTCCTCATCAAGCTCTTCACCCGGTCGCGCTGGGTGGACGTGGCCTCGAACGCCGTGTCGCTCGGCCTCGTCGGCTTTCTCCTGAACACGCCTTTCGACGACCTCTTCGCCGTCAAGATCGCCGAAGACATCCTGCCCAAGCTCAAGTACGCGGCCAAGTTCACGCTCCTGTTCATCGCCCTGATGATCACCATCGATCTCGTCAAGCACCTCGTCCTCATCGGCCGCCGCCGGCTCGCCAAAACCTAGGATATTTATCGGATATATCGGCACATTTTTTCTGTTGACAATCCTCGATAGCCGAAGTTATAAGAGGCCCATAACTTCGGGAAAATGATCTGCGCTTCGCCGCGTCCGCGGCAGGATATATCTTCGTTGCGGGGCGGGTCTGTCCAATCCCTTCATCCCTATCCTCAAGGGGGTTCGCTTGCTGATCCAATCGGACGAGCTTCTGAACTTTCTCCAGCGCTGCCGGGACCGAAGCCTCGGTTCCTACAGGGACGTCTATTGTCCGGTCTGGCCCGCGGCCAGGGACTCGCCCCATGCCATCCTATCGCCTCTTCGGGGGACGGACCGCCCTGCCCTTGATGGACACCGCGCCGTCGATCCGGTCAAGCTCCTGTTCTACAGGGTGAGAGAACGGGTCGCGCCGTTCCGCGCCGATCTCGCCGCGTCGCTCCTCACCGGCATCAAGGCCTGCGACGTCAGGGCCCTCGAGCTTCTCGACCGGGCGCTCGTCAACGAGGATTTCGCCGACCCGGCCTATCGGGCCTGGCGTGAGAGAACGACCGTTCTCAGCTTCGACTGCACGGACGCCGGCCCGACCTGTCACTGCACCCTCGTCGGCGGGAAGCCGTTCGCGGAGACCGGCTTCGACGCCAACGCGGCCCGGTTCGGCGACCACTACTACCTCAGCGCGGCTACGTCCAAGGGAGAAGCCCTCCTCGACCTCGTCCGAAAGAATTCACGGGTCGATACGGTCCACAATACGATCCCCGCGGCGGTCGAGGCCCGTCGGGCGGAGATGACCGCAAAGGTCCAGAAGCAGAGCGAGGCCTTCGCCAGGTCGGACGCCACCGCCCTCCTCCGCTCCGCGCCGCCGGAGGGCTGGAAAGAGGAGTCGGCGGCGTGCGTCGGCTGCGGCGCCTGCACCCATATCTGTCCGACCTGCTATTGCCTCATCCTCAACGACGAAAGCGGGCCGGGAGACTTCGTCAAGGTCCGCAGCTACGACTCCTGCCAATGGCACGGCTATGCCCGTGTCGCTTCCGGCGCCTCGCCGCGGCCGCGCATCGACGAGCGTTTCCGCCACCGCTACCTCTGCAAGCTCGTCACGATGAAGGCGGAGTTCGGGACCCTGGGCTGTACGGGCTGCGGCCGCTGTACCGACGCCTGCCCCGGCGGGATCGATTTCCGGAAGGCCGTCCACCGGCTCATGGCGAACGCCGAAGGCGGCCGGCCGGACGCCGCGGCCAGGTGAGGAGGAGCCGATGAAGCCCAATCCCTACGACGCGATCCCGGCGGTCATCACGGAGACGATCGACGAGACCCCCCTCATCCGGACCCTGCGCCTGAGGCCGGAGCGGCCGCTCGCCTTCCGGACGGGGCAGTTCATCGAGCTCGGCCTGCCCGGCCTCGGCGAGGCCCCTTTCACGCCCTCGTCCTCTCACTTCATCTCGGACAGCCTGGATGTCACCATCATGAAGGCCGGATTCCTGACCGACCACATCCACAAAGCAAAAACGGGCGACAAGGTCGGCCTGCGCGGCCCGTTCGGCTCGGCCTACCCACTCGAGGAATTCGAGAACCGGGACCTTCTCATCCTCGGCGGCGGCTGCGGCCTGGCCCCCCTGCGGTCGCTCTTCCTGACCCTCCTCGACGAGGTCCACCGCTACAAGAGCATCACCTTCTACGCCGGCGCCAAAACGCCCCAGGACTGTCCCTACAAGGACGCCTTCCCCGAATGGCGGAAACACCCCAAGGTCAAGCTCGTCCGGGCCGTCGACGTCGTCCCGCCCGGCGAAACCTGGGATGAGGAGGTCGGCGTCGTGACCGTGCTCCTGGCGAAGCTCGATATCGACCCGTCGAGCTCCCCCGCCGTCGTCTGCGGCCCCCCGGTGATGATGAAATTCGGGACCCGCGACCTCTTGCGGCTCGGCTTCCGGGAGGACCGCATCTACCTGTCCATGGAGAAGAAGATGTACTGCGGCATCGGCCAGTGCCGCCATTGCCTCATGGGCGGCTATTACGTCTGCAAGCACGGCCCCGTCTTCACCTATGCCCAGATCAAGAACGAGGAGGGACTATGGGATTGAAACGGCTGCTCATCGACGTCCCCGCCCTTCTAGCCTCCGGCGTCCCGGCCGGCCGCATCGAGTGCGAATACATGTTCCACCGGGTCAATCCGGGCGTCTTTTCGCTCCTCGAGGTGGCCGAGTTCGCCGCCTATTGCCGTCAATGCCAGGAGGCCTTCTGCGTCATCGCCTGCCCCAAGGAGGCCCTGGAACGGCAGGCGAGCGGCGCCATCAAGCGGTACAACATGCGCTGCGTCGGCTGCAAGAGCTGCGTCCTGGCCTGCCCGTTCGGCACGATCTTTCCCGAGGTCATCAACTACGTCACGGCCAAGTGCGACCTCTGCCTGAACCAGCTCGAGGAGGATCCGGACTACGTCCCCCTCTGCGTCAAGACGGCCCCGGCGGGGACGTTCGTCATGAAGGCCCTCGCCGCCGAGGACCCCAAGAACCACATCTATTTCGCGGGCGAGCGGCTGGCCGTCCGGAGCCCGAGCTGGCGCCGCAAGGAGGGCCGGCCATGACCGCGCAGATCCTGTTCGACTTCTTCGTCTTCCCGGGGATCGTGTTCACGGCCGTCCTGGGGCTCCTGGCGGGATGGGTGGACCGCAAGGTATCGGCGCGGTTCCAATACCGGGTCGGCCCTCCCCTCTTCCAGAACTTCAACGACGTCTTCAAGCTCCTCGGCAAGGAGACCATCCTGGTCAAGACGGGCAACCGCTGGCTCTTCATCGCGGCGCCCCTGGCCGGTTTCGCCGTCCTGTCGCTCGCCGCGACCTCGGTGGGGACCGCCCTGTTCTTCGGGCGGGCGGCCGGCATGGACCTCATCGTCCTCATGTACCTGCTTATGTTCTACTCCGTGCTCATCGTCCTCGGCGGCGCCTCGCCGGGCAACGTCTTCTCGAGCCTGGGGGCGGGGCGCGAGGTCAAGCTCCTGCTCGCCGACGAGCTGCCGTTCATCCTGGCCTGTCTCGTTCCGGTCGTCCGGTCCGGCTACAAGCTCGACTTCGGCGCCATCCTGGCCTACCAGGCCGGGCACGGCATGCTGGTCGCCTCCGTCTCCGGGGCCGTGGCCTTCGTCGTCGCCCTCCTGGCCGTCCAGGCCAAGATGGCCCTGCCGCCCTTCCACATCCCCGAGGCCGAGACGGAGCTCGTGGCCGGGCCCTTCATCGAATACGGCGGCCCCCTGCTCGCCTTCTGGAAGCTCAACCAGTTCATGATGCTCGTCGTCTTCCCTTTCCTGCTCATCCTCCTCTTCTGGGGCGGGTTCGATCTCCGCGGCCTGGGGCTCCTTTGGGGCATCCTGAAGTACCTCCTCATCCTCGTCCTGATCATCATCATCAAGAACACCAACCCCCGTGTCCGCACCGACACGGCGATCGCGTTCTTCTGGAAATACCTTTCACCGCTGGCGCTGGCGGCCGTCGTCCTGGCCGTCCTGGGAGTGTGAACATGGGCTGGTACAACAGACGCCTGGCCAAGTCGCTCTGGGTCTTCCATGTCAGCGCTTCGCCCTGCAACAACTGCGACATCGAGATCCTCGACCTCCTGACGCCCCGCTACGACGTCGAGCGCTTCGGGATCAAGCTCGTGGGCTCGGTCCGCCACGCCGACGTCCTCCTCGTCACGGGCGTCATCAACGAGAAGGTCGCCCCGCGGGTCCGCCGGCTCTACGAACAGGCCCCCAAGCCGGTCTTCGTCGTCGGCATCGGGACCTGCCCGACCTCGGGGTGCTGTTTCAAGGAGAGCTACAACACGGTCCAGCGCCGGGAGGACGTCATCCCGTTCGACGTCTACGTCGAGGGCTGCCCGCCCAAGCCGGAGGCGATGATCGACGCCATCGTCAAGCTCGTGGGGGTGCTCAATGGCTGAGAAAGATCCGATCCTCGAGGGCCTGGAAGGCAAGATCGGCCGGACCGCGGCCAAGAATGGCCGCTTCTTTTTCGAGGTCGCCGACGAGAACATCCGCGACGTCGCCCGCCATCTCTTTATCGCCAAGAGCTGCCGCCTGTCGACGGCCACGGCCACGGAGACGCGCCGGGGGCTCGAGGTCCTGTATCACTTCTCCCATGACGCCACGGGGCGCTACTACTGCCCGCGCGTGGTCATGACCGACCGCGGCCATCCGAAGATGCGCTCGATCGCGCCGATCGTCAAGGGCGCGGAATGGATCGAGCGGGAGATGGCCGAGCTCTTCGGCATCACGTTCGAGGGCCATCCCCGGCCGGAACGGCTCCTCACCAGGGACCACCCCAAGCCGCCGGACCGGCCCCTGCGGCTGAGGAGGACGCCATGAGCCAGACCGTCGTCCCCATCGGGCCCTTCCATCCCCTCCTCGAGGAGGCCGAGTTCTTCAGGCTCAGCGTC
The DNA here is from genome assembly GCA_001775715.1 of Candidatus Aminicenantes bacterium RBG_16_66_30. Lineage (GTDB taxonomy): Bacteria > Acidobacteriota > Aminicenantia > Aminicenantales > Saccharicenantaceae > RBG-16-66-30. Next base: position 8,816 of record MEYC01000128.1, on the reverse strand, counting down.
GACGGAGAGACCGTGACCGGCATCGACACGGACATCGGCTACATGCACCGGGGCCACGAGTTCATCTCCGAGCGCAAGACCTTCACCCAGTCGATCTTCCTCGTCGAGCGCATCTGCGGCATCTGCTCGACCTCCCACCCGCTCGCTTTCGTCCACGCGGTCGAGGACGTGGATAACGTCGAGATCCCCGTCCGCGCCGCCTACATCCGGACCGTGGTCGGGGAGCTCGAGCGCATCCACAGCCATCTCCTCTGGCTCGGCCTGGCCGGGCATTTCATCGGCTACGACACCCTCTGGATGTGGGCCTGGAAGTACCGGGAACCGATCCTCGAGATCTTCGAGACGATCACGGGCAACCGCAATCACTACGCCATGATGCGCGTCGGCGGCGTCGCCCGCGACGTCCCTCCCGAGGCGGTCCCGCCGCTCCTCAAGACCCTGGACATGATCGAGCGCAAGATGGCGATGATCGCCAAGGCCGCGGCCGACGACCCCGTGCTCCGGTCGCGGCTGAAGGGCGTCGGCGTCCTGAGCCGCCAGGCCGCGATCGACTACTGCGCCGTCGGGCCGACGGCCCGGGCGTCCGGCCTGGCCATCGACGTGCGCAAGGACGAGCCCAAGGACGCCTACGCCCTCGTCGACTTCAAGGCGATCGTCCTCGAGAACGGCGACGTCTACGACAAGCTCGTCGTCCGCGTCCTCGAGATCATCGAGTCGATCAAGATCGTCCGCCAATGCCTGGAGAAGCTCAAAACCGCGCCCGGCCCGATCCTCAACGACGTCAAGGAGGTCACGGCCGGGGAAGGCATCGGCCGCTACGAGGCCCCCCGGGGCGAGGTCTTCCACTACGTCCGGACGGACGGCTCCAACCGTCCCCTCCGGCACAAGGTCCGGGCCCCGAGCTACGTCAACATCCCGACGTGCGAGGTTTCCTGCAAGGGCATCCCGCTCGCCGACGCCCTGATCACGCTGGCCTCGGTCGATCCCTGCTACTGCTGCACGGAGCGGGCCGTCCACCTCGTCGACGCGCGGGGCGTCCGCATCACGCCCGACCTGCTGCAGCTTTCGCGCGATAAGACGGAGCGGTTGAGGAGGGACATCCATGGATAACCCGATGGTCCTCGTCATCGCCCTCCCCCTGGCCGTCGCGCTCCTGAACCTCGTCCTGCCGCCCGTCCTGCGGAAGCTCCTCATCGTCGCCGGCCTCGTCGCCGGCTTCGTCCTCGTCAAGGGCTTTTTCGACGCCCAACCCCCCGACCTGTCGCTCCTCGGCGCGGTCGTGCTGAGCCTCGACAAGCTCAGCCTCCTCGCCCTGGCCTTCATCCACATCCTCAGCCTGATCATCTTCGTCTTCTGCCTCAAGGGCCTCGACGCCGCGACGGAAAAGCCGTTCCTCGTTCTCTATCCCCTGACGGTCGCCTTCGCCAGTGGGGCGGTCCTCTGTCCCAACGCCTTCGGCTTTCTCGTCTTCTGGGGGCTCTCGGGCCTCGCGCTCTATGGCTTCGCCCTCCTCGGGCGGGGCGAGCGCGCGGCCTCGACGGCCAAGAAGACGTTCATCATCGTCGGCGGCAGCGACGCGTTCCTGATCCTCGGCCTGGCCCTCGCCGGGCCGGCCTCGGGCTGGTCGCTCGCCGGCGGCCCCGTTTCGCTCGGCCAGCCGGCGGGCGTCCTCGCCTTCGTCTGCCTGCTCATCGCGGCCTTCGCCAAGGCCGGGGGCTTTCCCCTTCACACCTGGGTCCCTGACTTCAGCCGGGACGCCCCGGTCGAAAGCGCGGCCTTCCTTCCGGCCTCGCTCGACAAGCTCCTCGGCATCTTCCTCCTGACCCGGATGATGACCGGGGCCTTCGACGTCGGACCGTTCGTCCGGATGGCCGTCGTCAGCCTCGGCACCCTGACCGTCATCATCGGCGTGATGATGGCCATGGTCCAGCACAACGGACGCCGGCTCCTCGGCTATCACGCCGTCAGCCAGGTCGGCTACATGATCATGGGTGTCGCCAGCGGCTCGGCCCTGGCCTTCGCCGGCGGGCTCTTCCATCTGATCAACAACACCCTCTACAAATCCGGCCTCTTCCTCGCCCTCGGCTCCGTCGAGAAGAGGGCCGGGACGAACGAGCTCGACGAGCTGGGCGGCCTGGGCCGGGTCATGCCGCTGACCTTCCTCACGGCCCTCGTGGCCTCCCTCTCCATCTCGGGCATTCCGCCGTTCAACGGGTTCTTCTCCAAATGGATGATCTACCAGGGCCTCCTGGAGAAGGCCTCGTCCCTCTCCAAGGGCTACGCCCTCTGGCTTCTCATATGCCTCGTCCTGGCCGTCTTCGGCAGCGCCCTGACCCTGGCCAGCTTCATGAAATTCCTCCACGCCGTGTTCCTGGGACAGCGCCGGGAGCGGTATGCGGGCGTCAAGGAAGCGCCGGCCAATCAATGGCTGGCCACCGGCACCCTGGCCCTCCTCTGCGTCGGCTTCGGCCTTCTGGCCAGGGAGATCCCCCTCAAGATATTCGTCATGCCGGCGGCCGAAGAGGCCGGACTGGCCCCAGCCGGGTCCCTCGGGCTCTACGATCCCCGGCTTATCCTGCTCCTCTTCGGCCTGGCCTTCGTCCTGGGGCTCATCGTCTTCGGCCTGACCCGGAAGACGCGCACCGACGAGGTCTATATCGGCGGCAATGTCCAGTCCGAGGAGTTCCGCGTCGCCGGGACCGAGTTCTACAGGGAGATCACGGAGATGCGGCCGTTCAAGGGTATCTACGCGCAGGCCGAAAAGAAGACCTTCGACATCTACGAGCTCGGCTCCAAGGCCACCTTCGGCCTCTCCCATCTCCTGCAGAAGGCCCACGGGGGGCTTCTCCAGGTCTACGTCCTGTTCATCCTGTTCGGGGTCCTGCTGTTCATGGTCCTGGCCGGGTAAGGCAAGAATGACAAGGAGGAACGCATGCCCATCGAAACTTGGCTGACCTTCCTCTTGGGGTTCATGATCCTGGGGTCGATCGTGGCCCTGGAGATCAAGGACATCCTCTCGTCCATCGTGGCCATCGGCGTCGTCGGCCTGGCCGTTTCCCTCGCCTTCCTCTTCCTCCAGGCGCCGGACCTGGCCGTCGTCCAGTTCCTCTTCGAGATCTTCGCCCTGATCATCCTCGTCCGGGCGTTCATCCGGAAGGACTTCCACGTCATGGAGCGGGCCTCGTCCGGGCGCTGGATCATCGGCTTCACCCTGATCGGGCTGGCCGCCGTTTTCCTTCTCAGCCTCAAGGTCTTCCGGGTCCTTCCCCCGTTCGGAGAGCCTCTCATGGAGACCTCCCGGTATTACCTGGAACACGGCGCCGCCGACACGGGCGCGGCCAATATCGTCGCCGGCATCATCCTCGACTACCGGGCCTACGACACGCTGGGCGAGGTCACGGTCCTGCTGACGGCCATCCTGGGGACGCTGACGGTCTTGCGCTTCCGGGCCCGGGACGGGAAAGGAGGCGGCCGATGACGGACAAGCCCGCGGGCATGACCCTGATCATCAAGACCGTCTGCCGGCTGCTCGTCGGACTGATCTTACTTTACGGGATCTACATCATCCTGCACGGCCATCTCAGCCCGGGAGGGGGCTTCGGCGGCGGGGTCGTCCTGGCCCTCGGCCTGCTCGCCGTCCTGCTGGCCTACGGGCGCGAGGAGACCTTGAAATGGCTTCGGCTCGGCCTGCTCAAGGACCTCGAGCACGCAAGCCCGCTCGTCTTCCTCCTCATCGGCCTGGCAGGGACCGCCTGGGGCGGGGCGTTCCTGGCCAACATCCTGTCCAAGGGCAGGCTCTTCGCCCTGCTGAGCTCGGGCCTCATCCTGCCGCTCAACGTCGTCATCGGCCTCAAGGTCGGGCTGTCCCTCTTTCTCGTCGTCCTGGCCATGGCCGAATTCGACCTGGACAAAGGAGCCGAAGAATGACGCTCTATGCCCTCTGCTTCGCGTTGTTCCTGGTCGGGCTCTACGGTCTTCTGACCAAGCGCGACCTCATCAAGATCATCCTGTCGTCGGGGATCATGGGATACGCCTGCAACCTGATGCTCGTCCTCTTCGGCTACCGCCGCGGCGGCGTCTACCCCATCCTCGAGCGGGGCCGGGAGGCCGGGCCCATGGTCGATCCCCTGCCCCAGGCCCTTGTCCTGACCTCGATCGTCATCGAGCTCGGCGTGACGGCGCTCCTCGCGGCCCTGGCCATCCGCCTCTTCCAGAAATACAGGACCTACGACATCACCAAGATCAGGAGGCTATCCGGATGATCCTCCCTTACTTCATCGTCATCCCGCTCCTCGCGGCCTTTCTCATCCCGCTCGTCTCGCGGCGCCGGGATACCGGGGCCGTGGTCCTGTCGCTCGCGGCCGTGTCGTCGCTGCTCGTCCTCGCGGGGCTCGCTTTCTCCGGCCTGGGCGGCGAAACCCTGGTCTACAGGATGAGCGCCTGGAAGCTCCCGATCGGCATCCCCCTGGTCCTCGACGCGCTCAGCGCCCTCATGCTGATCATGGTCGGCCTCATCGCCCTGACCTCACTCGTCTTCTCGGTCAGGTACATCCGCCGCCTCGGCCGGGACTGGAGATACTACGCCCTGTTCATGATCCTCGTCACGGGCATGAACGGCGTCATCATCACGGGCGACCTGTTCAACCTCTTCGTCTTCATGGAGATCGCCCTGTTCGCGGCCCTGGCCCTGGTCGCCTTCGGCGGCCGGGCCCACGAGTTCGAGGCCTCCTTCAAGTACGCGGTCATGGCCTCGATCTCCTCCTCCCTCATCCTCCTCGGCATCGCCGTCGTCTACGGCGCGACCTCGATGCTGGGCCTGGCCACGATCGCGCAAAGCCTCGCCGACAAGAGCCCGCTTCTCGTCCTTTGGACGGGCGGCCTGTTCATGGCCGGATTCGGCGTCAAGACGGCCGCCATGCCCTTCCATGCCTGGCTCCCCGACGCCCACTCCTCCGCCCCGTCGCCCATCTCGGCCATGCTCAGCGGCGTCCTGATCAAGACGCTGGGCATATATGTCCTCATCCGGCTCTTCTACAACGTCCTCGGGGCGCCGCCCCTCTTCCTCGACATCTTCCTCGGGCTCGGCGCCGTCTCGATCCTCCTGGGCAACCTGCTGGCCATCGGACAATGGGACCTCAAACGGCTTCTCGCCTACAGCAGTATCGGTCAAGTCGGCTACATTCTGCTGGGGATGGGCCTCGGCACGCCTCTGGGGATGGCCGGGGCCGTCTTCCACATGATCAATCACGCCGTCTTCAAGTCTTTGCTCTTTTACAACGCCGGCGCACTCGAGACCGCGTTGGGCACACGTGATCTGAGACAGATGGGCAACGTCACCCGTCTCCTGCCGATCACCTCCGGGACCTCGATGATCGCCTCCCTCTCGATCTCGGGGATCCCGCCGTTCAACGGCTTCTTCAGCAAACTGATGATCATCATCGCCGCCGTCCAGGCCGGGCAATCGGTCCTGGCCCTCGTGGCCGTTGTCGGCAGCCTGGTCAGCATGGCCGCCTACCTGAAAGTCCAGCGGTACGGGCTGCGGGGCGGGCGGCCCGTCGAGAAGCTCGTCGGCGAGGTCGACGTGGCCATGAAGGCGGCCATGGTCATCCTCGCGGTGCTCTGCCTCGCGACGAGCCTGCTCGTCGTGCCGGCGGTCCGCGAAGCGACGCTCGACCCCGTCGTCAAGGTCATCATGGACAAGACGCAGTACGCGCTGACGGTCTTGGGGAAGTGAGGCCATGAAGAAACACACGCAGAGCCGCATCGTCCTTTTCGTCCTGGCCTTCCTGGCCTGGCTGGGCCTGACCGCCGGGGGCGGCGTCCAGGAGGTCGCGGCCGGCGCCGTCGTCGCGCTCGTCGTGGCCCTCGCGGCCGGCCGGTTCGTCTCCGGCTTTCCGCGCAGGGGGTTCGCCCGGCGCGCCGCGTTCGCCGTCCGCTACGTCTTCCGGTTCCTTTGGGAGATGATCAAGGCCAACCTCCAGGTCGCCGCGATCGTCCTCCATCCCCTGCGCCCGATCAAGCCCGGCATCGTCAAGATCAGGACCGGCCTGACCAAGGACACGGCCATGACCGTCCTGGCCAACTCGATCACCCTCACGCCGGGCACGTTCACGGTGGACATCGATCCCGAGGCCCGGTCGCTCTACATCCACTGCATCACCGTCGAGGGGACCGACATCGGCGAGAACACCCGGAGGATCGGCGGCAAGTTCGAGCGGATCCTGAAGGAGGTCTTCGAATGAGAGTCGCGCGCTGGCTCGCCGGAGCGGCGGTCCTCGGGGCGCTGGCCTATCTCAACTTCTTCGTTTTCCGGGCGCCGCTCCTGGTCAAGCTCATCAACGTCAGCTTGTTCTCGGCCCTCTTCGTCCTCTACCGGGTCATCCGCGGGCCGAGCGCGGCCGACCGGATCATCGCCGTGGACATCCTGGGCGTCCTCAGCATCGGCATCCTGGCCCTGCTGGGGCTTCATCACGACCAGGGCTTCTTCATGGACATCGCCCTGATCTGGGCGCTCCTCAGCTTCGTCGCCTCGCTGGCCTTCGCCAAGATCCTCGAAGGGAGGCGCCTCGATGATTAGGCACACGATCGGCATGGCCTTCATCTGGCTCGGGATCGCCTTCGACTTCCTGGGGGTCCTCGGCCTCATCCGCCTCCCGGACGTCTACAACCGCCTCCAGGCGGCGACCAAGTGCGTCACGTTCGGATCGGCGGGCCTGCTCTTCGGCGTCTTCATCCTCAAGGGCTTCACCAGCTTCGGCTTCAAGGTCCTGCTGGCCGTCGCCTTCATCTTCCTGACCTCGCCCATCGCCGCCCACGCCATCGCCCGGGCCGCCCACCGCAGCCGCATCCCGCTCTGCCCCGAAAGCGTGGTCGACCTCTACGAGGCCGACCACGAGCTCAACAAGGAGGGTGGCGATGCCGCTGCCTAAGCTCCGCGAGATCAAGGAAGCCCTGACCTCGTTCTTCTCGGCGCCGTACACGACGAAGTATCCGGCCGGCCCCGCGGCCTCGTTCCCGTCCTACAGGGGCCTGCCCAAGTACGACAAGGACCAGTGCGTCGGCTGCGGAACCTGCGCCCAGGTGTGCCCGTCCCTGGCGATCCAGGTCGCCGACGATCCGGACGCCCGGGTCCGGCGGCTGCGCGTCGATTACGGCTCCTGCATCCAGTGCGGCCAGTGCCAGGAGAAGTGCATCACGGGCAAGGGCATCGTCAACACGAGCGCCTATTCGCTCACCCTGGCCGACGTCGCCGCGCCCGAGGCCTTCGAGTCCGTCGAAAAGGACCTCGTCATCTGCGAGTGCTGCGGCGCCGTCATCGGCTGCCGGGACCACCTTCTCTGGATCAAGGAAAGGCTCGGGGCCAAGGCCTACGGCCATCCCAACCTGATGCTGGCGACGCAGAGGCTGCTCGCCGAGGTCGAGCCGTCGGAGCCCAAGTCCCGGCTTCGCCGCGAGGACCAGATCAAGGACGCCTGCGCCAGGTGCCGTCAGGCCATCGTCACACTGGACGAGTTCTCGGATATGGGGACGAAAGACCTTCAGAAGGAGGGGAAAAAGATGGTAAACGTCCGGGACATGCTGGAGGAGAAAGGCCAGGAGGTCTGGACCGTGCCTTCCGACGCCACCGTCTTCGAGGCCCTGAGGGCCATGGAGAAGAAGAACGTCGGGGCCCTCGTCGTCATGGAGGCCGGCCAGCCCGTGGGCATATTCTCGGAACGCGACTACGCGCGGAAGGTCGTTCTGAAGAACATCTCCTCGCTCGAGACGCGGGTCCGCGAGGTCATGGCGTCTCCCGTCTATTGCGTCAAGCCGGAGACGACGACCGAGGAATGCATGGTCCTCATGACCGAGAAGAAATTCCGGCACCTGCCCGTCATCAGCGAGGGAAGGCTGGCGGGCGTCATTTCGATCGGCGACGTCGTCAAAGCCCTCATCGGCGAGCACAAGATGACGATCGAACGGCTCCAGGACTACATCATGGGGCGGTACATGTAGGCTGCAAAATCGGGGACACAATACTATTTCCCCATTTTCCAGGATCTCATCCGACCGGCCAAGCCTGTCCGGCGTGAGCGCACGACAGCAGATGCGTCCCCCGGGAGGTGTGGTATAATCTGGCCGAGGGCAGTCGAACAATGGTCAAGAACGCCAAGAAGCTCCAGGCTTTCGAGGCCGCACGGATCAGGGCGGAGAAGGTCGACGTCGAGCAAAATCTTAAGATCCTCGATGCCCTGTACGAAGAAGCCGTAATGCTTGGAGCGCTTCCACCGAAGGACCCGCTCGAGGGGATCGAGGTCAAGATCCGGATCGCTAGGGCGGTGAACCGTGTTCAAAGATCTGATTAAGCGGATAGCCAGGGAGCTGTCGCACCGCGGTATCCCCTACATGATCATCGGCGGGCAGGCCGTTCTGCTGTATGGCGAGCCCCGGCTTACGAAAGATATCGACATCACCCTCGGAGTGGGCGTTGAAAAACTTCCTGTCATCAAGGAAATCGTCCGCGCTCTGGGATTGAGCATGGAGTCTGATGATGTCGATACATTCGTAAAGGACACGATGGTTCTGCCCGTGGCGGATCAAAAGAGCGGGATTCGTGTCGATTTCGTTTTTTCGTTCTCCCCGTTTGAAAGGGCAGCCATCGAGCGAGCCAAAGAAGTCAGATACGATGACGTTCCTGTCCATTTCGCCTCGCTCGAGGACCTCGTCATCCATAAGGTGGTTGCCGGAAGGGCCCGCGACATTGAGGACGTCAGGTCGGTTCTCTTAAAGAACCCAGGCTATGACAAAGAATACATCAGAAGCTGGCTGTCGGATTT
>MEYC01000127.1:7720-28699 GCA_001775715.1 Candidatus Aminicenantes bacterium RBG_16_66_30 | reverse complement strand
ACACGGCCTGCTTGAAGCTCAGGGAGATCTTCTTGGCCTTGGGGTTCAGCCTGATGATCTTGGCGTTGCGCTCGTCGCCGACGGCGAACGCGTCCGAGGGCTTCTCGAGCTTCTTCTCGTCGAGCTCGGCCGTGAAGACGACGCCCTCGATGCCCGGGACGATCTCGACGAAGGCGCCGAAGTCGGTCAGGCGCACGATCTTGACCTTGACGATGTCGCCGGCCTTCTGGCGGCTGAAGAAGCCCTCCCAGATGTCCCCCTCGAGCTGCTTCATGCCCAGGGAGACCTTCTGCTTGTCGATGTCGATGTTGAGGACGAGGGCCTCGACCTCCTGGCCGGCCTGGAGCTTCTCGGAGGGGTGCTTGACCTTCTCCCAGCTGATGTCGGAGATGTGAACGAGCCCCTCGATGCCCTTCTCGACCTCGACGAAGGCGCCGAAGTCCGTGAGGCTGGTCACGGTCCCTTTGACCCGGGCGCCGACGCCGTGCTTCTGCCGGAACGTCTCCAGGGGGTGGGGGGAGGCCTGTTTGAGGCCGAGGGAGATGCGCTTGGTCGTCGGGTTGACGTCGAGGATGGTGACGACGACCTCTTGGCCGGGGGTCAGGACCTTCTTGGGGTGGACGAGCTTGCGCGACCAGGTCAGGTCGGAGATGTGGACGAGGCCCTCGACGCCTTTCTCGAGCTCGACGAACGCGCCGAAGTCGGTCAGGCTGGAGACCTTCCCGGTGACCTTCTGCCCGGTCTGGTACTTCTGCGCGATGTCGGTCCACGGGTCCGGCGTCAGCTGCTTGAGGCCGAGGGAGATGCGCTCCTCCTTCTCTTTGAAGTCGAGGACCACGACCTCGACCTCCTGGCCGACGGTCAGGTGCTCGGACGGATGCGTCCCCTTGCCCCAGGAGATGTCGGAGACGTGGAGGAGGCCCTCGATGCCGCCGAGGTCGATGAAAGCGCCGAAGCTCGTCAGGGACTTGACCCGGCCCGTGATCTTCTGCCCCTTGGCCAGGCTGCCGAAGACGTGACGCTTCTTCTTTTCCCGCTCGTCCTGGAGGAGGATCCTGCGGGATAAGACGGCGTTCTCGGTCTTGCGGTCGAACTTGATGACCCGGAAATTAAAGGTCTGCCCGACGAGGCCGGCGGGATCCCTGACCGGCCGGATGTCGACGTGGGACTCGGGCAGGAAGGCCATGATGCCGACGTCGACGTTGAACCCGCCCCGGGTCCTCTCCGTGATCGTCCCCGTGACCGCCTGGCCCTGCTCGAAGGCCTGGTCCAGGGTTTCGATGGCCCGGATGCCGTCGGCCCGCCGCTTGGACAGGACGAGGTAGCCGTCCTTGAGGTCGGTCTTCTCGAGCATGGTCTCGACCTCGCTCCCGGGCTGCAGCGCGGCCAGGGCCTGGGGGTCGGTGAAGTCCTCGTTGGGGATGATGCCCTCGGTCTTGAACCCGACGTCGACGAGGACGTGGGTCGGCGCCCGCTTGATGACGCGGCCCTTGAGGACCTTCCCCATGGTGATCTCTTTGGTGGTGTACTCGTAGCGGTCCAGCAGGTGCTCGTAGTCTTCGGACGACATCTTTGTGTCGTCGCGGTCCGGCTGTTTGGTCGGCTCGGTCATGGCGCGATGCTCCTCGATCGGGAATTCGGGGACGTCCGTCCGGTCCGGGCCCGGAAAGAACGACTCATACTATCCGAGAAACTCCTTGTTGTCAACTCTAAGTCAATGCGCGGCCTATACTTAGGGGCTAGGCGTCGACGGCCTTCTCCTCCTCGAGGATCTTGGCGATCTCCTCCTCGGAGGGGAGCTCGTCGAGGCTGTTGAGCCCCAGGTAGAGCAGGAACTCGTCGGAGGTCCGGTAGACAAGCGGATTGCCCGGGGCCTTCTTCCGGCCGACGATCTTGATGAGCTTCTTCTCGAGCAGCGTCTTCAGGGCGCCGGTCGAATCGACGCCGCGGATGGCCGAGACCTCCGACTGTGTCACCGGCTGGCGGTAGGCGATGGCCGCCAGCGTCTCGAGCCCCGCCGACGAGAGCCGGTTCTTGCGCTCGATCTGGAGGAGCTTGCGGACCTCGCGGTCGTGGTCCGGCTTGGTCGCGAAGAGCCAGCCGCCCCCGACGCGGATGACGTGGATGCCCCGCCCGGCCGCGCCGGTGTCGGCGACGAGCCCGTCGACGGCCGACTGGATGTCGGCCGCCGGGACACCCTCGAGGACGGCCTGCAGCCGTTCCATGGTCACGGGCTCCTGGGAGACGAAGATGAGGGCCTCGACGAGGGTCTTGAGATCAGTCATGGGCGGCCGTCCTGCGCGCGTCCTTGCGGAGCCAGACCCGGATCGTCCGGAAGAGCTCGTCCTGGACGGCGACGGCCACCCGGGACTTGACCAGCTCGAGGATGCAGAAGAATGCGATCAGGGCCTCCTCGAGCGAGGCGTGGGCCTCGAAGTACTCGAGGAAGTCGATCATGTGCCGCTCCTGGAGGAGGCCGACGAGCTCCTTCATCTTGACCTCGACCGAGACGTCCCGGCCGCGGATCGTCCGGGTGTTCTCGGCCGCGCGGCGCTTCATGAGAAGGAAGAAGGACTCGGCCAGGTCGAAGAGCGAGAGCTCCACGGGCTCGAGCTCGCTCTCGCCGTGGAGCGGCGGGATGAAGTCCCTCTTCCACTGGAGGATCTGGACGTCCTCCCGCTCCCGGAGGAGGGAGCAGGCGGCCTTGATCCGCTCGTATTCGACGAGGCGGTCGACCAGGACCCGCCGGGGGTCCTCGCCTTCGGCCAGGTCGGTCTCCCGCGGCAGGAGCATCTGGGACTTGATGTAGATCAGGAGCGCCGCGATGAACAGGAACTCGGCCTCGCGGTCGAGGTTGATCTCGGTCTTGCGCTCGAGGTAGCCGAGGTAGTCCCGGGTGATCGCGGCGATGGGGATGTCGTGGATGTCGATCTTCTTCTTGCGGATGAGGAAGAGGAGGAGGTCGAGGGGGCCTTCAAAGACGTCGAGCCGGACCTGGTAGCCGTCCGGCGTCTCGGCGGACGGCGGGAGGGCGGTCTCCTCGACCGGCGGGATCGCGGCGGCGTTCTCGGGCATGCTAGCGGAAGAGCCTCAGGATCAGGGCCTGCGCGGGCGAGAAGATCAAGGTCAGGACCCCGCTGTACATCAGGAGGATGAGGAAGAGGAAGCCGTAGGGCCGGAGCCGCTCGTAGCTCGCGGCGGCCTTCTCGGAGAGGAGCCCGGCCAGGATGCCGCTGCCGTCGAGAGGCGGGATGGGGATGAGGTTGAAGACGGCGAGAGAGATGTTGATCAGGGCCGTGAAGAGCAGGATGACGCTCAGCCCCTCGAGCGGCCGGGAAAGGGCCGAAGTGTCGGTAACCCGGGCGCCGAAGGGCTTGAGGAGCCGGAAAAGGAGCACGGCGGCGGCCGCGGTCAGGATGTTCGAGATCGGCCCGGCGAACGAGATCCATAGGCCGCCCTTGCGCGGATGGCGGAGATTATAAGGATTGTAGGGGACGGGCTTGGCCCACCCGAACACGGGCATTTTGAAGATGATGAGGAGGAGCGGGAAAAGGACCGTGCCGATGGGGTCGATGTGGACGAGAGGATTGAGGGACGCCCGGCCCAGGGCGGCGGCCGTCGGGTCGCCCATCCTCGACGCGGTCCAGGCGTGGGCCGCCTCGTGGATGGTGATGGCGAACAGGATCACGAACACCTGGACGAGGATCAGTCGGATATCCATGGGCTCAAAGAGCATCCTTTATAGCATAGAACGGAGAATCCGTAAACCGGAGGCGCCGTCAGTCCGCGAACGCCGGGTCGCGGTAGACGGTTCGGCCGTCGAGGAGGGTCCAGAGGACCTTGATCCGGGAGATCTCGTGGGCCGGAGCGGCGAAAAGGTCCCGGTCGAGGACGATGATGTCGGCCGCCTGGCCGAGCGCGAGAGTGCCGCGGGTCTTTTCGTCGCGGCTGAGCCAGGCGCCGTTCACCGTGTAGGCGCGCAGCATGGTCTCGAGGCCGGTCCGCTCCTCGGGGATCCAGGGCTCGCCCGGCGGATCATCGGGGCCCCTCCGCGTCATGGCCACCTCGATGGCCTCGAGCGGGTTCATCGAGGAGACCGACCAGTCGCTCCCTCCGGCGATCGTGGCCCCGGTCCGGGCGACGCTCCCGATCGGATAGAGCCAGCGCGAGCGGCCGGGCCCGAGGATGGGCAGGGTCAGGTCGGTGATATAGGGATCGGCGTAGGCCCAAAGCGCTTGGAAGTTGGCCGTGACGCCCAGGCGACGGAAGCGCGGGATGTCCGCGGGATCGATGAGCTCGAGATGGGCGATGTGGTGGCGCATGTCCCGGAAGCCGTTGGCCCGTCCCGCGGCTACGAAGGCGTCGAGGGACATGCGGATGGCCCGGTCGCCGATGGCGTGGACATGGATCTGGAAACCGGCCCGGTCCAAGGCGACGGCCAGGGCCTCGAAGGCCTCGGCCTCGAGGAGGGGCGTCCCCCGGTCGCCGGGACGGTCGGCGTAGGGTTCGAGGAGGGCGGCCGTATGCGACTCCACGACCCCGTCGATGAAGATCTTGGCCGCGCCCGCCTTGAGCCGCGTCCCTTCGAAACGCCGGCGCAGCTCGGCGAGCCGTCCGGCCTCGGAAACGCCTCGTCCGGTGTCCACGTGAAGGGACGCCAGGACCCTGACGCTGAGCTCGCCGGCGCGGTCGAGAGCGGCGTACGCCTCCAGGATATCCGCGTCGGCCCGGGCTTCGATGATCGAGGCTATGCCGTAGCGGTTGGCCAAGGCCAGCCCGGCCTTCAATCCCCGAATATAGTCCTCCGGTCCGAGCTCGGGGACGTGCTTCTCGACGAGGGCCGCCGCGCTCTCGCGGAGGGTCCCCGTCGGCTCGCCCGTTCCCGGATCGCGTTCGATGCGGCCGCCGGCCGGATCGGGCGTGTCCCGGTTGATGCCGGCCAGGGCCAGGGCCCGCGAGTTGGCCCACGCGGAATGACCGTCGGCCGCGTCCAGAACGGCCGGCCGGTCGGGGACGAGGGCGTCGAGGTCTTCCTTGCGCGGATTCGCCTGCGGGAATAGAGGCAGGGCCCAGCCGCCCCCGGTCACCCAGGCGAGCTCGGGGTGGGCCGCGGCGTATTCCCGGATGCGGGCGAAGACCGCCTCCTTCGTTCCGAGCTCCGTGAGATGGCAGGCCAGGAGCTCGACGCCGCCCATGACGAGATGGATATGGGAATCCTGGAAGGCCGGCAGGACCGTCCGGCCGCCGAGGTCGAGGACCCTGGTCGAGTCGCCGCGAAGCCGCGCGGCCGCTTCGCCGTCGCCGACGAAGAGGATCCGCCCTCCGGCCACGGCCACGGCCTCGGCCCGCGTCCGGCCTTCGGCCATCGTCACGACCGCGGCGTTCGTCAGGATGAGGTCGGCCCGTCCGTCCGGGCGTCCCCCGCCGCACGTGGCGACGGCGAGGGCGGCGAGGAGGGCCAGGACGGCGGTCCGGAGCTTCGGCATCGTCCTCGTATGATATCCCATCGAAAAGCCCGGCGCAAAGCGCGACGGTCGGTCACAGCACCGGGAGATAGCGGCGGATCTCGTAGTCGCTGACCTGCTTGTCGAACTCGCCCGAGACGTTCCGGCCGTATTCCTCGACCTCCTTGAGCTTGTTGGCCACGAGCTTGGCGAAGATGTGCTCCCCCAGGGCCTCCCGAACGACGGCGCTCTTCTCCATGATCCGGACGGCTTCCTCGAGGCTGCGGGGCAGGACCCGGATCTCAAAGTGCTTCTGCCGCGCGCCGCTCATGTGATAGATGTTCTCCTCGACCGGATCGGCGAGCTCGCTCTTCCTCCGGACGCCCTCGGCCCCGGCGGCCAGCATGACGGCGAAGGCGAGGTAGATGTTGCAGGCGGGATCGGCCGCCCGGAGCTCGATGCGCGTCGCATGCTCTTTGCCCGGCTGGTACTCGGGCACGCGGATGTAGGCGGACCTGTTCTTCTGCCCCCAGGCGATGTAGACCGGGGCCTCATAGCCCTCGATGAGGCGCTTGTAGGAATTGACCCACTGGCTGAGGATGGCCGAGATCTCCCGGGCATGGGTCATCAGCCCGGCCATGTACCGCTGCGCGAGCAGGGACAGGTGATAGGGCCCGCTCTTGTCGAAGAAGAGGTTCTTGCCGCCGCGCCAGAGCGACTGGTGGACGTGCATGCCGCTGCCGTTCTGGCCGTTGACCGGCTTGGGCATGAACGTCGCGTACAGCCCGTGCATGCGGCAGACCTTCTTGACCATGTAGCGGAAGATCATGGCCGTGTCGGCCATCTCGACGGCGTCGAGGAAGCGGAGGTCGATCTCATGCTGGCTGTGGGCGGCCTCGTGGTGGTCGTACTCGGTCGCGATGCCCATGCGGTGGAGAAGGAGCTGGATCTCCTTGCGGACCTCACCGTACTTCCCGCTGAAGAAATAGCCGCCGACATCGGTCAGCGCGGGAGCGTCGCTCGACGGGAAGATGAAGAACTCGAGCTCGGGCCCGCACTTGAAATCCTCGATGCCGAGGTCCTTCCGGGCCCGGGCCAGGACGCGCTTGAGGGCGGCCCGGCTATCCCCCTTGTAGACGCCGCCGTCCGGCGCCAGGATGTCCCCGAACATAACTGCTTCGCGCCAGCGGACGCCCTCGGCGAAGCCCTGGTAGGTCCAGGGAAGGATCCGGAAGGTCTTCGGGTCGGGCTTGATGACGAGGTCGGACTCCTCGATGCGGACGAATCCCGCGACCGACGAGCCGTCGAAGCCTTTGCCCTCCTTGAACGCGGAAGCGAGCTCGGAGGCGGGAATGGCGAAGTCCATCTGTCGCCCCAGGATGTCGGGGAAGATCAGGCGGATGAACTGGATGTCGCTGGCCGGATCGCGCAGGACCGCTAGGACGTCCTTCTCATCCCTCGTTCCGAACGCTTTGAATGCCGTGGGGGTCGCCGCTTTGGCCATATCCTCTCTCCTCTCGGGCCCGGCCGGCCGGGCCGCGCGTCATATTTAATGTTATTCAAATAGGACAAAAACAGTACGATTGTCAATATATAAAAATAAAATATTTACAATAACGTCATTTTATGATAGTAAAAGTGATAATTGGAGGTGCCGCCCATGATCGGCGAACTGGACAGGAAGATCATCCGCGTCCTCAACGCCAACGCCCGCAAGAGCTTCCGGGAGGTCGCCAAGGAGGTCGGGACCTCGGTCACGGCGGTCATCCACACGGTCAAGAAGCTCGAAGCGGCCGGGGCCATCCGCGGCTACGTTCCGGTCGTCGACCCCGAATATTTCGGTCTGGGCCTCACCGCCGTCGTCGCCGTCCGCATCTCCAGGGGCCGGCTCATCGAGACCCAGAAGCGGATCGCTCAGGACCCCCATGTGGCCGCCGTCTACGACGTCACGGGGGACTGGGACGCGTTCATCATCGGGCGGTTCGCGGGGCGCGAGGACCTCAACGGCTTCGTCAAGGGATTGCTGGCCATCCCGCACGTCGACCGGACGGTCACCCACCTCGTCCTCAACGTCGTCAAGGAGGAGCCCCGGATCGCCTTGTGAGGAGGCGCCTCGCCCCCGCCCGGCCGTCCTTGACAGATTCCCCGGTTGTGCCATAATCATTTTTCGATCTTTACGGAGGAGAACGCGATGGTCAAGACGGCCCACTTTCCGATCGGTCACCATTACATCGTCGAGGCCTCGGGCTGCGATCCCAAGGTCATCGGGAGCGTCGAGAAGGTCCAGCAGATCCTCGTCCGGGCGGCCGAGATCGCCGGGGCCCATGTCTGGTCCATCTCCTTCAGCAAGTTCCCGCCCATGGGCGTCAGCGGGGTTGTCGTCATCTCCGAGTCGCACATCTCCACCCACACCTGGCCGGAGATGGGCTATGCCGCCCTGGACATCTACACCTGCGGCGCGTCGGTCAAGCCCGAAAAGGCCGTCGTCTACGCCGTCGAGGCGTTCGGCGCCGAGACCTCGCACATCACCGAGATCACGCGAGGCATCGACGAGGGCGACGCCGTCTTCTACCACAGCTTCATCACCTGGGAGGAGCGCTTGAGGAAGCCGGCATCGAAGAAGGACCGCGAAAAGGACAAGAGCTGAGAGGGCCGGAGTGATCATCGAATTCAGCATCGTCCCGCTTGGCCGCGGCGAGGGACTCGCCGGGCCCGTGGCCCGCGTCCTCGACCTCGTCGACAAGAGCGGCCTGCCCTACCAGCTGACCGCGATGGGGACGATCGTCGAAGGGGAGTGGGACGAGGTTCTCGGCCTCGTCCGGCGCTGTCACGAGGCGACGCGCGGCGAGGCGGCGCGGGTCGTCACGCACATCACGATCGACGACCGGGCCGCGACGGCCGATCGGATCACGGGCAAGGTCCGCGATGTCGAAGCCGTCCTCGGCCGCGAGCTCAAGAAATAGCCCGCTGGCGTAAAATTTATTTACGTTCCGTTAGGCCGCCGCCCTCATTCCCCTTCAGAAACCGCGGGATCCCCGGGCGTCATGCCAGCTCTTCCTTGGCACGAAATCGGCTTTTGCAGCCGATAGTGCCACGTCAACGATGCTATAATAAGGTCGCCGTGAAGAGAGCGGTCCTGGGAATCCTCCTCCTCTTGACCTTCCGGCCTCTCGCCGCCCCGGGGCAATCCGGGCCACAAGCGGCCCCCGAGACGGTCCGGGCCTTCGTCGGGCGCCTCCAGGACCTCCTCCGGGCCCGTGACCTCGACGCCTATCTGCTGCTCTTCGAGCCGGAGCTCCGGGTGACCGAACGGGCCCGCCTGGCGCTTTACTTCGACGATCTCCGGATGAGCGGGGTTTCGCTCCGGACGGCCGGGGTACAGGCCCCGGCCGAAGGTCCCGCCCGCGTCTTCGTCCAAGCGTTCTACGAGAACGACCAGAGCGCGGTCATAGAGTCCTGGACGCTCACGCTCGTCCGGCGGGAGGCGACCTGGTCCATTACGGCCTCGGACGTCCAGGGCACCCCGACCCGGCTGTACAAGATCGGCATCCCCGCGGAACGCGCCGAGCGGGCCCGCCGGATCGAGGTCAGCCATATCGACATCCGCCTGAGCTTCGACGACGCGGCCGTCTTTTACGACAACATCGCCGATCTCGAGACGGCCCTGGTCATCGTCGGCCGGGGGAGGGTCGTCTTCACTCCCTCCAGCGCCAACGAGAAGCACCAGATGGAGCTCCTTTACAAGAGGGACCACCTCGAGGACGACATCGACTCGCTCTATATCCGCGGCTCGTCGGATTTCTTCGCCGCCAATGTCCGCATCGACCCGGCCGGCGGCCCCGCCGCCGTATCCGCCGCCGAACGGGCCAAGGCCGCCGCGGTGTTCGCCCGGAACTACCCCCGCTCGTTCACCATCGAGAGCTCCTTCGACGGGACCCTCCTCTCCTTCCTCCCGCGGAACGACGAGGCCGTGCTGGAATTCAAGGGCCGCAAGACCGGCGAGCTGGCCTACGTCCATTTCCCGTTCGCCGACGAAGAGGTCAGCGTCTACGACCACGCCAAGGACCGCGTCCTCAGCCTCTACAGCCCGGACCCGGAAGGGGGCGTGGCCCTGAAGCGGATGTTCATCTCCTTCGAGGAGAAGTTCGACATCAGCGCCTACGCGCTCGACCTGGCCTATGCGCCCGCCTCGTCGTCGCTCTCGGCCAAGGCCCGCATCGACATCGTGCCCCAGGTGGACAATCTCGACAGCCTCAAGTTCCGGTTCGATCCCGCGCTCGAGATCCTCAAGATCACGGACGCCGAGGACCGCGAGCTCTTCTATACGCAGGACAGGCTCCGCAAGATCCTCTACGTCTATTTCCTGGTCCCGGCCGCCCAGGGCGCCCCGACGTCGATCCAGGTCTACTACCGGGGGCGGATCCGTCCGGCCGCGCCGACGACGGACGTCATCGCCCAGGCCACGACCGGCGAGAGGGTCCGGATCCAGCCGCGCTACGACACCTATTTCTTCTCCCACGCCGGGGCCTGGTACCCGGCCCCGGCCGGGGAGGACTACTTCCTGGTCCGTCTGACCCTGGTCGTCCCGCCCGAGTACGATTGCGTCGCCAACGGGGAGCTCATCGCCACCGGGCACCGGGAGGACCTGGACGACGTCATCGCCATAGAGAAGGCCGGCAGCGCCGTCTACACCTTCGCTACCCGCATGCCGGTGAAATACATCTCGTTCCTCGTCGGCAAGCTCGACCGCCTCAAGGAGCGCCCGGGCCCGGTGCCCATCACCGCCCAAGCGTCCTCGGAGATCCTCCATTCGCGCCCGGGCATCGTCGATCAGGCCGCGGACATCCTCGATTTCTACGTCCGGTCCTTCGGGCCCTACCCGTACGAGAAGCTGGCCATCGTCCTCAGGCTGTGGCCGGACTTCGGCGGACACAGCCCGGCCTCCTTCATCGTCCTCAACGAGGTCCCCTGGTCCGGGGAATCCGGTTTCCGGATGCCCGGGGACACCCCCGTGGACCTATCGAACTGGGAGGAGTATTTCCTGGCCCACGAGATCGCCCACCAGTGGTGGGGCCAAGGCGTCTCCTTCGGCAGCTACAAGGACCAGTGGCTGAGCGAAGGGCTCTCGCAGTTCGCCGCGGCCTCCTATCTGCGGCACCGGTTCGGCCCCGCGGCCTTCGCCACCATCCTGAAGAAGTTCTCCCGCTGGACCGGGAAGAAATCCTTCCGCGGCCCGATCACGATGGGCTCGCGCCTGAGCTATGAGGACTTTTCGGCCTACCAGGCCCTCGTCTACAACAAGGCCGCCCTGGCCCTGTTCATGCTCCAGGACCTCATCGGCGCGGACGCCTTCGGGGCCGGCCTGCGTTCGTTCTTCGAACGGAACAAGTTCCGGGCCGCCCGGACGGGCGATTTCATGAAGGCCATGGAGTCCGCCTCGGGACGGGACCTGCAGGCGTTCTTCAAGGGCTGGTTCTCCGCGTGGGAGCTGCCCGAGGTCCGGACGACAAGGTCCGAGACGGCCGTCGCGGAGGGCGTCCGCGTCGACATCCGGCTCATCCAGACGAAGGGGCAGTTCGTCTTCCCGCTCTGGGTCGAGTGGGTCTCCGGCGGGAGGACCGGCCGGACGATGTTCGTCGTCGACGAA
Organism: Candidatus Aminicenantes bacterium RBG_16_66_30; assembly: GCA_001775715.1. Classification (GTDB taxonomy): domain Bacteria; phylum Acidobacteriota; class Aminicenantia; order Aminicenantales; family Saccharicenantaceae; genus RBG-16-66-30. Next base: position 17,608 of record MEYC01000127.1, on the reverse strand, counting down.
ACGACCGAAACGCTGAGCCTGACCTTGCCGCGGCGGCCCGACAAGATCCGGATCAACCCGGACCGGGCCGTGCCCGGCGACATCCGCTAGCCTGACCTATTCATAAAAACGCCCCGTATTTTCTCCATCGCCCTTTTTATAGGGCGTTTTTACCCTCTGGGCGAACCGATCCGACCCCATCTGCTTCGTTCTCGGGGTTCGCAGTACTAAAGAGTACAGCTTCACCCCTCGGGCCTCGCATCTGAGGGCCGCCTCGATTCGTGAATATTTCAGGCTAGGACGGCGTGTTCCCCGGCTCGATCCCGAGCCTCTTGATCATCTCGTTCAGCGTCGTCGGCTTGAGCCCGAGGAGCTTGGCGGCCTTGTTCTGCACGCCCTTGGTCTTCTTGAGCGCCGCCAAGATGATCTTCTTCTGGAAGGCCTGGGTCCGGTCGCGGAGGTCCAGCGATTCCTCGGCGGCGCCGAGCAGCGTGTCGTCGATCCCGTCGCCGCGGAGGAGGAACGGCGGCAGGTTGGCCCGGGTGATGATCTTGGCCCGGGCCAGGACGACCGCCCGCTCGATGAGGTTCTCGAGCTCGCGGACGTTCCCCGGCCAGGCGTGGGTGTCGAGGATCTCGAGGACGTCCTCGCTCACCCCCTCGATGTCCTTGTGGTTCTCGCGGGTGTAGATATCGAGGAAATGCTTGACGAGGAGGGGGATGTCCTCCTTCCTCTCGCGGAGCGGAGGGATCTCGATCTTGATCACGTTGAGGCGGTAGAACAGGTCCTTGCGGAACGCCTTCTCCGCGATGAGCGCCTCGATGTCGGTGTTCGTCGCCGCCAGGATGCGGACGTCCACCTTGATCGTCTGGGTCCCGCCGAGCCGCATGAACTCCTTCTCCTGCATGACCCGGAGGAGCTTGGCCTGGGTCTCGAGGCTGATCGAGGAGATCTCGTCGAAGAAGATGGTCCCCTTGTCGGCCGCCTCGAAGAGGCCTTTCTTCAGGGCCACCGCGCCCGTGAAAGCGCCCTTGACGTGCCCGAAGAGGTGGCTCTCGAGGAGGTCGGGGGGGAGGGAGCCGCTGTTGACGGTGACGAATGGGGATTCGGCCCGGTTCGAGTTCAGGTGGATGGCCTTGGCGACGAGCTCCTTGCCGGTGCCGCTCTCGCCCTGGAGGAGGATCGTGCTCCGCGTCGGGGCGGCGGCCTTGACCAGGTCGAAGACGTCCTGCATGGCCTGGCTCTTCCCGATGATGTTGGCGAAGCCGAAGCGCTGCCGGAGCTCGTCCCTGAGGCGGACGTTCTCGTCCTGGAGGCGCTTGCGCTCGAGGGCCTTCTCGATGGCCAGGAGGAGGACGTCGTGCTTGAACGGCTTCTGGACGTAGTCGAGGGCGCCGATCTTCATGGCCGCGATGGCCGATTCGACCGAGCCGTAGGCGGTGATGATGATGACGGCGGCCTGGGGGTCCATCCGCTTGATCCGCCGGAGGACCTCGATGCCGTCCATCCCCGGCATGAGGAGGTCGAGCAGGATGACGTCGAAGGACTGGGAGGGGAATTTCTCCAGGGCCTCCTCCCCCGAGGCCGAGATCTCGACCTCGTATCCCTCGGCCGTCAGGAGCTGGGCCAGGACGTCGTGGATGACCGGCTCGTCGTCGATGACGTGGATGATGCCCTTGTTGCTCATGGCTCATGTCCTCGGGGCCGCGGGCGGCGCGCCGCGGGGCCCGCCCCGGCCGATCGGCAGGGTGATCGTGAACGTCGAGCCGCGGCCGACCTCGCTCCGGACCTCGAGGCGGCCGTCATGCTCCTTGACGATGGCGTAGCTGATGGACAGCCCGAGGCCGGTCCCTTTGCCGACCCCCTTGGTCGTGAAGAAGGGATCGAAGATGCGCGACAGGTGCTCCGGCCGGATGCCCGTGCCCGAGTCGGAGATGCGGACGACCGCGGCCCCATCCTCCCGGGCCAGGCGGATCCCGAGCGTCCCGCCCCCGGGCATGGCGTCGAGGGCGTTGAGGATGATGTTGATGAAGACCTGCTGGAGCCGCTCGCCCTGGGCGTAGATCGGCGGGACGTCCGCGAGCTCGAGGTCGAGCCGGATGTTCATGTCTCGGAGCTTGTAGTCGATGAGCGACAGGATCTCCTCGAGGCTCTGCTTGATGTCGATGCGCTGGAACGCGGCGTCGGACGGGCTGCGGGCGAAGGCGAGGAGGTTCTTGATGATGCGCGCGACCCTGTCGGTCTGGGCCTCGACCTTTCCCAGGATCTGGGCGTAGTGGGAGTCGGTGAGCTTCTTCTGGAGCATCTGGATGTAGCTCGAGATCCCGGTCAGGGGCGTGTTGATCTCATGGGCCACGCCGGCCGAGAGGAGGCCGATCGAGGCCAGCTTCTCCGAGGTCAGGAGCTGCTGCTGGAGGCGGACCTTGTCGGTGACGTCCTCGAAGACGATGATCGTGCCGTAGGGCCGGAGGGCGTTGTCGAGGAGCGGCGTCCGGGCGATGTCGAAGACCTTCTTGCCCCCGCCGGCCGTTTCCAGGGTGATCTCGGTGAGGAGCCGGAAAGCCGGCTGGCCCTCCTGCGGGAAGAGGGCCCCGTACGTGGCCGGGCCGAGGACGTCGGGGAGCTTCCGGCCCAGCGCGGCCTCCTTGCGGATGGCCAGCTGCTCCTCGAGGACCCGGTTCCAGCCGATGACGACGTCGTCCTCGTCGACGACCGAGACGCCGACGGTGAGGCTCTCGATGATGTCCTCGCTGTAGTCCTTGAGCCTCTGCATTTCCATGGCCCGGACGATCTCGCGGCCGTAGAGGTCGGCGTTCTCCAGGGCCAGCGCGGCCGACCCGGAGATCGTCGTCAGGAGCTCCCAGTCCTCCCGGGAGAAGAAGGAGCCGTCGGTCTTCTTGCCCATGACCAGGGCGCCGATGACCTTGTCCTCGATCTTGAGCGGAAGGACGTGGAAGAAGCCGAGGGCCGAGAGCTTCTCCATGGCCGCCCGAGCGGGCTCGGATTCCGAGGCCGAGACGAAGGAGAGCGTGTCCCGCTCCCCGACCTGGGCGACGAGCCAGTCGTCGAGGACGAGCCGGCCGGGCAGGACCGCCCCTTCGCCTTTCGCCCGGAGGACCTTGAACGACCGCGGGTCCTTCTCGTCGGCCAGGAGGAGGGCCAGGGTCTTCAAGTTGAGGGCGTTGGCGATGGCCTCGAGGAGCGACGGGGCGAACTTCTCGAGATCCCGCTCGCGCCCGAGATCGCGGGTGATGGACAGGAGAGTCTTGCGGTACTCGTAGCTCCTCTTGTAGATGGCCCGGTCGAGGAGGCCCTGGAAGAGCCGCTTGAGCGGCGTGAACAGCGTCGCCCCGAGGACGATGGCCAGGACGCCCAGCATGACGGCGTTGAGCCGGTCCTCCGAGAAGACCCGCGTCCGCGACCCGACCAGGAAATAAAGGGAGGCGATGACGAAAAAGGAGAAGATCAGGGTCGCCGCCTTCTTGAGGAAGACCTCGATGTCGACCAGGCGGTAGCGGGAGATCGAATACGAGAACACGAGGGGGATGAGGGCCTGGAGAAGGACGGTCAGCTCCCCGGCCATCGAGGGGCGCCCGCCGGCGACGAACGGGACGACATAGAAGACGGTCGACGGGATGATGCCGCAGGCCAGGCCGTAGACGATGATGCGGAGCTGCTTTTTGACCAGGATGTTGGGGGCCCGCCGCGTGCTGTGGGCCAGGATGACGAGCGTGACGAGGGTGAAGACGGCGAAGTGAAGGAGATCGAGGCGCTCGAGGCCTTCCTGCGTCCGGAGGATGGCCGCCTCGCTCCACCGGGACGGGAGCGGGATGTGCAGCCGCATCCGGGCGAGGAGGAGGAAGGCGGCCGGAGCGTAGAGGAAGGGGAAGATCCCCGGCCGGTTCTTGAGGAAGCTCTTGCGCAGGGGGAAGATCATGAAGAAGTGCATCAGGAGCGGCGGGAAGGCCAGGAAGCCGAGCTTGTCCAGCCCGTGGAAGACCATGTCGGCCGCCGTCATCTCCCCGGTCGGCGAGAAGATCATGCCCGCGGCGAAAGCGAGGACCAGGAGGTAGAAGAAGATGTAGGGCAGGGACATCTGTCCCCGCGAGTTGAAGAAGACGGTAAGGCCGATCGCCAGCGTGGTCACCCCGACGAGGACGAGATAGTAGTAGATGGGATTGACCGCCCTCTTTTGCGGATAGAGGGTCGGATAGATCTGCATGCCCTCTTTGTTGATCTGGTACTTGACGGGCTGGTCGGTCGCCGCCGCCTGCCAGAGGCTCTTGAGGACGTCGATCTTCGTCCGGACGGGGACATTGTTGATGGCCGTGAGGATGTCCCCCTTCTTGATGCCCGAGCGCAGGAAGGCTTCGCTCTCCGGATCGACGCGGATGGCCCGGAGGCCCGTCTCGGCGGCCTTCCAGGTCACGCCGTCGGTGACGTCCCTCCACTTCGCCTTGCGGACGACGTTCAACGCGCCCAGGGCGAGGACGGCGACGAGAAGAACGAGGAAGACCGCGTGGGTTCTTTTCATCGTCATCCAAAAAATTGAATCCAGCGCATAAAAAAAAATCCCTTAGTCGAGAACGTGCCGCGACCCGGCCCTGATCGCCCAGGCCACGGGCCCCTGGCCGAGCATTCTGCGCGCGGCCGGGTCTTCCTTGAGCCCCAGCGGGCGCGTGTTCCGGGACAGGAGCCCGCTCATGTAGTCGTAGCTCGGCTTTTGGACTTCCTGAGGCGGGGGATCCTGGGCGGACGTCTGCGGCCCGGAGCGCATGTCCAGGAGTCCGAAGGACAGGGCCAGAAAGGCGCCGGCCAACGTTCCGACGACGGTCCGCTTCGTCCTGGTCACGGCACTAAAAGTTATCCCTTATCCGCCGCTTTGTCAATATCGCCGCCTTGCGGGACATCCCCTGAAGGACCCTATCCCGGGTGGGGTTTGACAATAATTGCGCCCTGGAATAGATTAGGAACGGTCTTTTCTAGCGGAATTTTGACAAGATGCCGTACTATCAGTGCCGCTTGGCCGGCGACGACGGCCGGATAGAAAGCCGTTCGGTCCTCGCCCCGTCGGTCGAGGATTGCCGAAAAAGCCTCGAGGCCGAAGGGCACCTCGTCCTCTCCGTCCGGAGGGATTGGAACAGGATCGGCGCTCTGGGCCTCCAGTTGGGCCGCAGGATCAAGGACCGGGACATCATCCTGTTCAACCAAGAGTTCGTCGCCCTGATCAAGGCCGGGTACCCGATCCTCAGGAGCCTCGAGACCCTCACCGCGCGGACCAAGAGCATTCCCCTGAAGGAGATCCTGATCAAGGTCTCCGGCGAGGTCAAGCGGGGCAAGGCCCTGTCCGAAGCCTTCCTGCCCTTCGAGAAGATCTTCTCGCCCGTCTACACGGCCAGCCTCATGGCCGGGGAGAAGGGCGGCAACCTCCCCGCCTCGATCGGGCGCTACATCCAGTACATGAAGATCATCGTCCAGACCCGGTCGAGGATCAAGTCGGCCATGACCTACCCGACCATCCTCATCATCTTCTCCTTCTTCCTGATGGGCATCCTGATCAACTTCGTCCTGCCCCAGTTCGCCGACTTCTATAAGAGCTTCGAGGCCGAGATGCCCCGGTTCACGCAGTTCGTCATGGATTCGGCCATCGCCCTGAACCGGTATTGGTACATCCCCTTGGCCCTGATCATAGGGGGGGCGGTCCTGGTCGCGCGGATGAGGCGCCATCCGGACTTCCGCTATCACGTCGACCGGACCAAGCTCCGCATCCCGTTCGGCCGGACGGTCTGGCTCGAGTCGGGCGTCAGCCTGTTCAGCCGGACGCTCGGCCTCCTCCTCGAGGCCGGCATCTCGCTGCTCGGCGCGATCGACATCTCCATCCAGGCCGTGCCCAACGTCTGGATCGTCCGCCACATGAAAGAGGTCCCGTACCACATCAAGAACGGCGAGAGCCTGTCGGAATCCGTGGCCCAGGCCGGGACCTTCCCGGCCTTGGCTCTGGACATGATCCGCATCGGCGAGAACTCGGCCAACCTCCAGGGCATGCTCGCCGATATGGCCGACTTTTACGACGAGCGCGTTCGTGGTAAAATCGAGACCCTGGTCACCCTGGTCGAACCGGTGGTCATCATCTTCATGGGATTGGTGGTAGCGGCGATGCTTCTTTCCGTGTACATCCCGATCTTCAACATCATCCGGGTCGCCCGATGAGCGTCCCGGGAGGCGCGCGGCATGGGCAAGGATAAGGCGGACATCCTCGGCGGCGAAGAGCGGGACGTCCGCGCCCTGGCCGCGCGCTACCGCGTTCCCTACATCGACCTCGAGGCGGAGCGCCTCGACCGCAACCTCATCCAGTCGTTCCCCGTCGAGTTCATCCACCGCCTCTCGTTCGTCCCCCTCGGTGACGAGGGCGGGGTCATGAAGATCGCCGTCGCCGATCCCTCCGACATCTCCTCGATCGACGCCATCGAGGCCTTCCTCGGGAAGAAGGTCAAGGTCTTCGCCGCGTCCAAGAGGGCCATCCTCGAGGCCTTGCGGAAAAGCGAGACGGCCATGCAGGTCCTGCGGGACGCGACCGAGGGCTTCATCACCCAGGTCGTCGAGCGGGAGACCGGCGAGGAAGAGGACGTCATCTCCATCGAGAAGCTCGCCGACCAGGACGGCTCGATCATCAAGCTCGTCAACACGATCATCTTCACGGCCGTCCAGAAGCGGGCGAGCGACGTCCACATCGAATCCAAGGACGACGACGTCAAGATCAAGTTCCGCATCGACGGCGTTCTCGGCGAGGCCATGGAGGCCATCGACAAGAAGTTCCAGTCGCCGATCATCTCCCGCATCAAGGTCATGTCGGACCTCGACATCGCCGAGCGCCGCGTCCCCCAGGACGGCCGCTTCCGGCTCAAGATCAGGGACAAGACGATCGACTTCCGCGTCTCCATCATGCCCTGCATCTACGGCGAGGACGCGGTCATCCGCATCCTCGACAAGGAGATGATCACCCAGGCCATCCGCGAGCTGCGGCTCGACGTCCTGGGCTTCTCCGACGAGATCCTGAAGAAGTTCCGCAAGTACATCGCCCAGCCCTACGGCATGGTCCTGGTCACCGGCCCGACCGGGAGCGGCAAGACGACGAGCCTCTACGCCGCATTGACGGAGATCAAGTCGCCCGAGGACAAGATCGTCACGATCGAGGACCCCGTCGAGTACCAGGTCGACGGCATCACCCAGATCCCGGTCAACGAGAAGAAGGGACTGACGTTCGCCCGGGGACTGCGGTCCATCCTCCGTCACGACCCGGACAAGATCATGGTCGGCGAGATCCGCGACCCGGAGACGGCCCAGATCGCCATCCAGTCGGCCCTGACGGGGCACCTCGTCTTCACGACCGTCCACGCCAACAACGTCTTCGACGTCATCGGGCGCTTCCTCCACATGCAGGTCGATCCCTACAGCTTCATCTCGGCGCTCAACTGCATCCTGGCCCAGCGCCTCGTCCGGGTCCTCTGTCCGCTCTGCAAGCTCCCCGTCCGCTACGGCGCCGCCCAGCTGGCCGAGTCGGGGCTCGACCCCTCCCGGCACGCCGACACCGTCTTTTACGAGCCCAAGGGCTGTCCCGAATGCAACGCCACCGGCTATCAGGGCCGGACGGCCATCGCCGAGATCCTCGAGCTCTCCGACCCCATCCGCGAGCTCATCCTCGAGAAGCGGCCCCTGTCGGAGGTCAAGAAGCGGGCCAAGGCCGAGGGCATGGTATTCCTGCGGGAAGTCGGCATGGACAAGGTCCTGGCCGGGGTGACCGGCCTCAAGGACCTGAACAAAGTGACCTTCGTGGAGTGACCGCGTGACGATCGGTAAACGGCTCCAATCCCATTTCACGGAGCGGCTCCTCGCCGACGCCGTCTTCCAGATCGCCCCGGGCTACCTCAGCGGCATCCGCGTCGCCCGGGCCGACCGGTCCGTCAAAGGCGGCTTCGTCCTTCCGTTCCGGGAGCGTCCCGTGGCTCCGTCGTTCGACCGGCCCAACGTGACCGACCCGGCGGCGCTCGAGGCGGCCATCGCCCAGGGGATGAAGAACCTCCGCCTCAGCTCCGGCACGGCCGCCCTGCTCATCCCCGAGCCGTCCGTGCGCGTCTTCGTCTTCGCCGTCGACAACTTCCCGGCCTCCGGCAAGGAGCGCGACGCGTTCATCCGCTGGCGCATCGCCAAGCAGATGCCGCTCATCCCCGAGGACGCCCGGTACGACTACGCCGCGACGCCCGGCCGCGGGGCGCGGAAGGTCATCGTGACCATGGCCCGTCAGGTGGTCGTCTGGGAGTACGAGGCCCTCTTCGAGAAGGCCGGGCTGAAGCCGGTCCTGGTGGGCGTCCCGTCGCTCGCCCTCGTGAACCTCGTCCGGGGGGACGGGGCGAGGAACGCGCTCGTCCTCAATCTGGACGACGAAATCCTCACGCTATTGTCCCTCGCGGACCCCGGCTGGTCCCTCTACCGCCAGAAGGGGGTCGGCCCGGCCGGGGGGACCGGGGCCGAGGAGCGCGCCGATACCATCGTTCGGGAGGCGGAGAACACGATCCGCTATCTCGAGGACAAGGAGAGGACCAGGACCGAGAGGCTCTGGATCCGTTCCGCGGCCGCGGCCGAGGTCCCGGAGATCGTCCGCCGCCTCGGCGAGAGGATCCGCCTGCCGATCGAAGCTCTGGACTACGAGGCCCCGCGCGAGTGGACCGAGGCCCACAAGGCCGTCCTCGCCCCCCTCATCGGACAGGTCCAATGACAACGACGCCCGCGCTCAACCTGAACCTGGCCACGCGGCCGCTCCGGAACCGGCGCCTCTACCACGTCTTCCTGCGGGGATTCGTCTTGCTCCTGGCCGTCCTCGCCGGAGCGACGGCGTTCGTCCTCCTGAAGTACGGCGGCGAGGCCCGGAAGCTCAAGGCGACCAGCGCCGAGGCGCGCGCGCTCCAGGCCGAGGCCCAGCGCGAGGACCGGCGCCTCGCGGCCGACATCCGCAGGGTGACGGACCTCAGCCGGCTGCGCGTCGAGCTCGTCAACGGGATCATCCTGAAGAAGTCCTTCCTCTGGACGGGCCTGTTCTCGGAGCTCGAGAAGGCCCTTCCCGGACCGAGCTACATCACCGCGCTGACCCCGGCCTTCACGGCGGACGGCTCGGTGGCCATGCACATCCGGGTGACGTCGCGCAGCCTCGACGACCTCATGGCCTTCATCACGAACCTCACCGCCCGCGGCTTCAAGGACATCCAGGTCGGAGGGGAGACCCGGAGCGACGAGGGACGGCTCATCGCGGAGATCGATCTGAGATATGAACGCGCTCTTTGACCTGTTCAACGACACGGAGCGGAGGACGCTCGGCCGGATCGGCCTGGCCTCGCTCCTGGCCCTGGTCGTCTTCCTCATCCTCTTCGTCCGGGTCCGGGGCGGGCTGGCCAAGGAGCGGACCACCGCGGTCCGCGCCCAGGAGTCCGCGCAGAATGCCGTCAAGGCCCGCGACGAGGCCCGGACCCAATGGAAGCAGTGGGAAGACGCGGGCCGGGACTTGGCCGAGCTCCGGACGACCTACTTCTACGATGAGCAGGCAGGGGTCCAGGTCCTGCGCCAGGACCTCGAGAAGATCTTCGCCCGGGCGGGAACGGCCATCACCGACCTCGCCTACGGCTACGCCGATCTGGAAAAGGAGCAGGTTCGTAAGACGCTCGTCACCTTCACGTACAACGGCACGTATGCGGGCCTGAAAAAGCTCCTGGCCGTCCTCGAGGCCTTCCCGAAGTTCCTGGTCATCGAGAAGGTCGAGTTCCCCCGGACGGGCTCGGGCGGCGAGCGCCTGAGCGCCAAGATGACACTGGCAGGCTATTATGGCATCTAGACGATCGACGGCGGCGGTCCTCGTCCTCG
>MEYC01000127.1:7553-7712 GCA_001775715.1 Candidatus Aminicenantes bacterium RBG_16_66_30 | reverse complement strand
CTGGGCCTCTTCGCGGCCCAGAGCGCCGACGCGCCGAAACCGCTCGTCCGCAAAGACCTCCTCGTCCTCGGCAGCGGCGAGCCCCCCGCCCCCATCCGCGACATCTTCCGGCCGAGGACCGTGGCGGCGGCTCCGACCGTCCGCAAACCCGCCGGCGCC
>MEYC01000127.1:0-7547 GCA_001775715.1 Candidatus Aminicenantes bacterium RBG_16_66_30 | reverse complement strand
GCCGATCCGGTCGCCCCACCGCCCGAGACCCCGCCGGCCTTCACCCTGAGCGTCAGCTATCTCGGCTCGATCAAGGCCGGAGGCCGGACGATCGGCCTCGTCCTGCGCGGCGGCCAGACCCTGGACGTGGCCGAGGGCGACACGATCTCGCCCGGCTACAAGGTCATCAGCGTCACGGCCGAGGCCATCGTCATCCAAGGCCCCAACGGAGAAAGACGAACGTTCGCGAAACAAGGAGACCGGCCATGAATAAGCGCGTCCTGATCCTGGCCACGGTTTTGGCCGTCTGGGGCTGCCAGACGCTCAGCATGGATTACCGGCAGGGCGTCCAAGCCGAGATGGGCCAGAGATACGAGGAGGCCGTCAAGTTCTATCAGAAGGCCGCCCTCAACAATCCCAACGAGCCGGCCTACCGGATCGCCCTCGTCCGGGCCCGCTCCTCGGCCAGCCTGTTCTTCCTCCAGACGGCCAGAACCCTAGTTGCCCAGAACAAGAAGAAGGAGGCCGAGGTCAACTACACCAAAGCCCTCTTCTTCGATCCCCGGAATTACATGGCCGCCGAGGAGCTCCGGGTCTTGACCGCGCCGCCCGAAAAACCCCGTAAGGCCCCCGAGAAGCTCGAGGGTCCGGTCCAGCTCAAGGGCCTGGGCGAGCCCCTCAACCTGAGCTTCCGCAACGATGTTTCCCTGCGCTCGATCTTCCAGACGCTCGGCCGCGTCGCCGGCGTCAACTTCCTCTATGACGACACCTTCCGCGACACGAACCTGGCCATCGACCTGACCGGCAAGGACCTCCAGCAGGCCGTCAACTTCCTCTGTGTCGCCAGCAAGAACTTCTCCCGCGTCATCGACGAGCGGACGGTCATCATCGTCCCCGACAACGTCCAGAAGAGGATGCAGTACGAGCTCAACGCCATCAAGACGTTCTACCTCTCCAATATCGACGCGAGCGACGTCCAGATGCGCCTGACCCAGATGGTCAAGACGATGTACAAGGTCCCGGCCATCCAGGTCGACAAGAACCTCAACTCGCTCACGATCCGAGACACGCCCCAGGCCGTGGCCCTGGCCGAGAAGCTCCTCCGTTCCTGGGATAAGCCCAAAGGCCAGGTCCTCATCGATATCGAGATCATGGAGGTCAACCGGATCAGGGAAAAGAACCTCGGCATCGACCTCAGCTCCGGGGCCCTGGCCCTTCAATTTAATCCCGGCACGCTGAACGAAGACGGGTATTTCCCGATCCGGGGGACCAACTTCGGCGACCTGGCCAACTACCAGATGACCGTGCCCTCGGCCCTCGCCTCGATCCTGGCCGCGGACTCGGACACCAAGATCATCGCCCAGACTAAGATGCCCGGCCTCGGCGGGGAGAAGATGGAGTACATCGTCGGCCAGAAGGTGCCCATCGTCAATTCCTCGTTCGCGGCCATCGCCGCCGGCGGCCTCCAGACCCAGCCCATCGTGAATTACACGCTCCAGGACATCGGCATCACCATCAAGATGACGCCGAGGATCCATCTGGAGAAGGAAGTGACCCTCGAGATCGAGCTCACGATCTCCTCGATCGCGGGGGAGGGCGTCGCCGGGATCCCCATCATCTCCAACCGGGAGATCAAGAACGTCGTCCGGCTCAAGAGCGGAGAGACCAACCTCCTGGCCGGCCTGCTCCGCGACGAGGAGCGCCTGTCCGTCGGAGGCATCACCGGCCTCAAGGACATCCCCCTGCTGGGCCATCTCTTCGGGACGACCAAGAAGCAGATCGAGCAGACCGACGTCGTCGTGACCATCACCCCCCATATCGTCCGGTCGATCGAGATCTCCGAAGAGGACGCCAAGCCCCTTTGGGTCGATCCCGACAACCTCTCCGGAGTGACCGGCGCCGGCGCGGCCGCGGCGGCCGCCGGGGCCGGCCGCGAGGACGCGGCCATGGCCGGGGAGGAGCCGAGCCAGCCGGAGGACACCGGGGGGAGCACGGTCTACCTCTCGCCGGCGAGCTTCGAGGCCCCGCGCGAGCGGGAGTTCCGGATGAACGTCGAGCTCGCGAGCGATCAGGCGATCGGCAACGCTTCGCTCGTGCTGACCTTCGACCCGCAGATCCTCAATCTCAAGGACGTCCTCGAAGGAGGCGGCCTGCGCCAGCTCGGCGAAAAGGTGCCGTTCCTGAAGAGCATCAGCGGCGGGACGTGCACGATCGGCTTCTCCAGCCCTCCGGGCGGGACCGGCTTCAAGGGCCGCGGCGTCCTGGCCGTCCTCGTCTTCCGGTCCGTGGGCCAGGGGCAGACCTCCCTGGGCTTCACCAGCGCCACGGCCGGGAGCCCGATGGGCCAGTCCATCCTGCTGCAGACGGGCGAGGCGACTGTCAACATCCGCTAGCCTGGACTATTCATGAAAGCGCCTCGTTTCTTCATCCCACAAGAAAGACCAAGACCGGCTCGTGAATAATCCAAGGTAGGCCGATGGTCATCGTCCTGACGGGGCCCGTCCACGCGGGCAAGACGACGTTCCTCGAGCGGGCCTGCCGGCGCTGGTCGGAGCGAGGGCTCTCCTGCGCCGGCTTCCTCAGCCCGGTCGTGACCGACGCGAACGGAGAATCCGGCTACGACCTCCTCGAGCTCCCGCGGGGCGTCCGGAGGCCCTACCTGCGGCGGAGGGGAGAGCCCGGCGCCGAGCAGACCGGCCCGTTCGCCTTCGTGACCGGGGCGCTCGAAAGGGCCCAGTCGATCCTCCGTGACCCCGGACGCGCCGGCCTCCTGGTCGTCGACGAGGTCGGTCCCCTCGAGCTCGCCGGCGGAGGCCTCTGGCCGGCCCTGCGCGAGGCCGTCCGGCGGCCGGAGGGAACGTCGCTCCTGGTCGTCCGCGACGCCATCGTCGGCGAGCTCTCCGCGGCGCTCGCGCCCCTCGTCCCCGTCGTCTTCGACGTCCGCGATCCGGAGGACCGGCGTCTCCTCGAAGAGCGCGTCCTCGCCGGTCTCACGTCCCATGACGGTCAAAGCTAAGTTCTTCGCCTACTTCCGCGACCTCTTCGGCGGGCGCGAGCGGGAGCTCGCCCTCTCCGCGGGCGGCACCGTGGCCGAGGCGCTCACCCTTCTCTGCGATACGCCCGAGCGACGCCGCGAGGTCTTCGCGGGCGACGGCCTCAAGCCCCATCTCGTCGTCATGGTCAACGGCACGCCCATCGGCTCGCTCCAGGGCCTGGCGACCCGCCTCGCTCCCGGCGACACCCTCGCCGTCTTCCCTTTAGTGGGGGGAGGGTAGGTCGTCCGCACTTGCGATGCCGTAAGGACCGAGGGGTCTCGTCAAGGGGGTCCGCCCCGCGCAGGGGTGTTCCTGGAGGAGGCCGTGGGAGGGCGGAGCGGGCACGGATGAAGATCGGGGACCATCATAAGAACGGGGACACGTACAAGTACATGTCCCCTTGGTCCCCGATCTTCAGAGCGGAGCCCGGATACGAAGCGAGTCGGCTCGCCGGGCCGGCGAGCGGCCGACGGAAGGAATACCCCGAGCGTAGCAGGGTGGATCCCCTGACAGCAATCCCCGAAGCCCTGGTAGGCATCGCTTCCAGCGGCCGGCGATCCTTGCGGGCTTAATTCGGTTCTGGTATCGTAAGGGCCGACCATGCCCGACTACCCGATCTCCGGATACCACGGCCGCGTCCTCGTCGCCGATCTCGGCCGGGGCGAGGTCCGGACGGAAGCGCTCGCGCCCGAGCTCGCCCTCGATTATCTCGGCGGACGGGGACTGGCCACGCGCATCCTCTACGACACGATCGACCCCGCCTGCGACCCGCTCGGCCCGGACAACGCCTTCGTCATCGCCTCCTCGCCCCTCGTCGGGACGAGCGCCCCGACGGCCGGCCGGGGGCACATGGTCTTCAAGTCGCCCCTCACAGGGGTCCTGGGAACGTCCAATTCCGGCGGGACGTGGGGCGCGGCCTTCAAGTCGGCCGGCTTCGACGTCCTCGTCGTCAAGGGCTCGGCCGCGACGCCGGTCATGATCGATGTCGCGCCCGGCCGGGCCGAGATCCTCCCGGCCGACGACCTCTGGGGCCGGACGACCCACGAGACGAACGATCTCCTCGCCGCCGCGTCCGAGCCCGGACGTCCCGCCCGGGTCTTGTGCATCGGCCCGGCCGGGGAGAACCTCGTCCGCTTCGCGGCCGTCGCCAACGACCGCAACCGCGTCTACGGACGCTCGGGGGCGGGGGCCGTCTGGGGCAGCAAGAAGCTCAAAGCCGTCCGGGTCCGCGGCCGGGAGAAGATCGCCGTCGCCGACAAGGAAAGGTTCCAGTCCGGTCTCGACCAGGCCCTCTATCTTATGAAGCAGGCGCCGGTGACGAAGCGGCTGCTCCGCGACCTGGGGACGGCCGGCCTGGTCGAGCTGATCAACCTCATCGCCATGCTGCCCCACAAGAATTTCCAGGACTGCGTCCACCGCGAGGAGGACGTCGAGCGCATCTCCGGCGAGACCCTGGCCAAGACCCTCCTCGAAAAAGCGGGCTCGTGCTACCTCTGCCCGATCGGCTGCCAGCGGCATACCCGTGTCGCCGGACGCGACGGCCGGGAGGAGCGCGGCGAGGGGCCGGAATACGAGACCATGGTCCTCATGGGGCCGCTCTGCGGCATCTACGACATCGAGGCCATCACGCGGGCCAACTACCGGGCCAACGAGCTCGGCCTGGATACGATGAGCTACGGCGGCACGCTCGCCTGCGCCATGGAGCTCCGTGAGCGCGGGCTCATCGGGGATGCCGACGCCTCGGGGCTCGACCTCACCTTCGGCGACGCCCGGGCCCTCGAAGCCCTCGTGGCCCTGACGGCCCGCCGGGAAGGCCTCGGGGCCCTCCTGGCCGAGGGCGCGTTCCGGCTGGCCGAGCGCTTCGGACACCCGGAGCTGGCCATGACCGTCAAGAAGCTCGAGATCCCCGCCTACGACCCGCGGGCTTCCTTCACCCAGGCCCTCGGCTACATGACCTCGCCCTCCGGCGCCTGCCACCTCCGGGGCGGCTACGCCGTCTCCCTGGCCTTCTTCGGCGGGGCCAAGGAGATCCCGCGGTTCAGCCTGCTCCAGTCGCCGATCGCCATCCGCAACATGCAGAACATCGGCATCCTGCAGGACAGCCTCGGCGTCTGCCGCTTCACCGGCTACGCGTTCTCGTCCGATCCATGGGCCCGGATGGCCAGCGGCGTCACCGGCCGCGACTTCTCCGTCGCCCGGCTCGAGGAGATCGAGAACCGCGTCGCCTCCCTGGAGCGGCTGTTCAACCTCGAGGCCGGCGCGACGGCCGCGGACGACGCCCTGCCCGCCCGCTTCGCCGACGTGCCCATCGTCGTCGAGGGGAAGGAGAGGCGCGTCTCGCGCGAGGACCAGGACCGGATGAAGCGGGATTACTACAGGGTCCGGGGCTGGGACGCCGGCGGCCGGCCGACGCCCGAGCTCCTCCGGTCCCTGAGGATCGGAAAGGTCCGCCGATGAGCGTTCCGAAATGGCGGGCGACGGGGGCGCTCCTCCGGGAGTTCCAGGCCCTGGGCCGGGCGTCGCTCCTCAATGACGTCCAGGACAGCCACAGCGGGAACATGGCCGTCCGCCGGACGAACGAGCGGGGCGAGGACGAGATCGTCATCACGGCCACGGGCTCGCAGAAGGGCGACCTCGAGCCGAGCCAGATCTGCTTCCTCTCGGCCGCCGCGACCGACTTCGGCTACTACAAGGCCTCATCGGAGACGGACATCCACGCCCGCATCCTCAAGCTCCCCGGCGTCCGGGCCTCGATGCATGCCCACCTCAAGGACCTCATCCTGGCGACGCTCGACGACGCGCCCAAGCCGGCCAAGCCGCCGGATTTCGTCCCCGTCGATCCCCTCGCCTGGCACCACCTCGGCGGGGTCATCCCCGTCGACTGGTTCGCCGTGCCGAGCGGCTCGCCCGAGCTGGCCCGGGTGATCCCCGAGCGGCTGGCCGAGCACCCGCTGACGATCATCTTCGGGCACGGGGCCATGGCCAAGGGCCGCAGTCTCCGCGAGGCGTTCTTTAGGCTCTGCGTCGGCAACTATGCCGGAGCGGTCGTCCGGGCCCTGGAGCGGCTCCGGATCGATGTCGGCGCCGTCCGGCGCGCCGTTACGGCCGACCCCGGGCGGGCCTTCGCCGCGCCGCCGGCGCCCTACGCGGCCGAGGGCGACGACCGCTCGGATTTCCGGGACGAGGAGGAGATCCTCAAGGAGTTCGTCAAGGCCGGCCACCGGATCTTCGAGTCCCGGCTCTCGCCCTTCCACACGGGTTCGATGTCGGTCCGCGGCGTCGACGTGATGCTCTACGCGCCCAAGGCCTCGATGCCCCGGGACGTCGGCGGACCGCTCCTCAGCGTCCCCCTCGCCGCCGCCGCGGACGACGACGCCGAGGCCGCCGTCCATAAGGCCATCTACGCGGGAAGCGATTTCCAGTCGGTCATGCACTGCCACGTCGCCGAGGCCGAAGCGTCGGCCCGCTACGCCTATCCGGGCGAATCCGTCCCGGCCGATCGCATCGTTCCCATCGACGCCGAAGGGTCGTTCCTCTATCTCGTGATCCCGGTGCTCGCGCCGGACGTCCCGGCCGCCGGCCTCATCCGCGCCCTGCACGAATACAAGGTCGCCGTCGTCCGCGGCGGCGGCGTCTGGGCGGTCGGGGCCCAATCGCTCTCCGAGGTCCTTCACCACCCGTCGTCCCTGCGCGAGATCTGCATCTACAGGATCGGCGCCGTCGAGCGCGGCCTCGACCTCCGCCGCATGGAGCCCCGCAAGGCCAGCCGCTGGTGACATCACCCGGCGCGGCGCGGCCCTCACCCCTCCCCCCCTTTGGAGGTGAAGCCTCACCCCATAAAATCACCCCCAAAGGGTATTGTCCAGCCTGGCCGTTGGAATAATCTTAAAGGGACAATCGGTCGGACTTTGATATCACGATGAACCGAATCTTCCAAGACCATCCCGGCCTTTCCGGCGCCCCGCCCGGCGGGAACGGGAGTCCCCTGCGAGGCTTCGGGCCCCGGATGATCCGGACGAAGATCCTCCTCCTCTTCGGCCTTCTCCTGTCCGGCATGGTCGCCCTGTCCCGCGTCCTCTCCGGCCGCCCGTCAGCCGTCTTGGCCGTCAGCGCGGTCGCCCTCGTCGTCGGCATGGTCTTCGTCGTCGCCCTCAGCGGGATGATCACCCGGCCGATCGTCCAGCTGACGAGGACGGCGGAGCGGCTGGCCAACGGCGACCTCAAGCAGCGGGTCCGGATCTACGCCCGGGACGAGGTCGGCCTTCTCGCGCGGACCTTCAACGCCATGGTCGACGGCCTGGAGACGACCGTGCGGGATTTGGAGAACCGCAACCGCGTCCTCGAGGACGAGGCCGCCAAAAGGTCCGCCCAGCTGGACAAGGACGCCGCCGAGCGCGTCCGGATCGAAAAGGAGCTGCGGCTGGCCCGGATCGAGATCGACCACCTTGTCGACAAGAGGACCGAAGCGCTCTCCCGGGCCAACGACGAGCTCCACGGCAAGGTCCTGGAGACGCGCCGCTCCGAGGACTATCT
>MEYC01000126.1 GCA_001775715.1 Candidatus Aminicenantes bacterium RBG_16_66_30 | reverse complement strand
TCAAGAAGGGCAGCGTCGCCCACCAGGCCTACCGGGCCCTCAGGATCTCGGAGCGCCACCGGCACCGGTACGAATTCAATCCTAGCTACATGGACGCCCTGGCCGAAGCGGGCATGGTCTTCTCCGGCGTCAACCCGGACTACGGGCTGGTGGAGATCGTCGAGGCGCCGGACCACCCGTGGTTCCTCGGCTGCCAGTTCCACCCCGAGTTCAAGTCCAAGCCCCTGGCCCCTCACCCTCTCTTCAAGGCCTTTATCGGGGCGAGCTATGCCCGGCGGCGGCGGGAAGGGCGGGCCAGGACGTTGCGGAAAGGGCCGGCCGCGAGTTCGTAAATAGCAGATAATAAATATTATAATAAATCGCCGGGAGGCTCGTTCAAGGAGGACGAGGTGGACATCAACCCCAAGATCTTCAGGGAATATGATATCCGCGGCATCGTCGGCCAGGATCTCGACGACGAGGCGGTCGAGCTCCTCGGCCGGGCCATGGGCACTTTCTTCCTCGGCCGCGGCCAGAAGCGCGTCGCCGTCGGCCAGGACTGCCGGGTGAGCTCGCCGGGCTTCGCCCGGGCCATCACGAGCGGCCTCGCCTCCACGGGCTGCGACGTCGCGCCGCTCGGCGTCGTTCCGACCCCGCTCCTTTACTTCTCGGTCTTCCACAAGAACATGCCGGCCGGGGTCATGGTCACCGGCTCGCACAATCCGCCCGAGCACAACGGGTTCAAGATGATGTCGGGCCACGATACGCTCTACGGCAAGACGATCCAGGCGCTCTACGAGATCGTCCGCAAGGGCGTCTTCCCGCGCGGCGACGGCCGTGTGACGCCGCTCGACGTTATCCCCGAATACCAGGACTACGTCGCCGGGAACGTCCGCTTCGCCCGGCCGGTCAAGGTCGTCGTCGACTCCGGCAACGGCACCGGCGGGATCGTAGCCGTGCCGCTCCTCCGGCGGATGGGCGCCGAGGTCATCGATATCTTCACCGAGCCGGACGGCCGATTCCCCAACCACCATCCGGATCCGACGCTGCCCGAGGCCATGGAAAAGCTCATCGCCAAGGTCCGGGAGAGCGGCGCCGAGCTCGGCATCGCCTACGACGGGGACGCCGACCGGATCGGCGTCGTCGACGACGAAGGGCGGATCCTCTGGGGCGACCAGCTCCTCATCGTCTTCGCCCGGGACATCCTGCCGTCGCGCCCCGGCGCGGCCGTGATCTCGGAGGTCAAGGCCTCCAAAGTCCTCTACGACGAGGTCCAGAGGCTCGGCGGGAGGCCGATCATGTGGCGGACGGGCCACTCGCTGATCAAGAAGAAGATCAAGGAGGAGAACGCCCCGCTCGCCGGGGAGATGAGCGGGCACATCTTCTTCAATGACCGCTGGTTCGGATTCGACGACGCGATCTACGCCTCGGCCAGGCTCCTCGAGATCCTGTCGCGCTCGAAGGACAAGCTCTCGGCGATGATGGCCGGCCTGCCCAAGACATACGCGACGCCGGAGATTCGCATCTATGCCTCGGACGAGGTGAAGTTCAAGATCGTCGACGAGGTCCGGCGCGAGCTCGCAGCCCGCGTCCCGGTCATCGATATCGACGGCGTCCGGGCGAGCTTCCCCGGCGGCTGGGGGCTCGTTCGGGCCTCCAACACGCAGGCCGTCATCGTCCTGCGGTTCGAGGCCGACTCGGCAGCCGGGCTCGCCGCGATCCAGCAGGAGGTCCGCGGCCTCCTCCAGCAGGTCATCAACCGGCTCGGGACGGCATGAAGGCGCGGGACGTTCGGGCTGTCATCCTGGCCGGCGGCCGGGGCACGCGGTTCTGGCCCCTCGGACGAGCGGCCAGGCCGAAGCAGTTCCTGAGGATCACAGGCCGGGACCCGATGCTCCTCGAAACGGTCCGTCGCGTCCGGACTCTCATCCCGCCGCGGCGGTTTATGCTCGTCGCCGACGCGGACCAGACGCGGCAGGCACGCAAGCTCCTGCCGCGCCTGCCCAAGGACTGTTTTCTCGTCGAGCCCGCGGCCCGGAACACGGCCCCCGCCCTCATGCTGGCGACGGCCCGGGTCTGGCTGGACGATCCGGAAGCCGTCGTCGCCGTGCTCCCGGCCGACCATCTCATCCGCGACGAGGCCAGGTTCCTGCGGACCCTGCGGGCCGGGATCGAAGCGGCCGCCCGCGAAAACGCCCTCGTCACCTTCGGCATCCCGCCCACCTATCCCGCGACCGGATACGGCTATATCCGGCATGACCGGGAGAAGGGCCGGCGGATCGGCGGCGCCGTCTTTTATCCGGTCCGGGCCTTCAAGGAGAAGCCGAACCTGGCCCAGGCCGACGAATACCTGGCCTCGGGCGATTACGCCTGGAACTCCGGCATGTTCGTGTGGCGGGCCGGGGTCTTCGCGGAGAAGCTCGCGGCCGTGTCTCCCGAGCTCGAGCGGGCCTGGAAGGCGATCGTCGAGGCCCTGCGGTCGGGCGGCGGGCCGAAGCTCCGAAAGGCGTTCGCGGCCGCCCCGGCCCTTTCGATCGACTACGCCCTCATGGAGAAGGCCGAAGGCGTCCTCGTCGCGGACGGGGACTTCGGCTGGTCGGACGTCGGCGCCTGGTCGACCCTTCTCGAGATCTGGCCCCGGGACCGGAAGGGCAACGCGGCCCGCGGCGAGACCCTCGCGCTCGACGCCAAGGGCTGCCTCGTGTGGAACCCCGGACGGCTGACGGCCCTCATCGGGGTCCGCGATCTCGTCGTCGTCGAGGCGGGAGACGCCCTGCTCGTCTGCGACGCGGCCCTCGACCAGAAGGTCAAGGATATCGTCGAAGCGCTGAAAAAGTCGAAAAGGCTCAGAAAATACGTGTAAAATCATGAACCCTAGGAGGTGTCGGAGATGAAAAAGCGGATCCTGGTCCTGGCCCTGGCGGCGTCCGTCCTGGCCGCGTTCGCCCTGGCCGGCGATGTCACCCTGGACGTCAAGGAGCATGTCCTCGCGAACGGCATGAAGATCCTGATGATCCCCAAGCCGGGCGTGCCCCGCGTCGTCTGCCATATCTATTTCCAGGTCGGTTCGATCAATGAGCGGCCCGGCATCACCGGGAGCGCCCATGTCCACGAGCACCTGATGTTCAAGGGCACCGAGGTCATGGGCGTCACGGACTACGCCGCGGAATCCAAGATCGACGCCCGGATCGACGAGCTCATGGGCAAGATCTACCGCGAGAGATTCTGGAAGGACGCCGGCGACGCGGCCAAGATCGCCGCTTGGCAGAAAGAGGTCGACGAGCTGGTCAAGGTCCAGAAGGCCTATATCATCAAGGACGATCTCTGGACCCAGTACATGAAGAACGGCGGCACCGGGCTCAACGCCTCGACGAGCCAGGAGACGACGGGCTACTACGTCACCCTGCCCTCGAACAAGGTCGAGCTCCAGATGCTCATGGAATCCGACCGGATGATGAATGCCCGCTTCCGCGAGTTCTACTCCGAGAAGGACGTCATCATGGAGGAGCGCCGGCTGAGCGAGAACCAGCCGGGCTACTTCTTCGGCGAGCAGGTCGACGCCGCGTTCTTCGCGGCCTCCCCGTATCATTGGGACGTCATCGGCTGGATGGACGACCTGAAGAAGATGACGAAAGAGGACCTCGTCGCGTTCCACGACACGTTCTACGTCCCGAACAACGCCGTGGCCATCTACGTCGGCGATTTCGACCCGGCGGCGATCGTGGCCATGGCCGAGAAGTATTTCGGCCGCATACCCAAGGGCCCGGACCTCGAGCCCATCCGGACGGGCGAGCCTCCCCAGTACAGCGAGAAGCGGCTCTACGGAGAAGGCCCGGCGGCGACGAGCCTGCGGATGATGTTCCACATCCCGCCGGACGGCCACGCCGATACGGCCGCCCTGGGCATCCTGGCCGGCACCCTGGGTTCGGGAGGCGGAGGCGGAGGCCGGGGCATGGGCGGAGGAGGCGGAACCGGCCGTCTTTACAAGACCCTCGTCCGCGACAAGCAGATCGCCGTCAACGCTTCGGCCTCGAGCCGGCCCCAATGGTATGTCGGGTCCTTCCAGTTCAACGCGACGCCCCGCGTCGACAAGGGGGTCAAGCCCGAGGACCTGGAGAAGGAGATCTGGGCCGAGGTCGAGAAGATCAAGAAGGAGGGCCTGACGGAGGAGGAGATCCAGAAGGCCAAGAACAAGGGCGAGGCGGCCTTCACCCGCAGCCTGGCCAGCTCGGCGGGATTGGCCAGCCGGGTCGGCCGGGCCGACCTCAAGCGCGGCTGGCGGTCGATCCTGACCGACCTCGACGATCTCAAGAAGGTGACCAACGACGACATCAAACGGGTCGCCGCCACGTACTTCGTCAAGGACAACAGCCTGACGGCCATCTACACCCGGAAGTCGGGCCGGTAGGGAGGACGACATGAAAAAGACGATCATCGCCGTTTTATTGCTCGCGTTCGTCTGCGCCGGCCTCGGCCTCGGCCAGGCCAAGCACCCTTCCGAGCTCAAGTATCCGGTCCTCAAATATGATCCGCCGGACCCGAAGGCCTTCCGGACCGCCTATGCCGGCGGGCTCCGCGCTTACGTTCAAGAGGACCGCAGCCTGCCTCTCTTCAACATCACGGCCCTGGTCAACTGCGGGGACCTCTACGTCCCCAAGGACAAGGCCGGGCTGGGCACCGTGCTCGGCGACCAGCTGATCAAGGGCGGGACCAAGACCCGCGAAGGATCGACCATCGAGGACCGGATCGATTTCCTCGGCGGCTCGCTCAGCTTCAACGTCGGCGAGAGGACCTCGACCCTGAGCCTCTCCGTCCTGACCAAGGACCTCGACGAGGGCCTGGCCCTCTTCTTCGACGTCCTCATGAACCCGGCCTTCCGCGAGGAGCCGCTGAAGCTGGCCAAAGCCCGCTTCGTCGAGCAGCTCCGCCAGGCCAACGACAATCCGGGCGGCGTCCTCAGCCGCGAGTACGAGAAGCTCCTTTATGGGGATAACGCCCTGACCCGGCGGGCGACCAAGGCGACCTATGACAGCGTCACGGCCGCGGACCTCGCGGCCTTCCACGCCAAGTTCTTCACGCCCAAGAACGTCATCCTGGCCGTGGCCGGCGACTTCGCGAAGGCCGGCCTCAAGGCCAAGATCGACAAGCTCGCCGCGGGCTGGAAAGGCGGCGCCGCCGCGTTCCCCGCCCTTCCGGCCAGCTTCCCGGCCCCCGAGCCGGGCGTCTACTTCATCCAGAAGGCCATCAACCAGGGCTACATCAGCCTAGGGCATCTCGGCCTCCAGGATACGAACCCCGATTACTATGCCGTCCAGATCATGAATTTCATCCTCGGCGGCGGCAGCTTCACCTCGCGGATCACGACCAAGGTCCGCTCGGATGAAGGCCTGTCCTATAACCAGGGCAGCCGGTTCAGCTACCGGTGGGGCTTCCCGGGGACCTTCTCCGGCTACGTCCAGACGAAGTCATCGACGGTCGGCTATGCCATCTCGCTCATCCTGGCCGAGTTCGACCGCATCCGCAGGGAGCCGGTCGCGGACGCCGAGATGGAGACGGCCATCAATTACTACCTTGAGAGCTTCGCCGACATCTTCCAGTCTTCGCAGTCGACGATGATGAGCTTCGCCAATTTAGAAATGACCGGCAGGCCCATGGATTTCTACAAGACCTTCCGCTCGAGGATCGAGGCCGTCACCAAGGCCCGGGTCCAGGAGGTCGCGCAGAAGTATATCCACCCGGACAAGTCCGTCATCATGATCGTCGGCGACTTCGAGCCCTGCAACAAGGGCGGCGACAAATGGCCCGGCCCGCTCGACAAGCTGGGCCAGCTCCGGAAGATCAGCCTGACCGACCCGATGACCGGCCTGGAGATCAAGACCCCGTAGTCCCATAGAGAGCAGATGACGGACCCCGAATATTCCGGCGGCGTCGTCCGCGAGCTGGAACGGCGCTTCCGCGGCGCGTCGCTCTTCCGGCCCCTCCGCGTCCGGCGCCACGAGCCGATGCAGGTCCTCGAGTACGACGTCCGGGGTGTCTGGCCGCCGCGGCCGGCCCGGATCAAGCTTTCCGTCGAACGGCACGTCGGCGGCGGATACGCAGGACAGGTCTACAGGGTCCGGGTCCTCGAGATCGACGCGCCCGAGGGGCCCCTCGAGGGCCTCGAACGCGGCGGCGCATACGCCCTGAAGGTCCTCGTTCCCGTGTCGGGCCTCGGACGCTTCATCCGCAACCTCCTCTACGGCATCGGCTTCCAAGCGCCGTTCGCGCCGCAGGTCAATCCGGACGCCGTCCGGGCCGGAGCGCTGTGGCAGAAGCTCATCCGCCGGGGGGCGCGCGAGCGCCTGGGCTCGGAGCGGGCCGTCGTCGACGTCCTCGCCACCCTTGTCGATCCGGTCCTCGGGAGCTGCGGCGAGCTCAGCGAGTGGGTGGACGGCCGGCTTTGGCGCTACGAGATCGACGACGATCTCTTCGCCCGGCTCGGCTGGAAGCCGGGCCGGCCCGCGGAAGGATTGGGCTCCCCGGAATATCGGGCCAAGCGGGTGTTCATGAAGGATCTCGTCGGGCTCATGCATGACATGGGCGCCGACGAGCTCGCCCGCCAGTACGAATGGTGGACGCTGAAGAGCCAGCCGAACGCCCTCAAGCGTTTGGAGGCGGACGGCGAACCGGAGCGCGGCCTCGTCGCCGTCGACTTCCGGGCCGGCATGGCCGTCCTGCCCTTCCTGCCGCAGTGCCCCGCGGACTTCAAGCTGATCGCCCGGGGCATCGCGCGGGGCAGCCTCGTCCAGTTCGACCGGGGCGACGTCCGCAAGCTCGAGGAGTACGCGGCCGCGCGGCCGGATGCTTTCGGGGACCTGGCCGGCGCGCTCGAAGAGCTCAAAAAAGCGGACCAGGCCTACAGGGACTCTCTCCCGGATGTCAGCCATCACCACGTCCGGCTGATAACGAAGCCGCGGCTCTGGACGGCCATCCACGCCGCCTGGGTCCGCGGCTGGGAGATCCGCAAGATGGCCGACGCGGAAGCGGCCGGGCCATTGCGCAAGAACCGCTTCGCGGCGCTCCTCTTCGTCCTCCTCGGGCTCCTCCCCCTGCTCACCCCGCTCCTGTTCGTCCTCCGGTTCCCGGGGCGGGCGGTCGGCCTCTGGCTCCTGTGGCTCGCTCCGCTCCTCGGTCCTTTCATCCGCCGGCTCTGGGGGCGGCGTGAAATCCGCCGTCACGTCGGCGCCATCTTCACGAAAGCCGGCTATCTCGGCCGGGCTTTCCGCGGCCACGTGGCCGAAGCCCTCATCGGCTGGTGCCGGTCAGGGCGCGTGAGCGACCGGCGGGCCCTGGCCATCGCCGAAAAGCCCTGGCTTTACGTCCTCAACCGGCCCCTGGCCTTCCTGCCTCCGGGAGTCCACAAGTTCCTGACGGACAAGGCCACCTTCAAAGAGCGCCTGCATATCATGTTCGTCAGACCGGTCCAGCTCTATTTCAAGCCGGCGGTCCGGGAGAAGTGGCTCCGCGACATGATCGGGGAGGGCCGGAAGAACGGGATGCTCAGCGCGGAGGACGAGGCCCGCATCCTGGCCCAGCTCGACGAGCCCTACATCCAGAAGTACTTGAAGAGCCTGGCCGTCCACCTGGCCACGCTGTTCATCTCGGAGACCGTCTTCCTGACGCTCGCCGCCGTGTATATCCTCAGCCACCCCGAGTTTACCTGGGCGGAGGCGACCCTGCGGGCCGGGCTCATCGTCGGCGCGTTCAACCTCCTGCCCGTCTCGCCGGGCTCGCTCGTCCGCGGCTTCTATGTCTTGGGGCTGTGCGTCAAAGAGAGGAACATCAAGGACTACCGCCTGGCCCTGCCCGTCAGCTTCTTCAAGATCATC
The DNA here is from genome assembly GCA_001775715.1 of Candidatus Aminicenantes bacterium RBG_16_66_30. Classification (GTDB taxonomy): domain Bacteria; phylum Acidobacteriota; class Aminicenantia; order Aminicenantales; family Saccharicenantaceae; genus RBG-16-66-30. The sequence continues at coordinate 610 of MEYC01000126.1, read as the reverse complement.
GGCTACCTGGCCTTTCCGCTCCAGATGGCCTACCGCTTCCCCGAGCTGGCCCGGTTCATGGCCGGCCACTGGGCCACGGAGGCCGTCCACATCGTCCCGGTCTTCGGCGAGCGGGGCGCCTGGCTCGAGCACGCCGTCTTCGACGCGTTCTACAACTATCCTTTGAGCCTGGGGATCAGGATCAGGAAGCGGGACGAGCTCGCGGCCTCGAAAAAGCCCCGGTGGTGGGCCGTCCCCTTGGCCGGGCTCATCGGTGCGGCCGTGGCTGTCGCCGTCGACTTTCTTTTCGTGGGTTCCACGGGAGCCGTCCCGGCCTTGAAGGACGTCTGGTGGGCCGTCTTCCTGGCGCCTATCGGGGCGGGCTTCCTGGCCTCGCTCTGGTCCCGGCGGAAGAAGATGGGCAAGCGTGTTGCGGCCGGGATCACGGCCGGCGCTCTTGTCGGCCTTGCCTATGGCCTCATCAACACTTATTTATCGCCGCTTCTCCCCGGATTTGTGGAGACGGCCGCCCCAGCCGTGAGCCTGAATACACAGCTGCTCGGCATCCTCTGGAAGACCTTTATCTTCGCCCTTCTGGCCATCCCCGGCTCCTTCCTGGCCGAGACCCGCC
>MEYC01000125.1:2025-5443 GCA_001775715.1 Candidatus Aminicenantes bacterium RBG_16_66_30 | reverse complement strand
TTCTTGGCCAGCCCGTACGGAGCGTTGATCTCCTCCGGGTACCCTTCCCACAGGTCTTCTTCCTTGAACGGGATCGGCGTGAACTTCGGATAGGCGCAGACAGTGCCAATGGCGGCGAACTTCTCCACTCCCTGGAGCCGCGCCTGTTCCATGACCTGCACACCCATGAGGATGTTGTCATAGAAGAGCTCCCCTGGCCTCTCCTTGTTCAGCCCGATGCCGCCGCCCCTGGCGGCCAGGTGAATGACGATCTCCGGGCGGGCATCGTCGTACATCCTGGCGACGTCTCCCATTCGGGTGAGGTCGTATTGGGCGCTGCGGGGCACGAAGATGTTGCGGCAGCCAGCCGCCGCCAGCTTCTCGACGACGTGAGACCCCAGGAACCCGCCGCCGCCGGTGACAACGATGCGCTTATCCGCTGGCCGGCTCATCCTGCACACCCAGTGGAACGAGTCCCAGTCTGGGACTCTCGGTCAGTCCGAGGTCGATCAACGCTTGCCTGCCCTTCCCTGGGGTGGCCAGTCCCTCAGCTTCCAGGTCGGCGTCCACCATGATCCACACCAGTTCCTTGAACGTGACCTTGGCGTCCCAGCCCAAGTCCGTACGAGCTTTGTATGCGTCGGCCAGCAGGAGCTGCACGTCGGTAGGGCGGAAATACCGAGGGTCGATCCGCACGTATTGCTCCCAATCCAGCCCTGCGTAACCGAAGGCGTCCTCCACAAACTCCCTGACCGAATGGCATTCGCCTGTGCCGACCACGTAGTCTCCGGGCTTGTCCTGCTGGAGCATGAGCCACATAGCCTCAACGTATTCGGGGGCGTAGCCCCAATCCCTCTTGGAGTTCAAGTTGCCAAGGAAGACGAGCTGCTGCCTGCCCGCGATGATCTGGGCAATCGCCCGCGATACTTTGCGTGTCACGAATGTCTCACCCCGGCGCGGCGACTCATGGTTGAACAGGATGCCGTTGCAGGCAAAGAGGTCGTAGCCCTGGCGGTAGTTGAGGGTCATCCAGTAGGCGTAGACCTTCGCCGCCGCATAGGGGCTGCGCGGCCGGAAGGGTGAGTCTTCGTTCTGTGGTGGAGGAGTGCTCCCGAACATCTCGCTGCTGGACGCCTGGTAGAACCTGGTCTTGACGCCGCTCCTTCTGATAGCCTCCAGGATCCTCGTGGCGCCCAGGCCCGTCACGTCAGCGGTGTATTCCGGCATGTCGAAGCTGACCCTGACATGGCTCTGGGCTCCGAGGTGGTATATCTCGTCGGGTTCGACTTCGTAGATCAGGTGAGTTAGCTGGTTGCCATCCGTCAGATCGCCGTAGTGGAGGAACATCGCCGCCTCTGCCTCGTGCGGATCGGCGAACAGGTGCTCGATGCGATACGTGTTGAAGGTGCTCGCCTTCCTGATCAGCCCGTGCACCTCATAGCCCTTGCCGAGCAAGAGCTCGGCAAGGTAGGAGCCGTCCTGGCCCGTGATCCCGGTGATAAGGGCACTCTTCACTGCTTGGCCTCTGAGTCTCCTCAGGCTCGCATGTCGGCCGTGGCCTTGTTGGCGACGTACCAGTCGATGGTCTTCCCCAGCCCGTCACGAAGCGACGTGGGGGGCGACCACTGGAGGACCTGCCTCATCTTGGTCGTATCCAGGACCTTCACCATCTGCCCGTCCGGCTTGTCCGTGTTCCACACCAGCCGACCATCGAACCCGGAGAGTTCCATGACGATGTCGATCAGCTCTCGGATTGACGTTCCTTGACCGCAGCCGATGTTCAGCGGGGAGACGTCGTCGTAGAGCTCGGCCGCCCGCACGATGGCCTCGGCGCAATCCTCGACGTACAGGAACTCCCGGACGGGCTTGCCGGTTCCCCACACCTCGACCTCCGACTTGCCCTCCTGTTTGGCTTCCACGAACTTCCGGATGAGAGCTGCAGCCACGTGAGAGCGGTCCGGGTCGAAGGTGTCCCAGGGGCCATACAGGTTGGTCAAGATGAGGTGGATGGCATTCAGGCCGTACTGCCTCTTGTAGGCCCAGCCCTGGATGGCCATCATCTTCTTGGTCAGCCCGTAATTGACCACCGTTTCGTGCGGGACGCCGTCCCAGAGGTTGTCCTCCTTCAGGTACCCGTCGAGGTAGCCCGGGTAGGAGCAGGCCGTCCCGATGCCCACGAACTTTTCGACGCCGGCCAGCCGCGCCGCCTCCATCACGTGGGCGCCCATGACCAGGTTTTCGTAGAAGATGCGGCCGGGGTAGAGCTGGTTGATCCAGATCCCGCCGTAGAACGCCGCCAGATGGATGACGATATGAGGGCGAAAAGCCTCCATGCACTGCTGAGCCTGGTCGAAGAAGACAAGGTCATAGTCTTTGCTGCGGGGAACGAACACTTCGCACCCTTTGTTCAACAGAAGCTCGACGACGTGCCGACCCAAGAAACCCGAACCACCGGTGACCGCTGCCCTTTTCCTTGCCAGACGCCCATGGACCACCTCCGGATTGCTAGTGCTATTCCTCGACGTTGGAGAAGGGATTGCGCAGCGACACCATGCGGCAGCCGTGAACCAACTCGTCGATGCCCTGCTCCAGGCTGACCGCGGTCTCGAACCCCTTGGAGCGGATCTTCTCGTAGGACACCTCGTAGTCGCGCTGGTCGGGGTCGGTGCCCACGTCGGCGAAATGGAGCCAGAAGTCGACGCGGTCTCGCATTTTCAGGGCGACCTGCTCCTTCGTGTAGTTCATCGTTTCGTTGCCCACGTTGAACACGTCGCCCATCTCGCCGACCATCCGGTCGTAGTTCTCCACCGCGAAGACAAGGCTGCGCACCATGTCCCGCACGTGGATGAAGGTCCGTCGGAAGTCCTTCTCGTAGACAATGAGCGCGCCGTTCTTGACGGCCTGGAAGACGAAGTCGTTGATCATCAGGTCGATGCGCAGGCGCGGCGAGAGGCCGAAGCCGGTGGCAAAGCGGTAGACGACGGCGTTTCCCGATCGCAGCGCGTGGGCCTCCGCCTCCGTCTTCGTGGTGCCGTAGGTGGAGAGGGGATTGAGGGGCGTGTCCTCCGTGCAGACGCCGTCCACTGCGCCGTAGTTGCTGCCGGTGGACGCGAGGATGAGCCCCTGCGACGGCGTCCGGCACTCGGCGACGTTGATCGTCCCCTGGACGTTGACCTCCCACGCCAAGCGTTCGTCCCTGCGGCAGGCCGGCGCCCCTACGATAGCGGCCAGGTGGACGACGTGGTCCACGCCCTCGGCGGCCTTCCTGACCGCCTCCTTGTCGCGCACGTCGCCCCGGATGAACCGGAACTTTCCATCGATAAAGCAGTGGAGGAGGCTAAGCTGGCCGTACATCAGGTTGTCCAGCACACGGACTTCGTGGCCCCGCTGCATCAGATCCGGCACCAGAAGAGAGCCCACGTAGCCGGCGCCTCCGGTG
>MEYC01000125.1:293-1799 GCA_001775715.1 Candidatus Aminicenantes bacterium RBG_16_66_30 | reverse complement strand
AGCGCCGCTTCCTGGATGTTCATGACCTCTCGTACGCTGCCCACGATGATCCGGCTGGGGTACTCCCAGTCCCGCAGCCAGTCCACCGCCTCGCGGATGAGCCGAGGCGCGTCGTGGCCCTCGTCGGCCACCCGGCCGGCGAAGATGCTGATGTAGGAGGCGCCGGCCTTGGCGCCCAGCATCACCTGCCCAAAGGAGAGGCAGGCGGTGAGGTTGACCCGCACCCCTTCCTCGGTCAGGGTTCGCACCGCCCGCAGGGTGGGCTCGCCGAACTCGTTGATCACCGGCACCTTGACCACGATGTTGGGTGCCCAACTGGCGAACCCCCTCGCCTCATGGATCATTTGCTCGACGTGGTTAGTGGTCACCTCCACGCTCACGGGCCGCGGGTAGACGAGCGAGGCTATCTCCTTGGCTCGCTCCTCTACGTCGAAAGCGCGGTCCTTGAGCATGATGGTGGGGTTAGTGGTCACGCCGTCGATGACCCCTTGCTCTAGCCAGCGGCGGATCTCATCCACGTTGGCCGAATCCAGGAAGATCTCCATGCGCTACCGTCTCCCTTCTGCGATGACCCGCACTGCAGCCGCCAGGTCGACCGCCACGAAATGGGGTCGCTGGCCGTTCACGGGCGGGTCATCGGCGTCGCTGAGCAGGATGGTGTGGCAACCCGCCGCCAGGCCCGCCGCTACGTCGGTGGGCGAGTCGCCTACCATGTACGAGCGGGCCAAGTCGATGTTCAGCTCGCGGGCCGCCCGCAGGAGCAGCCCCGGCTCAGGCTTCCGACAGTCACAGGCGATGCGCAGGCTCTCCACCTGAGCCTGGGGGTGGTGAAGGCAGTAGTAGATGGCGTCCAAGTAGGCGCCCTGGCGGGCCAGCTCCCAGTGCAGGCGCTGGTCGAACGCCTGCAGAAAGGCTGGATCACACTTGCCCTTGGCCACGCCGGGCTGATTGGACGCCACCACCGCCAGGAAGCCCAGGCCATTGATCCGGCGGATGGCCTGGGCGGCGCCGGGCAGCGGCCGGAAGTCCTCGAGTTTGTAGGGCGAGTCAAGCTTGCCCTCCACCGGGTTGTAGATGGCGGCGTTGATGACCCCGTCTCGGTCCAGGAAGACGGCTCTATCCATCGCCGTCCTCCGCGATGCGCAGCCGCAGCGCGACGCAGATCAGGTGGTGCAGGGCCACGTGGTAGGACTCCACCAGGGGGGTCCCCAGCGGCTCTTCGTCCACCGGGACTACCAGGCAGACGTCGGCCATCTCCTTGAGGGCGCCGCCACCGAACCCGCTGAAGCCGATGACCCTCGCCCCGCGCTCCTTGGCCAGACGAGCGGCTTGCACCAGGTTCTGCGACCACGGCCCAGCGTCGCCGTCGCCCGACCCCCCGTGCACCGACAGCTCGATGACCACGTCCCCTTCACTGAGCCAGGGCTCGAGCTGCTGGGCGAAGATGCTGCCGAAGCCGGAATCGTTGGTCCAGGCGCTCACCAGGGCTACGTTGTCCACCAGGGC
>MEYC01000125.1:0-213 GCA_001775715.1 Candidatus Aminicenantes bacterium RBG_16_66_30 | reverse complement strand
GGCCGAGCCGCCGTTGCCTATGGTGTACACGGCGTTTCCCGCCTGCCAGGCGTCGAACAGAATGTCGACCACCCGGTAGATGTCCTGCCTCGGCAGCGTCTGCCCCCGGTCTTGGAGTGCCTCGAAATAAGCGTCGATGACGTTCAAACAGTTCAGGGTCCTTGCCTTCAGCGCACGCACCATCAGAAGTTCACCAGCACTTTCGAGCCCTCG
>MEYC01000124.1:1809-4721 GCA_001775715.1 Candidatus Aminicenantes bacterium RBG_16_66_30 | reverse complement strand
CACCTTCGAAGGAAGGCGTTGTGTTCTCAGGCCAGAGCAGGGAGCCGCCGCGGTGCGCGAAGGTGATGGGCAAGGGGCCCTGCAGAAACGGAGGAAGGCTCGGCGACGAATGCATGGCAATACCCCTCCTTCGGGCTGGCGTAGGGCCCTGCAGCGCCCTGATGGTCCAAGAGACGTAGGGGAAGGACTCGCCCCTGCCCACCCCCAGGGCGCCCGCGAGGGGCGCCCCTACGGCTCGGGGGCAACGTGTTGCGCCGCTGAATTTCCTCACGGCCACCCATCAGCGGCGCCCCAATCTAGCAGGCCTTGGGCCCGGAAGGCAAGCCCCGATTGACAACAGCCCGCCCGCGCCTACTATGGAGACGCGGACGGTCTAGCGACACGTCAAGGAGGGATCCCGCATGAGCCGCACACCCCACCTGGTCTACGAAGGCGAATACTTGCGCGCGCTGGCCATGCCGCTGGGCGGAATCGGCTGCGGCTCGGTGGCTATCTGCGGCGACGGCGGGCTGCGCCAGTGGCAGATCTTCAACAGCATCTGCCACGACGCCCACGTCCCCCACTCCTTCTTCGCCGTCCGCGTCCAGACCGGCGCCGCGGAGCCGGTGGCCCGCGTGCTCATGTCTGGCGCCCGCTACGACGACGCCTTCGAGCCCGCCCCCGGCGTTTCCGACCACGTGGTGCCGCCGGCCTCGCGCAAACTGCTCGCGGCTCTGCCCGGCGTGGAGCGCATCCGTTTCGTGGGCGAGTACCCGGTGGGCGAGGTGCACTACGAAGACGACGCCCTGCCCGTCGCCGTCATTCTCGAGGCGTTCTCTCCTTTCGTCCCGCTGGACGCTGAAGACTCCGGCCTGCCGGCCATCGTCTTCCGCTTTCGGATCGAGAACCCGGCGGATTCGCCGGCCGAGGTGTCCCTCCTCATGAGCCAGCAGAACGCGGTCGGCTGGGACGGCCAGACGGAGATCGAGGGAGTTCGCCATCCAGCCTACGGTGGCAACCGGAACCGGCCCTTCCGCTCCGACGACCTGCGCGGCATCGAGATGACCAATGTGAGCCTGCCTCCGGACCATCCCCGCTGGGGCCAGATGGTGGCCGCCGCCCTGGACCCGGGCGCCAGCGTGCGCGCCCGTTGGACAGACTTGCAGGCCCTCTGGCGCGACTTCCTGACCGACGGCGCCCTGACGCCCGGCCGCTCGATGGCCAGCCGACCCGGGCGAACGGTCAACGGCGCCCTCTGCACGCGGCTCACGGTCGCCCCGGGCGCGACGGGCAGCGCCACCTTCCTCCTCACCTGGTGGTTCCCCAACCGCCAGATCGACTTTCCACAGCTCGGCTTCCCGCCCGCCGAATCGCCCACGGGGCGCATCGGCAATCACTACGCGGTTCGCTTCCCATCGGCGGCAGCCGTCGCGGAGTACGTTAGCGACAACCTGCCCCGCCTAACCGACGCCACGACCCGCTACCGCGAGGCCCTCCACGACACCAGCCTGCCCACGCCGCTCCTGGACGCCGTCTCATCACAGGTGTCGACCATCCGCTCCCCGACCTGCTTCTGGACGGAGGACGGCCGCTTCTACGGCTTCGAGGGGTGTCGCGGCGCGAGCACGCCCTGGGAACGCTCAACGGGCGGAGCTGGTCCCCTGAACTGCAACCACGTCTGGAATTACGAGATGGCCCTGGCCCGCTTGTTCCCGGCGCTGGAGCGAACCATGCGCGACACCGAATGGCGCCACCAGCAGCACCCCAGCGGCTACCTCCCCCACCGCGTGATCCTGCCCCTCACCGTCCCTCCTCTTTGGGGCCGGCCCATTTGGGGCCCCATTGAGCCGGCGCTGGACGGTCTCCTGGGCGCCATCCTGAGCACGTATCGCGAGTACCTGGCCAGCGGCGACTCAGCCTGGCTGCGCTCCGTCTGGCCCCACGTGCGTGTCGCCCTTGGATACGTTATGTCGAATCACGACCGCGACGACGGCGTTATCGACGGGCCGCAGCCCAACACCTACGACGTGGCCATCCAGGGGCCCAACTCCTTCATCGGCGCTCTCTACCTGGCCGCCCTGCGCGCCGGCGAGGAGATGGCCCGCCTCGTGGACCAACCGGAGGACGCCCAGGGCTATCGCCGGCGCTTCCAGTCGGGGCAACAGGCCATGGAGCGCGGCCTGTGGGGCGGCGAGTACTATGTCCACCGCTTCGACCCGGCGACCCAGGCAGCGATGGCCTACGGCGAAGGTTGCCACTCCGCTCAGCTCGTGGGCCAGTGGTGGGCCCACATCCTGGGCCTGGGCCACCTGTTCGACCCCAAGCGCGTGCGCCGGGCGCTGGCATCCATCCACAAGTACAACCTCAAGAAGAGCCTGAAGGGGCTCGGTCTCTCCGGCCGCCGCTTCCTGCGCGAGGACGAGCCGGGCCTGCTGAACTGCACCTGGCCCAAGGGCGGCCGGCCCGCGGTCCCCCTCTTGTACTCGGACGAGGTCTGGACGGGCAACGAGTACCCCGTGGCCGGCGCCATGCTCTTCGAGGGGATGATGGACGAAGCGCTGGAGATCGTGGCGGCGACGCGCAGCCGCCAGGACGGCCGCCTGCGCAGCCCCTGGAACGACGTGGAGTATGGGGATCACTACGTGCGGGCCATGAGCAGCTGGGCGCTGCTGGAGGCGGCCGCCGGCTATCGCTACGACGCCAGGGCTGGCCGCATGGCCTTCGCGCCGCGCATCGGCGCCGAGGACTTCCGCTGTCTGTTCGTCGCCAGCGAGGGCTGGGGCCGCTACCGCCAGCGCCTCACCGGCCACGCCCTCCACGCCGAGCTGCGCCTGGACTGGGGGCGGCTCACCCTACGCCAGCTTGAGCTCGCCGTCGCCGCCCGCGACCTACGAGTGGTGCTCGAAGGCCAAACAGTGCCCGCCGCCATCGAG
>MEYC01000124.1:1422-1780 GCA_001775715.1 Candidatus Aminicenantes bacterium RBG_16_66_30 | reverse complement strand
CGCCGAGCCGGTCACGATTGCGGCCGGCCAGGCGCTCTCGGTCGAGGGGCCCGCAGGGTAGACAGAAGGGCTTCCCACCTCGGATCTCGCCCCCCAATTCCCTTCCCTCCGCCCCCCAGGACTGAACAAAACGAGCAAATCGCCGTAATAGAAGTATCGAACGGTGAGTTCACAATATGTCCAGCGGCGAAAGGGAGCCGATGGATCGAGCGCGTTCCCCGCCCAAGGGCACAAGTGCCCCCTGCCAGACCCTATAGGGGCAGGGGAGGATGCTAACCGGAGGGAGAAGCGGCAATGCTGACCACGGAGATCAAGAAGCCGGGGGACATCGCGGTGGCCCGCCGCGAAGCCACAACCC
>MEYC01000124.1:973-1070 GCA_001775715.1 Candidatus Aminicenantes bacterium RBG_16_66_30 | reverse complement strand
CCCACGCGCCGCGGCCGTTCCCATCGGCCAGCAGAGCGCGCAGCCTTTGCCGGGCCCGCTTCTCCAGTTGCGACACCCGCGCCGGCGAGATGTGCAG
>MEYC01000124.1:0-936 GCA_001775715.1 Candidatus Aminicenantes bacterium RBG_16_66_30 | reverse complement strand
TAGCGAAGGATAAGGACCTGTTGTTCCCGCGGGCAAAGTAGCCTGATGGCTTCGCGCACCTCCCGCATGGATTCGTGCCTGTCGGCGACCCACTCAGGGCTGGAGTAGCTGGAGCTATCGGGAACGTCGAACGGCGAGCCGTGACCATCGCCATCCCGGCCTTCGCTGGAGCTAAGGGAGATGGTCAACACCGGGCCGCCGCGTAGCTCACGGATGGCGTCGAGGATGGCGCCCCGCACCCGCTGCGAGGCGTAGGAAACGAAGCCGCGCTCGTCCACGCCCACCCGCCGCTCCGATTTCACCAGCGCCAGCAAGCCGGTGGCCACCGCGTCGCCGTAGTCGAAGGCCGGCAGTTCACCCCGCAGTGTGCGGCGCGCGATGGAGTTCACCAGAGGGAAGAAGCGCTGGAGGTCGTGCGGTTCCTGTGCGGTCGAGCCATTCGGCCGCTGCCCGTCCCTTGGCTGACCGTTGCCGGGCCTGTTGTCGTCCATTCCTTGCCCGTCGCTTAGTGAGAGGTAGCTTCCCCCCGCCTCGGCCGTCCGCACCCGGCATCTAGGACATCTCGAAATTAAGACGCCATTCGCCGTCGTTTGTTACAGACATAAGCGGCCGCTGCCCGTCGGCGCCCACCAGAGCCAGCGTGGTATGCTAGATGAGAGGCTAGACGTAACTTCGAGGAGCACGCATGCAGGGCAGTTTTCGCCTATTCCGCATCGCCGGGGTGGACATCGAGATCCACTGGAGCTGGCTCCTGGTCTTCATCCTTCTCACCTGGACTTTGGCCAGCGGCCTGTTCGGCGAGGAGCTCAACGGCTGGACACAGACCGAGCGGTGGGTGGCGGCGTCGGCCACCAGCATCGTCTTCTTCGGCTCCATGACACAGACCGAGCGGTGGGTGGCGGCGTCGGCCACCAGCATCGTCTTCTTCGGCTCCAT
>MEYC01000123.1 GCA_001775715.1 Candidatus Aminicenantes bacterium RBG_16_66_30 | reverse complement strand
ATCCCCGCCGTCCCCCCGGCCAGGGGAGAGGCCATGGACGGCATTTTCCGGGATTTCGAAAGGATCGTCGTGCCGGGCATCACCCACTGGCAGCATCCCGGCTGGTTCGCTTATTTCCCGGCCAACAACAGTCCTGCCTCGGTCCTGGGGGAGCTCCTGACGGCCGGGCTGGGGGCCCAGTGCATGGTCTGGCAGACCTCCCCGGCCGCCGCCGAGCTCGAGGAGGTCGTCGTCGACTGGCTCCGCCAGATGATCGGGCTCCCGTCCGGCTTTTCCGGGGTCATCCAGGACACGGCCTCGACGGCCACCTTATGCGCCCTCCTCACGGCCCGGGAAAAGGCGACCGGATTCGAATCGAACGAATCGGGGCTCAAGACCCCGCTGACCGTTTACGCCTCCGAGGAGGTCCACTCGAGCATCGATAAGGGTGTCAAGATCGCCGGCTTCGGCAAAAAGAACCTCCGCCGCATCCCCACGGACGGCCGGTTCGCCCTCATCCCGGAGAAGCTCGAAGAGGCCCTGGCCAGGGACCGGGAGGCCGGCCTCGTCCCGGCCTGCGTCGTGGCCACGGTCGGCACGACGTCGTCGGGCGCCATCGACCCCCTCCGCCCGATCGGCGAGATCTGCCGCAAGCACGGCGTCTGGCTCCACGTCGATGCGGCCTGGGCGGGGACGGCGGCCCTGCTACCCGAGAAGCGCTGGATCCTCGACGGGGCCGAGCTGGCCGATTCCTTCGTCTTCAATCCGCACAAGTGGATGGTCACGAATTTCGACTGCTCGGCTTATTTCGTCAGGGACGCCGGGGCTCTCGTCCGGACCTTCGAGATCCAGCCCGAGTATCTCAAGACCGGCGTCGACGCCAAGGTCAAGAACTACCGCGATTGGGGGATCCAGCTCGGACGCCGCTTCCGCGCCCTCAAGCTCTGGTTCGTCGTCCGGACCTACGGCGTCGAAGGGCTTCAGGCCATGGTCCGCGAGCATCTCCGGCTGGCCGGGCTCGTCCGGGACTGGATCGAAGGGGATGCCCGCTTCGAGCTCCTGGCGCCGGTCGAGCTCGGACTCGTCTGCTTCCGGCTCAACGACGGCCGGGACGAAGCCGCGCTCAACGAGCTCAACCGCACGCTCCTCGCCCGCGTCAACGCCTCGGGATCGGTCTTCCTGACCCACACGACGCTCCGCGGCAAGTACACGATCCGGCTGGTCGTGGGCCAGCGGACGACCGAGGAGCGCCACGTCCGCGGCGCTTGGGATGTCGTCTCCGCGGCGGCCGACGAGGTCCTGGCGGCCTGACCCGTCACTTTCTCCGGCTATTCCGGCTTGAGGGCGTAGCGCATCTCCCCCCCGGGATCGGCGAAACGCAGATAGAAGCCCCAGCCGCCGGCTCCCTGGAGGACCTTGACCAGGACCTTGTTCCACCCCTTCCTCAAGCGGACGGTGACCCGGTCCAGGTCGGGCCTGGCGGCCCTGTAGACCGGATTCGTGTGGACGATCTCGCCGTTGATCCAGACGCGGACGCCGTCGTCGCTGCCGAGGAGGAGAGTCGCGTCGCGGTCGTCCGGGGAAAGGACGTAGGCGAGCCCGTAGACGATCGCCTGTTCGTTCGGGCGGATGAGGTCGTCGAGACGGATATAACCGGAATCGCCGGCCTTGAACGTCCGCCAGCTCACGCCCGCGCCGTTCTTCCCTTTGTAGCCTTTCGCCGGCGCCGTCTCCGTTTCGGGCGGATAGACGGTCGGGAGGTCGTCCATGTCGGCGGCGGGAAAGGGGCCGACGAGGTTCCACTCGCGGACGAACCGGCGGGCGTCGGGCCGAAGCCCGAAGCCGACAAAGAACAGGTCGTGCCCGGCGCTCCGGACGTTCTTTCCCTCCGCTTCGAACGCCAGCGAGTTCTCTCCGGCTTCGAGGAGCAGGCCTTTGACGGATACGGTCGCGAGCGTCGCCTCCGGGGCGTAGCCCTCCAAACGGCCGAGGACCTCAGGCCCTTCCGCCGCGCCGCGGCTCCCGAGGACGCGCAGATCTCCCGCGGCCGGGGTTTTGAGGAAATGGAGCTCGAGGGTGTAGAGGTCGCGGACAACGACCGGGAATCGGAGCTCGGCCCTCGCGCCGGCCGCGGCCCCGTCCGTCCGGAGGAAGGGCAGTCTCGTTCCCGTCCGGCTGTAGAAGGAAGACAGGCCGGCGGCGAGCCGCGGTCCGCTCATGCGCAGACCGGCGCCGCGATCGACGAATCCTCCGGGCGAGCCCGGTTCGGGCCCTTCCCATTCCGGCAGAACGAAGTTCTCCGGGGCCTCGAAGGCGAAGGGGAGCCTGTCCTTGACCGGGGCGAGCGCGGGGAAAGGCCGATGGGGCTCCGTCTGGTACCAGTAGGCGACCGAGGAGAGGAAGTCCTGCCGGTCGTTCGCGTGGCCGTGCTCGATCGTCACCTGGATGGACCGCTTGAACGGGACGGGGTCGGGAACGTGGAAGCGATAGACCGTGGCCTTGGACCCGGTCTGGAAATCCTCCTCCTGGAGGGGGCAGCCGTAGAAGAGGCTCTGCGATTCCCGCATGCCCCAGGCGTCGGAGAAATAATCCTCCGATCCGGTCCCGTGGAGGGACGGCCGGGGCTCTCCGTCCACCTGGATCATGTCGTCGCCCTCGCCCCACCAGCCCATGGCCCGCTGGAGGACGCTCATGTTGCAGCCGACATAATGCCCCGACCCCTCGGCGGAGAGGAGCAGGTAGCCGCGGTCTTCGTCCGGCGGGAAATCCTGGCGATACTGGGCGTGGAAATACGGCGTCTCCTCCGGCAGGTCCCCGAGCTCGCGATAATCGACGTAGTAGTAGAAGGCGTCGACGGCCCGCGTCCCCTCGTTGGTCGCCGTGATCCGGCAGGACCGGCGGAAGGGCATATACCAGTAGCAGTTCCGGGCCCGGCCTTCCGACGAGCAGATGATCGGCAGGGACGCGAAGTTCCTGTTGAGGCCGTGGCCGACGCCGAAGAAGTCGCCGATCGGCGCTTCGACCGAGGGCGAACGCTCGCCGTCCCAATAGACGCGAAGGACGATCTTGCGGCCGTAGAACGGCTCCGCCGCGATCGTCGTCCAGATGTGGTGAATGGCCCCGGGGCCGTCGATCTCGGCCAGGACGGCCGTCTTGCCCGGCTCGATGGCGATCGAGTCGCGGTTCCCGCCGCTTCTGTCGTAGGACGAGATGCGGCGGCTCCGGTAGTCCTGGGTCCGTCCGAGGTCTTCGAGCAGGTCCTGGCCGGCCAGGGCCGCGGCGGCCAGGACGAGGAGGGCGATGGTTGTCGAACGCATGCGCATGTCGGGACCTCCTGGATGTCGGCCCGCCCCGCGGGGCGCTAGCGCGCGGGGCGCGGCTTTCCCTGAAGCCAGCCGGTCCGGATACGGGACTTCCGGTCCCGGGTGGTGTAAGGCTTGATGTCGAGGACGGGCGTCCCGTCGATGATGTCGACCCCCGCGACCTCGAGCCGGCGTCCGTCCCTCCGGAGGAGCTTGAGGACGCTCAGGCCCAGGGGATTCGGGCGGTGCGGCGAGCGCGTGGAGAAGATGCCCCGCGGCCGGGATTCGCCCGGGGGGACGGCCCGGAGCTTGGCCTCCCCGGCCCGATGGAAATGAAAGAGGACGATGATATGCGAGAACCCCTCGATGTCGTCGAGGGCCTCGGCGAACTCCGGGAAGACCTCGATCTCGCCGAGGGACCGCTCGAAGAAGCGCGGCGGGGCGAACGCGGGGGGCGGCAGATCGGAGGGCTCTTTGAAGAGCGAGCGGACGACGCCGACGGCCCGGAGGCGGACGCCGGGACCTATTTTCCGACGTAGGTCAGCCACTTCTCGTAGCGGGGCGTGCGCCCGGAGACGGCGTCCTGGAAGGCTTGGATCATCGCCCGCGCGACCGGTCCGGGCGTGCCCGTCCCGATGACGTGCTTCGCCCGCGGGGCGGCCGGGTCGGACCCGTCGGTCACCGCCACGATGGGGATGATCTCGACGGCCGTGCCGCAATAGAAGGCTTCGTCGGCGCCGAAGAGGTCCTCCTTGGTGATCGGGGCGATCCGCGTCTTGTGGCCGAGGTCCTGGCCGATCTCGAGGAGGCTCGTCCGGGTGATCCCCTCGAGCACGGATTCCTGCCGGCCGTTGGTCACGAGGGTCCCGTTCTTGACGATGATGACGTTCTGGCCGGGCCCTTCGGCGACACGGCCTTCCATGTTCAGGAAGATGGCCTCGTCGAAGCCCTGTTCGCGCGCTTCGAGGCCGCAGATCGTCGACTGGACGTAGACGCCGCCGAGCTTGGCCGCCATGTTGAACTGGGTGTGATGGACCCGGCGCCAGGGAACGATGTAGGCGTGGACGCCTTGGGCCGCCTTCTCGCCGAGGTAGGCGCCCCACTCCCAGGCGCTGATGGCCAGCTCGACAGGGCAGGCCTTGGGCACGAGCCCGAGGTTGCCAAAGGAGTAGAAGAGCAGGGGACGGATGTAGCAGCTGTCGAGACCGTTCACCCGGACGGTCTGCTTGATGAACTCCGCGATCTCGTCCTTGGTGTAAGGCGATTTCATCTTGGCCGCTTCGGCCGAGACGAGGAATCGGTCGTTGTGCTCCGGCAGCCGGAAGACGGCCGGCCCCCGGGCGGTGCTGTAGGCCCGGATGCCCTCGAAGACGGCCGTGCCGTAATGCAGGGCGTGCATCATGGGGTGGCAGCCGCCTTCTGACCAATCGTGGAATGTTCCTTTGTACCAGTATTTTTTGGCTTTGGGGAAATGGGTGTTAAGAAACATGCCGCGCTCCTTTACAGAAACCTCCCGAAGCCGCCGGAAAGGTCTGGAGGAATAGAGAGGCGCGCCGTCCGTCGATGGCCGCTCCGGGCTTGTAGAAGGCACAACCTCGTCAGGCGATCGGATTTCAGGCTCGGGCCTTTGAGATGGAGAATGCTATCACAGCGCCAGGCTCAAGTAAAGTTATCCGCGGCCGCCGGCGAAATAGGTCCTCCCTCCGTGGACGACGGTCCGGGCCCGGCCCCGGCCGACGAGGGCGGAAAGGGCCTTGAGGACCTCGTCCCGGTGCCGGCCGAGGGCGACGGCGATGTCCTCCGCCGTTTGGGGGCGCCGGCCGACCGTGGCCAGGACGGCCCGTTCGAGCGCCCCGGCCGCCGGGGCCTGCTTCCGCCGGGCGAACGAGGCGACGGCCTCCGCCCGCGGGCCGAGGACGGCGCGGACCCTCCGGAGATCGGCCGGGCCGAGGGGCGCGGCCCTGCGGTCGGCGGGCGGCCGGACGACCGTGTTCAGCTCGATCCTGTCCGGGCGGATGCGGGCCACCGCGGCCTTGAGGGCCTCGATATGGTTTGGCGAATCGTTGACGCCCTTGACGAGCATGATCTCCAGCCGGATCTCGCCCCGGTACTCGTCGCGGAAGCGGGCCAGGCCGTCGATGATCTTCGCGTTGAGGAGCGACGGGTGGGGCCGATTGACGCGCCGGAAGAGACCGGCCGGGACGGCGTCAAGGGAGGGGACGACGATATCGGCGGCGGCGAGATCGCGCCGGACGTCCCGGCGCGTGAGGAGCGTTCCGTTGGTCAGAACGGCGACGGGGATCCGGGTCATCCGCTTGATCGCGCGGATGATCCGCCCGAGGTCCTTGTTGAGCGTGGGCTCGCCGGAGCCGGAGAAGGTGATGACGTCGATCCTCTGCCCCGAATCCAGGGCCGCCCGGACCTGGGCCAGGATCTCCCGCGGCGGGAACCAGCTCCGGCGCCGGACGGTCGTCCGGCCGGTCGACCCGAGCTGGCAGTAGAGGCAGTCGAGCGTGCAGGTCTTGAAGGGGATGATGTCGACGCCGAGAGAAAAGCCCAGGCGCCGCGAGGCGACCGGGCCGTAGACGAAGCGGTGCCCGGCCATCAGGCTTCGTCCTTGTAGATCTCGATGAACCGGCGCAGGGACCGGTCCCACGTTTTCTCCACGGCGTCCGGGAACAGACAGGCCGGGAGCTCCCGGTTCCTCCAGTGATAGGCCAGGCAGTCGCAGCAGACGCCCTTCCGGCTGCACGGCTCGTAGCTGCAATTGCACCGGGCCTTGTTCTTCGCGCTCTTGCATTCGCTCATGCTTGTTCTTTCGTTCCGAGACACGATTTCATCCTCTATTATAAGGGAACCCCACCTCCCGGGGAATGGGGGCGAGTCGGGAGGCCGCGGAAGAAGGGGCTGAGGGGAATCCCGGAGTGAGCATAAAGCGGTGAATTAGCCGGCCTCGGGACGGAGACCTAAGAACGGGCTCCGGACCGGGACGGCGTGAAGATTCACCGCAGCGAACGGAGCGGATCCCCGAGGCCCCTCCGCGGCCGGACGATGATCGGCCGGGAGTTGGGTTGTGCGGGCCCTGGAAATCGTATATCATTGGTCCCTTCAAGGAGTTAGTGAGGACGCTCATGCCCGGATACACGGACCGCGAAGCCAAAGCCGGCCTGGACGCGAAGCTTCCGCCGCTCGAGACCTTTCCCAACCAGTTCCCCGATTACGAGATCGCCATCGATTTCCCGGAGTTCACCTCCGTCTGCCCCAAGACCGGCCTGCCGGATTTCGGCACGATCACCCTCCGGTATGTCCCGGCCGGGCGGGTCCTGGAGCTCAAATCCCTCAAGGAATACTTCCTAGCCTACCGCAACCTGGGCATCTTCTACGAGAACGTCGTCAACCGGATCCTCGAGGATGTCGTGCGCGCCTGCCGCCCGAAGAGCGCCATCGTCCGGGGCGAATTCAATCCCCGGGGTGGCCTCCGCTCGATCGTTGAAGCCCGCACCCCCCGCCCGAGGACGCGGCGGTCCTGAGCCGGAGCCTTTTCCTCCAGGAGCCGCCCTCCCTTCCCGCGGACCGAAAACGATGAAGACCAGCGCCCGGACCGCCGCCAAGAACGGAGCGCGCCTCTCCGGAACCGACCTGCTGATCGTCCTGGTCGTCGTCCTCTGGGCCGTCAACATCTCGGTGCTCAAGATCGGCCTGCGGTCCCTTTCGCCCCACGGCTTCAACGCCGTCCGGTTGAGCCTGGCGGCGCTGGCCTACCTGGCCGTCCTCATCGCCCGGCCGGGCCGGCTCGCGTTCGGGCGGAAGGGGGACGTCTGGAAGGCGGCCGGACTGGGCCTCTTGGGGATCACGGGCTATCAAATCGTTTTCATCAAGGCCATCAGCATGATGAGCGCGTCGACGGCGTCGATCGTCATGGGGACCAGCCCCATATTCATCGCCCTGATGGCCACGGCGGCCGGCGAAGAGCGGATCCCCCTCGCCGGCTGGGCGGGTATCGCGATCTCCTTCGGCGGCTTCCTCCTCGTCGTCTCCGGCGCGAACGGAGGCCTCGTATTCACCTGGGACGCGTGGCGCGGGGCCGTCCTCATCCTCATCGCCAACGCCTTTTGGGCCGGGTACACGGTTTTCTCGAAGCCCATCCTCGAGCGGAATTCGGCTTTCCGCCTGGCCGCGGTGGGGACGATCGTGGGTACCCTGGTCTACTTGCCGTTCGCGGCCCGGGAGCTGGTCCGGATCGAATGGGCCCGGGTCCCCTGGCAGGGCTGGGGAGCCGTCGTTTACGCGGGCCTCGTGGCCATCTTCCTCTGCTTCGCCCTCTGGTACCAATCGGTGAAAAAGGTCGGCAGCGCCAAGACGGGGGTTTACGGCAACCTGACCCCCATCCTGGCCATCGCCTTCGCCGGCATCGTCCTCGGCGAGCGCCTGACCCCCGTCCAGGCCGTCGGCGCGGCCGTCACCCTTGCCGGCGTCTATCTGACGAGGTCCGGCTACAGGTTCTTCGAACGCCGTTCCGCCGATCCGGATCGCGCGGAAGAGGCCCCTCCGGCCGGTTAGCCGATCCCGTAAACTTTGTGGAGCTGGGCGGACAGGCGGACCCCCTCGAGCCCCGACCGCAGCGTCCCGGCGAGAAGCTCGAGCGCCTTCTTCCGGCTCCACGCCGCGTTCGATTGGGGCTGAAGGAAGATGGGCGTCGCGGCGGGGAAGGCCGCCCGCACGGTCCTGACGGCGTCGAGCGTGAGGTCCCGGCAGACGACGAGCTTGGCCTCCCGGGCCCGCTTGAAGAATCCGGGGTGGACGTCGTAATCGGGCGGCTTGGGCGAAACGGTGTGCCAATCGGCCCGGGGATCGGGGGGGAAAGTCCCGTTCGTCTCGATCTGGACATTGAGGTCGGCTTCGTGGAGCCGGAGGACCAGCGGCCGGACGTTCTGGGCCAGCGGCTCGCCGCCGGTCAGGCAGACCCACGCGGCCGGGTAGCCGAGGCGGAGCCGGGCCACCTCCTCGACGATCGCGTCGACCGGGAGCTCGCGGCCCGCCCGCCAGGCTTTCTTCGTGTCGCAGAAGCCGCAGCGGAGGTTGCAGCCCGCGAGGCGAACGAATAGGGTCGGCTCGCCTTGCCGGAGGCCCTCGCCCTGGACCGAGGCGAAGATCTCAGTCGCTTTCAGAGTAGGTGGCCGACGCATCCTCGGATTCCCAGACGGTCACGGATTCGACCGGATAGGACTTCTTGAGCTCGCCGTAGAAGTGGCGGGCCAGGTTCTCGGCGGACGGATTGAAGGGGAAGGCCTCGTTGAGGAGGGTGTGGTCGGGGAGGACGGCGGCCAGGGCCTTCTTGATCCCGGTGAAGTCGAAGCCGATGCCCGTCCGGTCGAGCTCGCGGGCGCCGACAGCGACCTCGACCTCGAAGGTATGGCCGTGGACCTTCTCGCACTTGCCCTTATACTCCCGGAGATAGTGAGCGGCCGAGAACTTGTCCCGGACCTTGAGTGTCCAGCTCATCGTTGTCCTCCCTTGCGGAGACGGGTGAGGAGAGGGTCTTCGCGGCCGACGGCCCTCCAGGCCCGGGCCCGGAAACGGCAGGACGAGCATGTCCCGCACGGACGTTCGGCGCCGGCATAACAGGAGACCGAATAGGAAAAGTCGGCGCCCAAACGAAGGCCGAGCCGGATGATGTCTGTCTTGCCGAGTCCGAGGAGCGGCGTGACGATCCGCGGCGCCGGGCCTCCGAACGCGGCCTTCGTGCCGGCGCGGACGGCCTTCTCCATGGCCCTGACGAAGGCTTTTGTCGTATCGGGGTAATCGGGGGAATCGGCGATGTGGAAGCCGCAGATGAGATCACGCAGGCCGCGGGCCTCGGCCCAGGCGGCGGCCAGAGCGAGGAAGATCCCGTTGCGGAACGGGACGTAGGTCGCGGGCGGTCCGGCCCTGCGCCTGGCGGGCTTCGCGGATCGGGGGAGGGGGATCCGCGCGTCGGTCAGGGCCGAGCCGCCGACCGGCCTGAGGTCGATCTTCAGCACGGCGTGGGGGACGCCCGCCCGGCGGGCGGCCTTGCGGGCGAAGCCGATCTCGACGCGGTGCCTCTGGCCGTAGTCGAAGGTCAGCGCGTGGACCCGGTCGTAACGGGCCTTGGTCCAGGCGAGCGCCGTCGTCGAATCGAGTCCGCCCGAAAACAGCACGACGCAGGACTTCACTCCGGCTTCCCTCCGCTGAGGATGATAACGGACGCAGCCGGGAATATCAAGGCGAGGCCGTTTGACAGTCCCGGGGCGGGATGGTATATCTTGAAATTCTGAAAATGAGCGAACACCCGGTCGAAAAAGGCATCGCCGGCGTCGTGCGGACGTACGAGCTCATGGACCGCGTCCGGATGCGCCAGGACCTCGTGGTCCGCGACGACCAGTTCGATCACGAGGCCCTTCTCGACGCCGTCCGTTACGCCGGGCGGCGCCGCATCCGCCTGAGCGTCCTCGATACCGGCCGGTTCGACCTGGCGCAGGTCGAGGCCCTGGCCCGCGGCGGCGCGCGCATCCTCACCTCCGATGACGTCCGGCCCCGGGCCGACGAGTGGGGGATCCTCGTCGAGGCCGGCCGGAGCGGCGGGACGCACCTCTGCGTTCTCTGGAACGGCCCTCTTCCCGCCGCCGGGGCCGCTTCGGGCCCGACCCTCCAGGCCCTCGAGGACCTTCTCGCGCGCGGCCTGGACTTCCACATCTCCGACCGGACGCATCCCCGGGACGCCGGGAGCCTCGTGGGCCTCGCCGCCGCCGCGAGAAGAGGGAAAGCGTATTTCGTGCTCACCCATGTCGGTCCGCTCGTCGCCGAACTCGCCGCGCCGGCGGGCCATCGCGCCTGGGTCCATTTCTCGGACGCCGCGATCACGGACGAGCCCGGAGCGGCCCTGGCCATCGAGATCGCCCGGGCCGGCGTGCGCGCGGGCTCGAGGGCCGTCGTCCACATCGAGCGGGGTCTCCCGCTCGAGCTTCTCGAAGGGCTCTGGGCGGCGGGGGCCGCGCTCGTCTTCCTGACGCCGCCGAGCGACGACCGGTCCCTGCTCCGGCCGATCGAGCGCAAGGCCCTCCGCCGGAAGCTGCCGGCCCGCGCCTTCTACCTCTCCACGGCCTTCCTGCCGTGAACCGCCCGCCCGGCCTGGACCGGTATCCCGCTGGGATTTCGATCTCCCTTGAAAAAACGCGGGCTTCCGCTACAATACGCATCTCATGAATCCGCACGAGCTCGGCCAGTCGCTGTCCTTATGGACCGTCGTCCCGTTCATCGGGCTCCTTCTGTCCATCGCCCTCCTCCCGCTCCGCGCGCCCCACTTCTGGGACGATCACAAGAACAAGGGCCTGGTCGCCTTCCTCTGGTCCCTGCCGATCGCCGTCTATTTCCTGTTCAACGCCCCCCACGAGCTCATCCTGTCGATGAAGGACTACGCTTCGTTCCTCCTGCTGCTCACGGCCCTGTTCATCATCTCGGGGGGCATCGTCCTCAAGGGCGACCTCAAGGCGACGCCCGAGGTCAACACGCTGTTCCTCCTCGTCGGCGCCGTCCTGGCCAACTTCATCGGCACGACCGGGGCCAGCATGCTCCTCATCCGGCCC
Source organism: Candidatus Aminicenantes bacterium RBG_16_66_30 (assembly GCA_001775715.1). GTDB lineage: Bacteria > Acidobacteriota > Aminicenantia > Aminicenantales > Saccharicenantaceae > RBG-16-66-30. Next base: position 6,914 of record MEYC01000123.1, on the reverse strand, counting down.
CTCCTCCAGACGAACTCGGAGCGTCGGCACACGCTCCACGTCCCTATTTTCTTCATCTTCGTCGTCTCCAACATCGGCGGCCTGCTGACGCCCCTGGGCGACCCGCCGCTCTTCATGGGCTTCATCAAGGGCGTGCCGTTCTTCTGGACGCTGCGGCTCTTTCCCCTGTGGGCGGTCATGATCGGCGGCGTCCTGCTCATGTTCTACCTCTACGACAGCTATCAGTATCGCAAGGAGGAGTGCCGCGACCTCATCCGCGACCGGCAGCGGGTCGTCCCCATGCACATGACCGGGACGATCAACTTCCTCTGGCTCGCGGGCGTCATCGCCGGCGTCTTCCTGCCCTTCCCCCGCCGCGAGGGCGCGCTCATACTTATGGCAATCCTCTCTCTTCTGACGACTAAACGTCAGTGCCGGTCCGACAACAGGTTCACGTACAACCCGATCATCGAGGTGGCCGTCCTCTTCGCGGGGATCTTCATCACGATGGTCCCGGCCCTGCTCATCCTCAGTTCCCGGGCCGCGGAGCTCGGCATCGCCCAGCCCTGGCAGTTCTTCTGGGCCACGGGCTCGCTGTCCTCGTTCCTCGACAACACGCCGACCTACCTGGCCTTCTTCTCCATGGCCCAAGGCCTCGGCCTCAACGGGCCGACGCTGGGCATCCCGACGGTCCTCCTCATGGCCATCAGCGCCGGCGCCGTCTTCATGGGCGCGAACTCCTACATCGGCAACGGCCCGAACTTCATGGTCAAGGTCATCGCCGAGGAATACAAGCTGAAGATGCCTTCGTTCTTCGGCTACATGCTCTATTCATTCGCCGTGCTCATCCCGCTCTATGTCGTCGTTACCCTCCTCTTTTTCAGGTAAAGATCACCCGGACCGCCGCCATGAACTCCCCGTTCGTCACCCGCCTGGACCCGCGCGGCCAACCCGCCCGCGCCGGCCGCTTCGGGGCGTCGCGCGGCTCAAACGAGCGCGGTCGAACGACACTACTAATGGTGCCGCGCCGCGGCGCCTCCACAAATAAAAGCGGTCGCGACCCAGAAAATACTTGACAATTGGTTCAAATGGTCTATAAATGAAAATGGCTGAAAGAAGGAACGCGAAATGAAAGTTGCTTTGGTCTATAGCTCGAAGACGGGAATGGAAGCGACGCTGTCGCCCCGTCCCGACGAGCCGAAGAGCGAGGAGGAAGAGCCTCCACTACCACCCGACATGCTCGCCGAGTGCGATTCGGACGAGACCATCGCCGCGGTCGGGCATGCCCTCCAGGAAAAACACCAGGTCGTCTTCATCGAATCCGACGACAAGGCTTTCGGCCGGCTGAAGCGTCAGCGGCCGCACCTTGTCTTCAACATCTCCGAGCGCGTCGTCGGGCCCAACCGCGAATCCCATATCCCGACGGTCTGCGAGATGCTCAACATCCCCCACACGGGGTCCGACCCGCTGACGCTCGGCATCTGCCTCGACAAGTCGCGGGCCAAGGAGATCCTGTCCTACCACAGGGTCCCGAACCCGGCCTTCTGGATCGTCGAGTCGGCGTCGGCCATCCCGGCGGGCGTCCGTCTGCCGGCCATCGTAAAGCCCCTGTATGAGGGCTCGAGCAAGGGCATCCGGAACAACTCCCTCGTCCAGAGCCTGGGCGAGCTCTACGAGCGCGTCGAGGAGGTCGTCGGGACCTACCGGCAGCCGGTCATCGTCGAGCGCTTCCTCGCCGGCCGCGAGTTCACCGTCGGCGTCCTCGGCAACGACCCGAACTACGAAGTCCTGCCCATCGTCGAGATCGACCACAGCCAGCTCCCCGCCGGAGCGGCCCCGGTCTATTCCTACGAGGCCAAGTGGCTCTGGGACACGCCGGAGAAGCCGCTGGACATCTTCAAGTGCCCGGCGCCCATCCCCGCGGTCTTGAGGGCCAAGATCGAGAACGTCGTCGTCCGGACCTGCCGGGTCCTGCGGATCCGGGATTGGGCCCGGATAGACGTCCGGCTCGACGAAAAAGGCGAGCCCAACATCCTCGAGGTCAATCCCCTGCCGGGGATCCTGCCCAAGCCCGAGGATAACTCGTGCCTGCCCAAGGCGGCCCGGACCGCCGGGTATTCCTACTCGGACCTGATCCATAGGGTCGTGGAGGAGGCCTCCAAGCGATACGGCCTCCGTCCGACGCGCATCCGGCCCGCGGCGAGCGAGCGGCCGGCGGTCCTCGCGGATCGTGCATGAACCCTGCCCTGCACATCGCGATCGTCTACAACGCCTACGAACCGAGACCGACGGCGACGGGCGAGCGTCTGTCCGAGGAGTCCGTGGCCGAGATGGCCCAGCAGGCGCACGACGCCGTCCGCTCGCTCGAGATCGGCGCCTCGCTCGTCCCGCTCCAGAGGAGCTTGCTCAATTTCCTGGGGCGGGTCAAGGAGCTCAATCCCGACGCCCTGATCAATCTCTGCGAGGGCTATTACGGCCGGCCCCAATGGGAATCGAACGTCGCCGGCATCTTCGAGCTCCTGGGCCTTTCGTTCACCGGGAGCGCGTCGAAGACCCTGGCCATCTGCCAGGACAAGTTCAAGGCCAAGGCCGTGCTGAAAGCGGCCGGGCTGCCGACGGCCCCGGCCCAGCTCATGTTCACGGGGGACGAGCCCCTCGAGCTGAAGTTCCCGCTCATCGTCAAGCCCAACTCCGAGGACGCCAGCCTGGGGATCACCCCCGACTCCGTCGTCCGGGACGAGGAGTCGCTGCGGCGGCAGGTCCGGCGCTGCTTGGCGAACTACAAGCAGCCCGCCCTTGTCGAGTCGTTCATCGACGGCCGGGAGTTCAACGTCTCGGTCATGGAGAACGGCGCCGTGACGCCGCTCCCGGTCTCCGAGATCGACTTTTCGGCCATGCCCAAGGACATGCCCCGCATCCTCGGCTACGAGGCCAAGTGGTTCGAGGACAATCCGCTCTACCAGAAGACGCCGCCCGTTTGCCCGGCGCCCGTCGACGACGACGTCCGGGCGAACCTCCAGGGCCTGGCCGCGGCCGCGTTCCGGACCATGGGCTGCCGGGACTACGCCCGGGTGGACTTCCGGATGGACGCCAAGGGCCGTCCGTTCATCCTCGAGGTCAACCCGAACCCCGACATCAGCACCAACGCGGGCTACGCCCGGGCCCTCAAAGCGGCCGGGATCGAATACTCCGCCTTCTGGGGCACGATGGTCCGGAACGCCCTCGACAGAAAGATCGTCCATGATCCGAGCGATGGAAGCGCGCGATAGGGGACCGGTCCTGGGGCTCATCCGGGCGACGGGATTCTTCACGGACGCCGAGGTCGGGGTGGCCGAAGAGCTCCTGGACGTCTATCTCGGGAAGCCGGACCAGAAGGACTATCACGTCGCCGTCATCGAGAACGACGAGAAGGCCGTCGCCGGCTACATGACCTGGGGGCCGACCCCCCTCGCCGAGGACGCCTACGACATCTACTGGATGGCCGTGGCCCCGTCCGAGCAGGGGAAGGGCCGGGGCAAGGCCCTCGTCCGCTGGATCGAGGACGAAGTCCGGCGGCGCGACGGACGGGTCATCCTCATCGAGACGTCGTCGCAGCCGAAATACCACGGCACGCGGCAGTTCTACATCGATCTGGACTATCGCGAAGTCGCCCGGGTCCCGGACTTCTACCGGGCCGGGGACGACCGCGTCATTTACGCGAAGTATTTTCGTTAGGAGCTTAGAGATGGACGACTGGCAACGCTTGCTCCGGGGCGCCCTCCGGAAACCGGAGGAGATCGCCGAACGGTTCGGGCTTGACGTCGAGGAGGTCCGCCGGATCGCCAAGATGTTCAAGATCCAGATCACGCCGTATTACGCCGGCCTGATCAAAGAGCGGGGGGACGCCATGTGGCGTCAGATGGTCCCGGACGCGGCCGAGCTGCGGGCGGACACGGGCGTCGCCGATCCGCTCGAGGAGGACCACGATTCCCCGGTGCCGAGCATCGTCCACCGCTACCCCGACCGCTGTCTCTTCCTGGTGTCGCACAGCTGCGCCTCGTACTGCCGGTTCTGCACGCGCAAGAGGATGGTCGGCGATCCGTCGAAGATGCATCCCCGGTATATCGAGGACGGGATCGCGTACATCCGGGCTCACCCGGAGATCCGGGACGTCGTCATCTCGGGCGGCGATCCGCTCCTACTGAGCGACCGCAAGCTGGAGGCCATCGTCAAGGCCGTCCGGGCCATCCCCCACGTCGAGATCATCCGCATCGGCACCCGGGTGCCCTGCGTCCTGCCGCAGAGGGTCACGGAGAAGCTCGCGGCTATGCTCAAGAAGTACCACCCGATCTACGTCAACGTGCACTTCAATCACCCCGACGAGATCACGCCGGAGTCGACGAAGGCTCTCGGCCTGCTGGCCGACGCCGGCATCCCGCTGGGCAACCAGACGGTCCTGCTCAAGGGCGTCAACGACGACCCGCTCGTCATGCGCCGGCTCATGCAGAAGCTCCTGGCCGCCCGGGTCCGGCCCTATTACATCTATCAGGCCGACTACGTCTCGGGCACCGAGCACCTGCGGACGACGGTCGAGAAGGGGCTCGAGATCATGGAGAGCCTGCGCGGCTGGACGTCGGGCCTGGCCGTCCCGTATTATTGCATCGACGCCCCCGGGGGCGGCGGCAAGATCCCGGTCCTGCCGAAATACCTCCAGTCGATCAGCGACGAGCAGGTCGTGCTGCGGAATTACGCCGGGGAGCTGTTCGTCTATCCGCAGGTCAAGTCGAAGCCGAAACGCAAGCCCCGCCCCGCGGTCGCCCCCTGCTACAGCCTCGACGGCGCCCAACCTTAAGGGTTTGACCCCTTCTTATTTTAAAGAGGACAGGTAGGCGCTGAGGCCGAGGGTCTTGACGATCCCCAGCGCTTCGGCCCGGTCGATGCCGCTCTTCCGCCGCAGCGATTCCAGGATGCGGATGATGGACAGAGCGACCTCGGCCGTCTGCTCCGCCTCCGCCGGCCTGTCCCGGAGGGTGGAGATCGCATCGTAGAGGACGGCGTTGGCCTCGCCGTACGAGATCGGCTCCCGCGCCCCGTTCGCCAGGACCCATTCGGCCCGACCCAGGACGTCGTTGACGTGGGATTGGATGAGGTAGGTCGCCCGGCCGACGAGCTTCAGGTTGCTCGGACTGACGTTGGTCATCGTGTTGCCGACGACCTTGCCCAGCTTGGCCATCACGGCCGTCGAGTGGGCGTTGAGGAGCATCTTGGCGGCCATCTGCCGCCGGATCCCGAACGGGTCGCCCGCCGCCCGGGCGTGGACGGGCACGAAGACGAGCCGTCCCTCCGTCCCCGAGAAATGCCTCCGGACGCGCTCCTCGAGCCGGGGGAAGTCCTTGACCGGCCGGTCCGTGATGACGAGCACGGCCGCGTCCGCCCCGCCCTTTGCGGCCAGCCGGAGGACTTCGCCGAACGATGACCCGGGGCGGTCGAACTCGCCCTCCTCGGGGGTCATCGCCACGAGGACGCAGACGTCCCCCCGCTTCGGCCCCCGGCCCTCCCGGTTGGCCTTCGACAGCGAGAAATCGTAGAGATCGGCCTGATCGTCGCCCGCCCGCTTCAAGCTCTCCAGGGCCGCCCGTCGCAGATATGGGTCATCGACCTCGGTCTCGAACGGCCCCCTGTACCGCTCGGCCGCCAAGCCGCGGAACGGCCTCCCTAGAAAAGCCTGCCACGCCTCCCCGGCCGCCCTGGCCTTCGTCCAGACCTGGATCCAACACTTCCGCCGCGGCTCCTTGACCGTGTCGAGCGGATAGAGCCGGAACGTCGGGCTCCGCTCCGTGCTGTCGATGAAGACGGTGATCAGGCCCTTCTCCGCGTAATATGTGGAGAACCGTCCGGCCGCGTATGCCGCCGCCTCGATGTCCGTCAGCGCCGCGAGCGCCGGCAGGGCCGCCCGCGCGCCGTCGAGGACGCCGCCGAACTCCCGCAGCTTCTCGGCGATCCCGGTCCGTGACCTCTCCCCGGCGCCCGCCGCGTCCGGAAAGCCGAGCCGGGTCCTATCGCGCTTGCCGAGCGCCGTCCCCAGCGCCCGGCCGACGGCCGTTTCGACGATCGCGGCCACGACGTATGTCTCGATCGTCGTCGCCTGCATCCGCGTCGAGCCGGTGATCGCCTGCGGCCCGGTCGTGAGATTGATCTTGGTGATGCCCGGCTCGGTGATGACGCGCCGGCTCCGGTCGAACGGCATGAGCCGGTCGTCCGGGTTGTTGTAGACGAAATACAGGTGCCGGCGGCTCGCCGCTGGATCGTATCCCGGCCCTTCACGCCACTGGTCCAGGGCGGCCAGGACCGTCCCGATGACCGACGACGTCTCGCCGCCCTCGGTGACGCAGATGACGACGTCCCCCCGCTCGATGCGCCGGTCCTCGAGCTGGAGACGGCCGATGAGCTGGAGGTCCTCGAAGCCCTCGAGGGAGCTGATCAGGGCCCGGTCGGCCCCCGTCATCTCGCCGATGAGGTTCTCTTCGATCGCTTCGGGGATCCGCCCTCGGAGCTTCCCCCATATTCTCCGGTCCGCCTTGACCTTGGCCCAGAACGGGCGCCAGAAGGCGCTCTCCATCTGCTTGGCCAGCCGGCCCGTCGCTCCGCACCCGTAGACGTAGATCTTCCGGCCGGCCAGGATCGCCTCCTCGGCGGCCCGGGCGGCCTGCTCGAGCGCTTCGGGCGCCGCCGCGAGCTCGTCCATCTTCGCCCGGATGTCGTCGTCGACCGAGGACAGCATCTTCAGGCCCGCCAGCGTGTCCTCCCGGACCCTCTCGCCGAGCGGCCACGTCTTCGGGTGGCGCTGCTCCGTGAGCAGGGTGTGGAGCTGGAACTGGGCCTTCGTCCGGACGTAGTCCACGGATTCCGGCGAAGGCTCGATCCCCAAGAGCTTGAGCAGGCCGGTCTTGGTCTCC
>MEYC01000122.1:5328-20582 GCA_001775715.1 Candidatus Aminicenantes bacterium RBG_16_66_30 | reverse complement strand
GCCTGCCGCTGCACGAACTCGACCCGAGCGTATACGGAAGCTCGTCCGAATTGGGCCTCGGAATCGGCCAGGAGTGAATGGGTTGCCGGGCGATCCGAAACCGTATTGACCCCCCAAACGAGGGTCGTGGTCCAGTCCGCCCCCTTGCGCAGAGGCCGGCTCATAATTAGGGAGGCCGTGGTCCGCCGAACGTCCACATCGGGCTCGAGCGCTTCGGGGCTGCGGAGAAATCCGTGCGAGACTTGGAGGGCGACGTGGTCGGAAGGATTGAGCGACAGCCGGGCCGACCAGGAATCGAAGCGGGGTCGGTCGAAACCGAACCTGTTCTCGTCGGGCTCCCGGCCGGTGAATACGGAAGCATCGAACTTGAGCTGCTTGTACCTTGCGCCGCCCGTCAGGACGCCGAAGGTGATGTGGGTCGAATCCTGCAGGTGGTGGCCGAGGGGAGCGTCGGGATTGCTCAGTGACGAGGGCCGGTGCATGAAGGCGGGAGGGCCGAGCGCCGGCTCGCCGGGAAACCCGAAATAGAGAAAAATGCCCGCATCAGGGCCCAGAGACCGACCGTACGACACGGAGAGTTCGGAAAAGAGGTCATGGGGGTGCTGCCGGTCGACCAGGGCCTCGCCTTGCCAGGATTCTCCGGTCTGGAAAAGAAGCGGGTAGCCGCCCCCGCCCTCCGTAAGCCGGTCCAGGGAAAACATCCCCCTGAACGAGAAGCCCCCCTTCTCTCCGCGGGGAGGCTGGGCCATGATCATGACCCAGTTCGGCGCGTCGAATTTGTCGCCGCCCCGTAACCCTACCTGGCCGGCATCCTGGCTCGTGTAGCGGAGAAAAGCGCCGCCGTGGATCATGAGGGACCACGATCCCGCCGCCGCATGCCAGGCCAAGACCGGCGCGGAATCGGGCAGCCAGCTTGTCCCCGATCCTTCCCGCGACATCGGCAGACCCATGAAGAGGGCGCTCGTCATCGCCTTCGGCGTCATCCCCATGTGCCCCTCGTGCTGCGCTGTTAGCGCCGGAGGGAATACGATCGCGGCAGCGGCAAGGACGCCGATCGCCGGCAGCCGGAACCGGAGCCGCGCGGCCGGCCGGAAAAGCCCCTTAATCATATCTCCCACAATAGGCTGGTCTCCAGTCCCTGTCAATCCCAAGAACAGAGCTCAGACCGGCCAAAGAATGGCCAGGAGAGCCCGGCGACGTTCGAGTGGTCTATTCTTGGTTTTCGATCGAGACGAGCTTGAGTTCCTTGCCGACCCTTTCGGCCTTCACGACGACCTGGAGCTTGCTGTCCGGCTTTCTTAGGAACTCTTCGATCTTCTTGTTGCTCGCTTGGTCGAACTTGTGGAGCTTTCCATCCGCGAAGATCGAATACCCGCTGGCGACGCATTCGCTCATCAGGGCGCACTCTTTGGTATGGGTTTTGAGGAAATCCGCAAGATTGTCCTTGTTCTCAGCCGCGCACATGTTGTCGACAATCTCGCCCTTGAATGAGAGAACGTCCGCCGCCAAGCTGAACAGCCCGACAAGGCCGGCCAACAAGACTGCCGCTGTGGCTTTCTTCATTTCGAACCTCCTTTATTTTAGGTTTTCTTTATCAATATGGCTTCAGTATATTTTTCACTGAGACGCTTGATGATCTCGGGCCTTGGAAGGCCCTTTTGGACCAGCTGCTGAACGAACCCCCTTATTTCCTTCGATCCCTTCTGTTCATCGCACGTGCAAGGCCGGAGCTCCATTTTGCAGCCGCATACGCAGTTCAATTCGTCGACGATTCCTGCGAATATCAAATCAAGAGCCGGGCTTGATGGACTTGCCGACAGTGTCTGAAGAGGCGAAAAGTCGGCCATTTGTCCTTTGTTCATGTTGAGGCCGGACCTAAAGCCCATCAGATAGCCCGACACCAATCCAATGAGGACGGACGTTACGCCGATCAAGACCATCGTACCGGTTTGTTTTCGTTGAGCCACAATTGTTCTCCTCGGTTAAGTTCGGATCTTCATATACCGCTTCGTCTCAAAGTCTCTTCCCCCGCAGCAACAAGGCGTTCAAGGCCACGATCACCGTGCTCAGCGACATGAAGATCGCCGCGACGGCGGGCTGAAGAATGATACCTTTTGAGGCCAGGGCCCCCGCCGCGATCGGTAGCGCCACGAGGTTATATCCGGATGCCCAAAAAAGGTTCTGCATCATCTTGGCATAGGTTAGTTGCGAAAGCTTGATCACCTTGGGTATGTCCCGGGGATCGCTCTTCACGAGGATGATCCCGGCGGATTCAATGGCCACGTTCGTGCCCGCGCCGAGGGCGATGCCCAGGTCGGCCTGAGTCAGCGCCGGGGCATCGTTGACCCCGTCACCCACCATGGCCACCTTCAATCCCTTCTTTTGGAGAGCTTTCACCTTTTCGGCTTTCTCGTGAGGCAGGACTTTGGCGAAATATTCGTCAAGCCTCAACTCCCGTGAAACCCACGAGGCGACGTCTTCGGAATCCCCGGTGATCATCGCGACTTTGACGCCCAGGCTCTTCAGCGAGCGGATGGCCTCGCGGGATTCTTCGCGAATGACATCCGCCAGGGCGAGGCTTCCGAGAAGGTGCCCGTCCGCCAGGACATGGATAATGGTCTTGCCCTGTCCCGAGAGCTGGGCGATCTGCGATTGCTGTTCAAGCGGGACGGATGCTCCGGCTTCATTAAGCAATGCATCATTGCCGACCCGCGCCTCTCTTCCGTCGATCTCGGCTTTGGCGCCCTTGCCCGGCAGGCGCTCAAAATTCTTAGTGGCGAGAAGAGCCAGTCCCTGCTTCTGCGCTTCCTCGACCATCGCCTTGGCGAGGGGATGTTCGGACGCGCTGTTAACCGAGGCCGCCAGTTGAAGCACTTGTTCTCTGGTGTAATTCGCAATGGGAACGATAGAGTGAACCCCGAATGCTCCCTTGGTAAGAGTCCCTGTCTTGTCAAACAGCACGACGTCGACCTTCCGAGCCGCCTCCAGAGCCAGGCGCTGGCGGACAAGAAGTCCGTTCCTGGCGGCCATCGCGGTGGATATCGAGGCCACCAGGGGAATGGCCAGGCCGAGGGCGTGCGGACAGGCTATGACGAGTACGGCTACGAGCCTTTCGGTGGCGACAGCGAACCCGGCGCGCGACAGGAGCCAGGCCGAAAAGGTGATCCCTCCTGCCAGCACCGCCACGACGGTGAGATAGAACGCCGCCTTGTCGGAGAGGACTTGGAGACGTGACTTCGAGGCCTGGGCTTCGGCGACGAGTCTCATCACGCCGGCCAGGAACGTCGCCTCCCCGATCTTTGTCACTTCGACCTTAAGGGCCCCATCGCCGTTCATCGACCCGGCAATGACTTCATCACCTGCGGACTTGGAGACGGGTTTTGATTCACCCGTGATAATCGATTCGTTTAGCTCGGACCGGCCTTCAACAATGCGTCCGTCAGCCGGCACCTTTCCTCCCGGCTTTACCAAAACCAGGTCCCGTTCTTTAAGCTCCGCAAGAGTGACGATCTCGGTCCCTTCGCCTCTTATGACCTCCGCTTGATCGGGCAGGAGCTTGGCGAGGTCCCTGAGGGCACTCTGCGTGCCCTGGACGGCGCGCATCTCGATCCAGTGGCCGAGAAGCATGATGGTGATCAAGGTGCCAAGCTCCCAGAAGAGCGTATGTTCGCCCCCCGTTAGGATGACATAAACGCTGAAGGAATATGCCGCGGTAATGGCCAGGGCGATCAGCGTCATCATTCCGGGCAGGCGGGCCCGAAGCTCCCTCCGTGCCCCGGCCAGGAACACCCAGCCGCAATAGAAATAGATTCCAGACCCGAGGACGAGCGCCAGGTACTTGGAACCGGGAAAGGCCGGCGCCTCGAGCCCGAGGAGCTTTTTGGGGAGCTCGGAGTAAATCAAAATCGGGATAGTCAGCGCCAGGGCGATCCAGAACTTGTCCAAGAATGACGACGTCTTATGGCCGGCGTGTTTGTCGAATTCTAGCTCTTTCTTCGGCCGTACGACCTGCCCGGTCTCCGCCGGGACAAGGGCCATTCCACAGATGGGGCACCGTCCGGGTCCGGCCTGCCGGATCTCCGGGTGCATGGGGCACGTGTAGACCTGCTCGGCCTCGCCTCTTTTATGAAAGTGAGATGAATGGTCGTCGCTCTCGTGCACGTCCCTCCCTTGAGGCCTCGAGCTCATTTGTGCTCGTGCATGGGTTTGATCTTCGCACCCATATCCTGGATCTTCTTTACAGTCCCGGGATCCTTGGCCGTAATCCTGATCGTGACTCCGTCTTTGAGATTCTCGCTGACGATATCAACATCCTTCAGGCCCATGAGACCCATCATTGGACAGGTCTGCCCCTCCGCCATTCCCATGCCGGCCTGTCCATGGGTCATCGGCATCGCCTTTTTCTCCAAATTCATTCCGCACTTAGGGCACTTGCCGGGCTTATCGGACTGCACGTCCGGATGCATGGGACAGGTATAGATCTCCTGCATGTCCGCATTCTTTTCGATATACTTCGCCGGTTCCTTGACGAACTTCTCTTTACAGTTCTCGTGGCAGAAATAATATGTCTTCCCTTCGTAATCATACGATACCTTGGCCTGCGATTTGAGCATTGTCTCCCCGCTGACAGGGCAAACGACGGTCTCACCGGCCTTCTGTTGGGCAATCCCGGCAGATACGACGATAAGTGAGAAGGACACGAACACAGCCAACATAACGGACCTTTTCATTGAAGACCTCCTTGAAGGTTTAATAATGACATGTGAGCGGATTCTCTGAACCGCATTCCAGATATAACCATCTTCACTTGGACTCGAAAGGAAGGGCGACCCGAAAAATGACCCCCTTTTCGTCGTTATCCAGAATGCGCACGGAGCCTCCGTGATCATTCACGATCTTCCTCACGACCGAGAGGCCAAGGCCCGTCGCTCCTTCTTTCGTCGAATAAAAGGGCAGAAAGACTTCTTTGCGTTTCTCGGGAGGTATGCCTTCGCCATGATCGCTGACTTCGATAATGAACTGCCGTCCCCTGCGAGCGGCAGACACACGGACGGAATCGTCATAAGAAGAAGCGTGGATGGCGTTAAGAAGAAGATTGACTATGACTTGTTTTATCCGAATACGATCGAATGAGAACGGAGGCAGATCCTGAGGGAATCGTGCTTGGAGCGTGACGTTCTTTTGAGCGGCATAATCTCGCGCAAATTCAAGGCTATCGTTTATGATCGGCTGAATACCCTGCTTTGAGAGACTGAGTTTCAATGGGCGCGAAAATGCCAGAATCTCTAATACCAATTTTTCGAGCCACTGAGTTTCCTGAATGATCATGTTCAGCTTGATCCCCAGGGGATCATCCGCTTTCAATTGACCCTTGACCGAGCGGCCGTGCTCGCCGACGGCAGCCAAGTGGGTTTTCATGTCCTGTGCCAGATAGGATGCCGCCTCTCCTATCGCCGCCAGACTCTCGGCATCCCGAAGAAGAAGTTGCTTTCTTCTCTCGCGATCGCTCAATATTCCCAAGATGACGGCGACAAGATTGTACAAGACCATGACCTGGACGTTAGTGAAGTCGCCCGCGGAAGAGACGCCCCAATGAGTTAACGTGAAAGGGAGATAGATCAAGGTGATGCTCACGGAGGCGGCCAAGGCTCCCCACAGGCCGAACCAAAATCCGGCAAGAAGAACAGGAAGGAAGTACAGCCCTTGATAGAAAATGTGGCTATCCTGGGCGCTAAGCTCAGTAGAGTAATGGAAATAACTGACACCCGCGATCAATGCCGCGGTAATGAAGATCCTTGCTTTAGCGCCTTTTATGCTCATGGCCGATAATCCTTGATCCTATCCTTCGGATTCTCTGCTTCCGTATCAAGGGGTCGGAATTGACCGTCAAGTGACTCAAACGCCCCTTTCTCGATAAGATTAATAATTTCACCCTCCCACAATATTCTACTCGCTGTAGAATGTCAAGCGTTTCCAATAGTTATTTATTGATTTTATTTTGGAAAGCTCATGTGCTACGGGTCTGACCTTAGTTCCCTTTAAACAAGGCTGCGGCGTACTTCCACCCCGACATCGAGGGGACCAAGAACCGACAGGCCGGTTCGTCTGCTATTGTTCTTTTCGACGTTTCTTGTGGCTGTTGTCCCTCAATGCCCTCGCAGGTGTGGGAGAGGCAGTTGGCTGACGTCAACAGTCCCGTGTTTCATCTCATAGCGCCATTTCCAGATGGCATAGATCGGCGGATAAACCAAGAGCTCCAGTAGGAAACTCGTGAATATGCCGCCGATCATCGGGGCAGCGACGCGCTTCATCATGTCCGAGCCGGTCCCCAGGGACCACATAATGGGGACGAGACCGATGAAGGTCGTCATGACGGTCATCATCTTGGGCCGGATCCGCTTCACGGCGCCGTGGATGATCGCCTCCTTAAGATCCTGGAACGTCTTCATGCGCCCCTCCCGGACCCTGTCGTAATAGGACAGTTCCAGAAACAGGAGCATGAAGGCGCCGGTTTCGGCGTCCAGCCCCATGAGAGCGATCATACCGACCCAGACGGCGATGGATACGTTGAAATGCAGGATGTACAGGAACCAGATGGCGCCGATGAGCGAGAACGGCACGGCCAGCATGATGATCGACGACTTGACCATGGACTTGGTGTTCATGTAGAGCAGGACGAGGATGATGAAGATCGTCAACGGGATGACCACTTTGAGCCGTTCTTTCACCCGCAGCATGTTTTCGTATTGCCCGCTCCATTGGAGCGAATAGCCGGACGGCAAGGTCAGTTTATCCCTGACGATTTTTTTGGCCTCCTCCACGTAACTTCCCACGTCGCGGCCCGTGATATCGACATAGACGTACCCGGCGAGCATGGCGTTCTCGTCCCGAAGCATGGACGGTCCGAGCGTCAGTTGGATGTCGGCCAGCTGCTCCAGCGGGATCTGGGCGCCGGACATCGTGGGGACGAGCACGCGGAGAAGCTTATCCAGGTCGTCCCGAAACTCTCGCGCGTACCGGACGTTCACCGTATATCGCTCGCGTCCCTCCACGGTCGTGGTGACGGGCTCGCCGCCGATGGCCGACATGATGATCATCTCGACCTCGTCGATGGTCAGTCCATAGCGGGCGATCGCCTCGCGCCGGATATCGAAGTCGAGGAAATAGCCTCCCGCCACGCGCTCCGCGAAGATACTTCTTGTCCCCTGGACATCTCTCAGGATCGTCTCGAGGCTCAGGCCGATCCTCTCGATCTCCTTGAGGTCCGCCCCAAAGACCTTGATGCCGATCGGGGTGCGCACGCCCGTCGTCAGCATGTCGATCCTGGCCTTGATGGGCATCGTCCAGGCGTTCGAGACGCCGGGAAACCGCATCTTCTGGTCGAGCTCATTGACGAGCTGTTCCCAAGTGATCCGGTCACGCCAGATGTGGCGGAAGATCCCCCGGAAGAACTTAGGCCACGAGGAGTACCAGCGTTTAACCGGCCGCCACTCGCTTTCCGGCTTCAGGAGGACCGTCGTCTCCATCATGCTGAACGGCGCGGGATCCGTCGATGTCTCGGCCCGGCCCGCCTTGCCGAAAACGCGTTCAACCTCCGGCGTATCCTTCAGGATCTTGTCCATTGTCTGCAGGAGATTCTGGGTTTCGGTCACCGAGATCCCCGGCAGGGTCGTCGGCATGTAGAGGATCGTCCCTTCGTTGAGGGGGGGCATGAACTCCGATCCCAGGTTGAAGTAGATAGGGACGGTCGCGACCATAAGGACGAGGGCCGTGGCGATGGTGGCCTTACGGTGCTTGAGCACGAACTCGCAGGCCGGCTCGTAGAGCCTGAAGAGGACCTTGCTGACCGGGTGCTTTTCTTCGGCGTAATATTTCCCGACCGTGATCGTGTTCCATATGCCCGAAACCCACTTCGGGCGGAAATGCTTGTAGTCCATCCGGGTGAACAGCATCCGCATGGCGGGGTCGAGGGTGATGGCCAGGATGGCGGCGATGGCCATGGCCAGGTTCTTGCTGTAAGCCAGCGGCTTGAACAGACGCCCTTCCTGATCGATGAGCGTGAACACGGGCAAGAAGGCGACGGCGATGACCAAGAGTGAAAAGAAGACGGACGGCCCGACCTCCTTGAGAGCGTTCAGCCGGACGACATGATAATCGCCCTTCCGCCCTCCGTCCTGCCAGAGCTGAAGTTTCTTATAGGCGTTCTCGACTTCGACAATGGCCCCGTCGACCAGGACGCCGATGGAGATGGCGATTCCTGAAAGGGACATGATGTTGGACGTCAGCTTCATCCCATAGAGGGGGATGAACGCCAAAAGAACCGAGACCGGGATCGTGAAGATGGGTATGACGGCCGAGGGAAAGTGCCAGAGGAAGAGAAGGATGACCAGGCTGACAATGATCACTTCCTCGAGGAGCTGCTTCCGGAGGGTGGCGATGGACTCCTTGATCAGCTCCGAGCGGTCGTAAGTCGTCACGACCTCGACTCCGGGAGGCAGGGAGGGCTCGATCTCCTTAAGTTTGTCCTTGACCCGGTTGATAACGTTCAGGGCGTTTTCGCCTGAGCGCATGATGACGATGCCGCCAACGGCGTCGCCCTCGCCGTCGAGGTCGGCGACGCCGCGCCGGATCTCGGGACCCAGGACGACCTGGGCGATATTCCTGACGAGGACCGGGGTCCCCGACATATCGTCCTTGACGACGATCGCTTCGATGTCCTCGATCGACTTGGCGTAGCCACGGCCCCGGACCATGTATTCTTTGCCGGTGAACTCCACCAGCCGGCCGCCGACGTCGTTATTCCCGCCTCGGATGGCCTCGACGACGGTCATGAGAGGGATGTTGTAGGCCTGGAGCGCGACGGGATCGACGTTGACCTGATATTGTTTCTGAAAGCCGCCGACAGAGGCGACTTCGGCGACCCCGGAGACGCTCTGGAGCCAGTATCGCATATACCAGTCCTGGAAGCTCCGGAGCTGAGCCAGGTCATTCTGGCCCGACTTGTCGAAGAGAGCGTACTGATAAACCCACCCGACGCTCGTCGCGTCGGGTCCCATTTCGGTTTGGACGCCCTGCGGCAGCCTGGGGGTGATCTTGCTCAAGTATTCCAAGGTCCGGCTGCGGGCCCAGTAGATGTCCGTCCCGTCCTGGAAGATGACGTAAACATAGGAGAACCCGAAGTCGGAGTAACCTCGGATGGCCTTGACCTTGGGCGCTCCGAGCATGGACGTCACAATGGGATAGGTCACCTGGTCTTCGATGACATCGGGGCTCCGGTCCCACCTCGAATAGATGATGACCTGGGTGTCCGAGAGGTCCGGGATGGCGTCGAGCGGGATATTCCGGACGGCGTAGACCGCCCCGACGATGGCCGCGGCGACGAAGATGAGAACGATGTACTTGTTCTTCGCCGAGAACTCGATGATCTTTTCAATCATGTTCGTGTTCTTCCGTTGATCCCTTGGTCATCCGGCTGAGAGCGGCCTTGAGGCTCGACTCGGAGTCGATGAGGAAGTTGGCCGACGTGACGACGTTCTCGCCGTCGCCGAGCCCGTCGAGGACCTCGAACAGATTCTCGCCCTTGACGCCGAGCTTGACCTCGCGCGGCTCGAAGTACCCGTCGCCCTTGGCCACGAAGACGATCTTGGATACGCCGGCGTCCAGGACGGCGCCGGCGGGGACGGTCAGCTTCGTCCCGTAGTCGACATGGATCTCGAGGCTGGCGAACATTTCGGGCTTCAGCTTGAGGCCGGGATTGGCGACCTCGATCCGGACCTGGTTCGTTCGGGTCTCGGGCTTAAGATAAGGATAAATGTAAATGATCTTCCCGGCAAAAGATTCCCCGGGATAATAGGAGAGGGAGATCTTCGCCTCTTGGCCCGTCTTGATGAATGGCAGCTCATACTCGTAGATCTCGCCGAGGATCCAGACCCGGGAGAGGTCGGCGATCTTGAACAGATTCTCTCCGGCCATGATCTTCTGCCCCTGGAGGACGTTCTTCTCGACCACGATCCCGGGAGAGGGAGAATAGACCGTTACGGTCTTCTTGAATTGCCGGGTTCGCCCGAGTTCCTCGACCTGGCTGTCCGTGATATCCCAGAGCCTCAGCTTCTCCCGAGCGGAGTTGAGGAGAGACGTGGCATCGCCGAGCGTCGCACCGGCTTTGAGCGCGATGAGATATTCCTGCTGAGCCGAGACGAGTTCGGGGCTGTAGATGTCGAAAAGGGGCTCGCCCTTCCGAACGGCCCGTCCGGTGGAATTCACGAAGAGTTTTTCCACCCAGCCGTCGAACTTGAGGTTGACGATCGAGATGTTCGGCTCGGCATAATCCACCCGGCCGACCGCCTGAATGAGCTTGTGGATGGACTGCGACTTCACGAGCGCCGTCTTGATGCCGATGAGCTGCTGCCGCTCCGCACTGATCTTGACCTGGATCCTCCCGCCGACCTCAGTGATGGACCCGCTCTCTTCAACCTCGAAGGGGACCATCTCCATGCCCATCGAGTCCTTGCCCGGTTTATCGGAGATCTCTCCAGGGCTCATGGTCGAACGGTACATGGTCTTTTTCTTGGGAGCCGGGGGAGGCGTGGCGGCTTGCTTTTCCTCCTTCTCCATGGGAACAAGCTTCATCCCGCAAATGGGACAATCCCCAGGCTTGTCCGAAGTGTAGGTTGGATGCATGGGGCAGTGATAGATCGTCTTCTCGGATGCAGGTCTCGCTTTGGCCACCTGGCCCTGCTCCTGTCCCGCGGCCCCGGCCGTCGCGGACGTTCCGCTTTTCCCCTTGCAGGACGCGAAGAGTATGACCGCGAGTGCCGTCAGACCTATGGCCGCTATCTTAAAGATTGTCTTCATCGTTCCCTCCCCAATTCACGATCTCTTTCGCCGAATACTCTTCCAGCCGGGCGATCGAGCTCCAGAGTTCGGCCAGCTCCCTGTAATAGGCCAATTGAAATGAAAAATGGGTATTGATATCTGTCAGCAGGGCCAGAAAATCGGTCTTGTTGACCTGATAGCTGACCAACGAAGATTCCACGGTCAGGGAGGCCAGCGGGATGATCTTGTCTTTGTACAGCTTGATCAGGCTCTCGGCCGACCGGGCCTTGAGATAATCCTCTGTCACCATGAAGATCACGTCGTTCTTCATGGAAAGGAGGCCGCTCTTCGAGCTCTCGAGGCGGACGAGTGATTCCTCGAGCATCTTGGACTGCTTCGTCTTGCCATAGAGCGGGATCTCGAACCCGACCATGACCTCGTACATGCTGGGCAGCCTGCCTTTGAATTCCCAGCCTGCCCCGACGACGAAGTTGGGAGAAAGCTCTTTCCTGGCGAACGCGACCATCTTTCCCCCTTCCTCGATCATCAAAGCGGCTTCCTTGATCGCGGGGGAATTTTCTTCCGCGGCCCTCTTGAGCTCCTCAAGCGAAATTGGGAGGCTTTCGACTCCCTGGTCCTGGGGCGTTCCCAGGGGTTTATCCCCGGGGAAGTCCAGGAGCAAGTTGATCCGGGCTCGGAGAGATATGATCATCTCGGCCATCGGCGTGATCATCTCGTCCATCCTCGAGATCTCGACCTTTGCCTTCAGGACGTCCGACTGGACACCGCTCCCGACGGAGTACTTCGTCTCGGTCAGTTCGAGCGCCCTTTGCAGGAGGGCTTTCTGTTCCTGGAGGATGGCGATGGACTTGTGCAGGGCATAAAGCTCGAAATAGGCAGTTTTAACGTCCTTGAGGACGCCCAGAACGACGGAGTTTCGGACCTCTTTCGTCCTCTCGAAGGCTTTTGCGGCGATCTCGCCTTTGATCCGGAGCTTGCCGGGAAACGGGATGGCCTGGGAGAAGGATAGCCCGACCCCGCTCATCACTTCCTGGCCGAGGGTGAACTTGGGAAAGCCCATGTTCTTCAGGCTGAAGCTGACCATCGGATCGGGCAGGCTTTTCTCCTGGGGGATCCGGAAGGACATGGCATCGGCCTCGAATCCGATGGACTTGATCTTGGGGTTCCTTTCCAGGGCTTGTTTGAGGAGGTCGCCGAGGCGCGCCGCGTCTTCCTGGGCTGGCAGAAGCGCCGGGAGCAACAATAAAATGCATAAGGAGACCGTCCTTTTCATATTCACCTCCTACAGGCAACCCCTATCTCTGGCCGGAGCGCAATGCGCAGGTCTTGTCGTGATCGATGAACAGTGAAGAGACGCTCTTTTTAACCGGCACGAGCGCGACGAGGGCCGTGATGGCCAATAAAACCAACGTGAGGAAGGATCTTTTTAGAGGGAGCGAGATCCTCGCCGGCTGGCCCAGAAGATGGTTGGCCCTTTCCCTCGTCGGGTCGAAAAACCAGGAAGCCGCCGGGCCCTTGAGCTTTTGAACCTTCAAGAGCGAGCTGACGAGGTCCATCGGGTCGACTTGGGAGCTGACGGAATAGGCGTCCGCCGTCAACTCCGACGTGAGATGGAAGATCCTCTTGAGGAAACTGCTGATCGGAAGGAAGAACAGAAAATCCGATATGAAAGAGACAGCCAAGCCCTTCAAGGGGTCCTTCGATCTTTGGTGATGGGACTCGTGGAGGACGACCGCACGGAGTTCCTTATCGTCCAGGATCTCCGCGAGCCTGGTGGACAGAAAGACCCGCGGCTTCAGGAAGCCGCCCGTAAAGGCCAGCGGCAAGCGGTCCTCGAAGACCGTGACGTTATCCAGGAAAGGAAATCGGGGGATATCCCTGATCCGAACCGCATTTCGCTCGGCACGATCGACGAAAGCGGCCGTCCGCAGGATCCTCGAGACAGTTCGGAAAAGGGCGTAAAGGAATGATAATGACATGAAGACGAGGAGGAGCGCTTTGCCCGTTTCTCCTAGAACCTGCAGGAAAGGCGTGATACCCAGGCAGCGGAGGTTGCAGGCAAGAGCTTCCGGACTCGGCAGGGAGAACAAGAGGAGGGCCGTTTCCGGATGCCTGTAGAGCTGAAAAAGGATCAGGAGGGAGAGCACAGAAAACCCGCCCAAAAGCAGGGCGGGATTCATCCTCGCCTTAGCCACGATTTTTTCCGCTCTTCTTCTTTTCGAGCAGTTTTTCGAGATTATCGAGGCTTCCCTTCGGCATTTTGTAGAACATGTCGGCGAAAGCCGAGATGGCCAAGTCCGGCGATATTTCAAAAGCCTTTTGAACGAAACCCTCCGTGACCATGCTCTCATAAGCCTGCCGGGAGACCGCAGGAGTAAACAGGATCGTACCGGACTCCCGATCCTTCTTGATGAAGCCTTTCGTGGATAATCGACCCAGGACTGTCAGGGCCGTCGTGTAGGCGATGTTCCGCTCCCGGCGGATCTCTGTATAAAGGTCTCGTCCCCTCATCGATCCTTTTGTCCAAAGGATTTCCATGAGAGGCCGCTCGAGTTCCTCGGACAAAGGGGCCAATCTCCCATTCTTCGATAGGATTAATAACTTCATGCGTCCATAATATTCTACTCATTGTAGAGTGTCAAGGGGTATTGAGTATTTTTTTGAGAATGCACCCTGCCGACGCTTGGGCGCGTCCTCAGATCCGGACCGACGATCCTTCCCCTAAAACCACTTGGCTATGGAGAAGTCGTGTGTGTGGGCGCCGCCGACGTCGGAGCTGCCCGTCATCACCATGACCATTCCGCCGCCATTGCACGCCATGAGCTGAGCCTGGGTCATTGCGAACGAGTGCGTGTGAGCGGAGTTCGACGAGGTCGTCACTGTTATCCCGGCCATGGGCATGGTTTGGACGTCGGACTTTTCGATCGTCACGGTGTGGGTATGGGAATTGGCGACGGTTGATGTGAACGTCTTTGTCGTCCCCGGATTCTGGGGCGTCGTGGAGTCTGAGCAACTTGTCAAGCCTACGACCAGCAGCGCCAGGAAGGCCGCGCCGGCTGCCAGAGTCAATGCTCTTTTGGGAACCATTTGATCTTCTCCTTCATTCATCGGTCCCTTTGTCCAAAGGATTTCTCTCAGAGGCTGCCTAAGCTCCTCGGACAAATGGGCCCTTTTCCCACTTATCGATAGGATTAATAATTTCATGTCTCTATGATATTCTACGCACAGTAGAGTGTCAAGTGGTTCGATAACCACTTCACGGCGCCTGTTCTCGTTCGGCGGAGCCGAGCTTCCTCCTCCTGTTGCCGAAGCGCAGGTAGACGACCGGGACGACGATCATGTTCAGCAAGGTCGAAGACAGCAATCCGAAAAGGATCACGACCGCCATCGGGGCTTCGATCTCGCTCCCGGGCTTATCGGAGCCGAGGGCCAAGGGGATCAAGGCCAAACCCGCGGCCAGCGCCGTCATGAGGATGGGCGAAAGCCGCTCGACCGCGCCACGCAGGACGGCCTGGCGGAAATCGGAAACGCCCTCTTCCTTCATCAAGTGCTTGATGTGGGAGATGATCATGATCCCATTGCGGATGGCGATCCCGAAGAGGGTGATGAAGCCGATGATCGAAGCGATCGAGAGGATCCCCCCGGACAGGTAGACGCCGGCGACCCCGCCGATCAGGGCCAGCGGCAGGTTGAACATGATGACGAGGGCGTCGGAGAACGAGCGAAAGACCACCGTCAGGATGACCAGGATCCCCAGGATCACGGCCAATCCCAAGGCCAGCAGCAAACGGGACGCCGCGGCCTCGCTCTCGAACTGTCCGCCGTACTCGATGTGGTAATTGCGAGGCAGGCCGACCGAGGCCTGGACCCGGCTTCGCACGTCGTTGACCACCGACTTGAGGTCCCGGCCGGCCACGTTGCACATGACCATGATCTTCCGCTGGACGTTCTCCCGGCTGATGAAGTTCGGGCTCCGGTCTTCCCGGATGTCGGCGATCGCGCTGAACGGGATGCGCGCTCCGGAGGGCGTATCGATCAAGGTCTGTCTGACGGTCTCGAGATCGGCCTGGCCGTCAAAGGCATAGCGCAGGACGAGGGGAAACGCGACCTGCCCCTCGAAGATGTGTCCGACGGTCTCCCCGACGAAGGCCGCCTGCAGGCTGCGGGCCGCATCTCCGGCTGGAAGCCCGTACCGGGCCAGCTTGGAGCGGTCGAAGGCCACCCGCACCGTGGGGATGTCCATCTGCTGCTCAATGGACAGGTCCACGACACCCTCGACATCCCGCATGGAGGCCTGCACCTCCTTGGCCAGATCCCGCAACGTCAGAAGATCGTCTCCGAAGATCTTGACGGCGATGTTCGCCCGGGTCCCGGAAAGCATATGATCGATCCGATGGGAGATGGGCTGGCCAAGGGTG
>MEYC01000122.1:0-5295 GCA_001775715.1 Candidatus Aminicenantes bacterium RBG_16_66_30 | reverse complement strand
TCAGCCAGCATCTCCGCCTTCGACCTCTTCCCCATCTCAAGGCCGACGTCGATCTCGGCCGACTCGACGCCCTGGACGTGTTCGTCGAGCTCGGCCCGGCCGGTCCGCCGGGCGGTGGCCCGGACTTCCGGCATGCTCAGGAGGATCCTCTCGACGGTCTTCCCCATCCGGTCGGATTCCTGGAGGCTCGTCCCAGGCAGTGTGACCGCGCTGATCGTCAGCGTGCCCTCGTTGAATTCGGGGAGGAAGGCGCGCCCCGATCGTCCGATCGCCACGATCGCGGCGGCCAGGAGGACCGCCGAGGCCGCCAGGATGACCGTGCTGCGTTTCAACAATCCGGGCAGCATCCGCCCGTACCGCCGCTTCAGCGAGCTCACCAAGCGGGCTTCCCGGCCTTTGAGAACCGCCCGCGATTGCGGCAGGAGATAGGAGCAGAGGGCCGGCGTGACCGTCAAGGCGACGATCAGCGATGCGAACAAGGCCACGACATAGGCCAGACCGAGCGGGCGGAGCAGGCGCCCCTCCACCCCGCTCAGGAAGAACATCGGAAGGAAGACCAGGATGATGATCAGCGTCGCGAAGACGATCGAGCTTCGGATCTCGCGGCTGGCGTTGAAGACAACGTCCCGGCCGCGCGTTCGGGATTCCTGGGGCAGGAGAGCGTTCTCGCGAAGCCGGCGGAAGACGTTCTCGACGTCGATGATGGCATCGTCGACGATCGCGCCCACGGCGATGGCCAGGCCTCCGAGGGTCATGCTGTTGATCGTGGCGCCGGCGAGTCTCATCACGATCACGGCGGTCATGAGCGACAGGGGGATGGCCAGAAGGGTGATCGAGGAGGCCCGCAGGTTGGCCAAGAAGAGCAGGACGACGAGGATGACGAGCAGTCCTCCATCGCGAAGCGCGCCCATGAGGTTTTCGTAGGCCGTTTCGATGAAATCGGCCTGCCGGAAGATGTGCTTCTCGATGGTCATCCCTTCGGGGAGGGAGGCCTGGATCTCATCGAGCGCGGCATCGAGCAGCCGGGTCAGCTGAAGGGTGTTGGCGCCCGGCTGTTTTTGGATGCCCAGGATCACGGCCGGCTCGCCGTTATGGGAGCCTTCGCCCCGCTTGAGGGCCGAGCCGATCTGGACGTGCCCGATCTGACCGACAAGGACGGACCGCCCGTTCTTCAGGGCCACGACGGTCTCTCCGATCCCCCTGAGCTCACTGATCCGGCCTATGCCCTGGATGAGATATTCCTGGCCTCCCTTGACCACGAAACCGGCCGAAGTGTTGCTGTTGGCCCTCTGCAGGGCGTCCTCCACGTCCTTCAGCGTCACGCCGTGGGCCAGGAGCTTCGCGGCGGAGACGACGACCTCGTACTGTTTTTCACCGCCTCCGATCGGGGTGACTTGAGACACTCCCGGGATGGCCAGCAGGCGCCGCCGGATCGTCGTGTCGGCCGTCGTCCTTAGGTCCAGCGGCGAGTGCCGGTCCGAACCGAGGGCGATGAACATGATCTCCCCCATGATCGAGGAGACCGGGGCCAGGGCCGGGCGCTCGACTTCGGGCGGGAGCGTTCCTGAGACGGTATTGAGCTTCTCGGTCACCGTCTGACGGGCCCGGAAGATGTCCTCCCCCCATTCGAACTCGACCCAGATGATGGCGACCCCGACGGCCGTCGCCGACCTGACCCGGCGGACGCCCGCGGCGCCGTTCAGGGCCGCCTCGATCGGGAAGCTGACGAGGGACTCCATTTCCATCGGGGCCATGCCGTGCCCTTCGACCAGGATGGTCACCGTCGGCGCCGTAAGATCGGGCAGGACGTCGATCGGCATCTTCGATATCATGATGCCGCCCCAGGCCAGGAAGCCGATCGTCAGGGCCAAGACGAGGCCGCGATTCCGAAGAGACCATTGGATCAGGCGATCGATCATCACCGCCTCCTAGTGGACATGGCCATGAGCGGGGACCTGCGGCGAGAGGGCCGCCAGGCGGATCTGATAGGCGCCGGCGGTCACGACGCGCTCGCCCCGCGCGATGCCTTCCAGGATCCCCACATACCCCGAATCCCGGATCCCGAGCCGAACCGGCCGGCGCAGGAAGGATTCCCCGGCCGTCTGGACGAAAACCACGGGGCGCCCCGCGTCGTCGACGATGGCGCTCTCCGGGACCGCCAATCCGAGCGACCGGCCGCCCATGAACAGGCGGATGAAGGCCGACTGCCCGACGGCGAGGCGAGCTCCCGGATTGGCCGCCTCGAAGATGACAGAAACGGTGCGCGACCCCGGATCAACGACCCGGCCGACGGACACGATCCGGCTGAGAGGGACGGGTTTGTCGTCCCCGGGGAGCTCCATCTCGCCTCCCCCCAGGAGACGGAGCCGGTCGCTCGACGCCTCGGGGACGAACCCGATGACATGGACGGGATCGAGGGCGATGATCCTGAACAGCTTCTGGCCCTCTTCCACGCCGGAACCTGCGACGGCCAAGGAATCGGCGATGACGCCCGAGATGGGAGCCCTCAGGATGAATTCGGCCGGCCCGGCCGACTCGCCGGCGGCGTTCCGCATCAGCTCATATTGCTCGAGAAGGGCGCGGGAGGCCTCGAGACGGGCCTTCGCGTTCGCTTCGGCGGCGGTCGATTCGAGCAGCCGTCTTTCCGGAATGGCTCCGGCTTTCGCCAATCTCTCGACCCTTTGGCGGTCCTTCTCGGCCAGAGAGAGAGAAGAGATCGCTTCTATGACGCCCAACTCGAGCGTCGCCCGGTCGGCCGGGATCGCGGACTTGGGGATGATCCGGGACAGGACCTGCCCGCGCTGCACGGCCGTCCCGGCGCCCGGGATGACGCCTCCCGTCGCGACCCTCCCGGCCACTGGAGCGATCACTTCCGCCTCGCCCCCCGTACGGGGACGGATCTCGGCGGGGACGCGCAGGCTCTCCCGGAGGGTGTGTTCGTCGACGACCGCCGTGGCGAAATCGAGCGTCCATTGCTGTTCCTTGAGGAAACTGATCGCTTCGTTCGTTTCTCCCGCTGCGGATCGCGCCGCTTCTTCGGGATCCGAAAATACCTTCACCGCCCCGACCTCGTGGACATCCTGGAGCGTCGGCGAGTCGAAGGATATAACCAGCGTCCCATCGCCGGGCTTCGCCGGCTTGACGTCGAGGCCGAAGATCCCCGGACGCGACGGGGAGTCTGCGGCGAAAGATTCTTTGGCCCCGTCGGCAGACCTTAGCTCCACGACCACGCGACCCTCCGTCAGGGGCTTGAAGCCGCCCAGCTCGGTCAGGTGAACCGCAAATCGCGAGACTTCGCCGGCGACGAGCTGAGGATACTCGAGGAACAATTCCGTCTTCTGAGTCCACCGTGTGACGGATATCGTCACGGGGCCCCCGCCGCCGGACCCGTCGGCCCCTCCGCGGCAGAACCCGAGCGCCATACAGGCCAAAGCCAAAAGCGCTGCTTTTTTCATCAAAAGACCTCCTCTCCGACCGCCCGGTTCAATTCGATCTCGGCCAGCTTGGCCGACAAGCCGAGCTCCAGCGCCTGGAGGCGCGAATTCAAGGCCACCCGGTGGGAATCCAGGAGCTCCAGGATCCCCTGTTCGCCTTCCTCATAGGAGAGGCGGCTGATGCGGGCGAGCCTCTCCCCATGATCGCCGAGGCTCCGGACATATTCCTGGGCGATGCGGCGATACGATCTGAGCGTTTCATAGGCCGACCGGACGTCCGTATCGGCCGCACGCCGGAGGGTGGCGGCCGCGGCTTCGCTTTGTTCCACGGCGGCCTTGGCTCGTGCCCGCAGGGCCCCTCCGCCGTCGAACAGGGGCAGGGGCACGGACACCGAGACCGCATACCCCTTATCGTCGAGCCCCGGGATCGTCGTCCTTTTCATTCCGCCGGAGACGATCGGCTCCGGGATGATCATCCGGCCAGCGGCCCTCCGCTCGTATTCGTATCTTTCGACGCGGTGCCGTTCGGCCAGGAAGTCGCCGCGGGCCTTCAGCGCTCTGGCGGTCAAGTC
Organism: Candidatus Aminicenantes bacterium RBG_16_66_30; assembly: GCA_001775715.1. Taxonomy (GTDB): domain Bacteria; phylum Acidobacteriota; class Aminicenantia; order Aminicenantales; family Saccharicenantaceae; genus RBG-16-66-30. Next base: position 1,289 of record MEYC01000122.1, on the reverse strand, counting down.
CTCCAGCGACGGAAGCGGCGCCGTGCCGGCAAGAGTCCCCGCCGCTATGACGGTTACGGGACCCGAACCGGAAGCAAAGAACGAGCCCAGCCGGGCCTGGGCATCGGCCAGAAGGATCCGAGCCCTTTCGAGAGCCGCCTCCATTTCGGCCAGCTCTCGCTCCGCTCGCAGCTTGTCGAATGTCGATCCCTCTCCTTCCCTCTCCCTCTCCCCCAGAACTCGCGCGATCTCGCGCAGAGGCCGCAATCCGGATTCCATAAGAACCAGCCTTTCTTGGGCGGCCAGGAGACTGAAGAAGGCCGCCCGAAGATCGCTCCTCAGATGGACCCTGGCGTGGGCGGTCTCGGCTTCAGCGGAGCTGACGGTCGCCCGGCCGGCCTTGCGCATGAGGCCCAACCGTCCGTTGAGGGGCAGGCTTTGTTGGATCAAAAGGAATTCATCCCTGGTGCCGGCGGCGTCCTCCTGGGAATAGGTAACGCTGGGATTGGACGGCCGGCTCCAGAGCCGGACATCGGCACGGACGCCTCTGACGAGGGCCGCGAGGCCCTGGAGGTTCGCGTTCTCCCGTTCGAACCGGAGCAGGGCCTCGGCTTCGGTCATCTCCTGGGAGGCGGCGATCGATGGCAGGACGAGGATCCCCAAGGCGACGAGAAGAAACCCCATCGTATGACGGATCATTGAACACCTCGCGTGTTTTCGAAGGACTCGAAGAAAGGCGACGGAGGGATCAGATCGAATGCGGGGACGGAGGGGCACGAAGGTTTATGAGGCCGCGCCCGGGCGGATCATGGATCGGGACCCTAACCATAGAGCTCAAGCGCTCGACGAGGACCGGCGATAGATGGACGGGGGTCGGCGGGGCCGCGATCGATAGGCCAAGATCCCGGAAGGCCGTTACGGAGGTGTCGGCCAACAAAATAAAGGACTTCGTGTCATTCGACGAATGATCCAGGTCGGAATGGCGGCCGCCCTCCCCTGGGGAGGCCTCCCGCTCCTCGGGGAAATGGGCATGATGTATGGCTACGGCGTGTTCTTCGGGGAAAAGGACGGGATCGCCGGCCTTGCCGAAGTGGCTATGAAAGAAAGGCGCCGCGATGAGAACCAAGAGGACCGGCGATATGGTCAAAACGACTCTAGCCCGTCGCATGGCGGCCATTATACGCAGTCCGGGCCGCCGGGTCAATTCCATTTCGCCTCAGCCCGTTCGACGCTTGACAATTTTGCCCATTTAGTTTACTAGTATAGAAACTATGAAACATATGTACGACCTCCATGCTGAAGTTTGCGGG
>MEYC01000121.1:6208-7553 GCA_001775715.1 Candidatus Aminicenantes bacterium RBG_16_66_30 | reverse complement strand
TGATGTTGGTGCCGTCGATGTAGAACATGTTCTCGCCGCCGGACGCGCCGTCGACCGAGAGGCCGCCCTGGTTGCCTTCATACTGGACGCCGGGCACCGTGCTCAGCAACCCGTTGAAGTCGCGGTTGCGGGGCAGCTTCATGAACACTTCCTTGGTCATGACGCTGCTCTTGGTGGTGCTCTTGACGTCGATCAGCGGGCTCTGGCCGATGACCGTGACCTCTTCCTCGAGCGTGCTGACTTCGAGGGTGACGTTCAGCGTGATGGTCTGCTCGAGCTGGAGGACGACCGCTTCCCGCTTGTAGGTCTTGAAGCCCTGGAGCGAGAAGACGATCGTGTACTCGCCGGACGGCAGCGAGAAGAGACGGTAGGTCCCTGTTGCGTCAGTCACCGTGGCGGCCGAGCCGACCAGCCTGGGGCCGGTCGCTTCGACGGAGACGCCGGGGAGAGGCGAGCCCTGTTCATCGGCAACCTTGCCGACGAACCGGCCCGTCGGCACCTGGGCGGCCGCGAAGGAGCAGGCGAGGACCACGGCGATGAGCAGGAAAAGTCCTTTCTTGATTCTCATCATGAAATCATTACTCCTTGTTCAGACGAAACCCATTCCCTGGGACGGGCGCCCCGCGGCATCCGGTCCCGGCTAAGCCCCCTTCCTGTGGACTTGCTCTCTCTTTCACCTCCTTCACACATCATGTTTAAGGTTTGATACTGCATGTGGATAGACTTTGAGCCTTATGATCACCCCATAAATAAGCAATAATTATGCCAAGATGCGACGTATATATATTACTTATTATAAACAACTTATATACACAGCGAGGAGGTCGTAATCCATTTATTTAGATTTAATACGGTTTTTTGGATTAGGGTTCATATTCCGGCCGAAACAGGTATAATGTTCCTCCTCGCCGGCCGAGGAAAGGGACCATGCGCGAGCTCGCCGTTCTTTCCGTTTGCTTCGTCGCATTCCTGGTCTATCTCGGTCTCGAGCGGGCCCGTATCGCCCGGGCCCTCCGCCGTATACCCCGAAGGATCGCCGTCACCGGGACGCGCGGAAAGTCCGGGGTCTCCCGTCTCGTCGCAGCCGGTTTGAGGGCCTCGGGCTCCCGGGTCCTGGCCAAGACCACAGGTTCGAGACCCGTGCTCATCCTGCCTGACGGCTCCGAGCGTCCGATCACCCGGCCGGGCGGCGCGTCCATCCGCGAGCAGGTCCGGCTCGTCGCGCTGGCCGCTCGCCTCGGCGCCGACACCGTGGTCGCCGAGATGATGAGCATCGGGCCGGAGTGCCTGGCCGTGGAATCCCGCCGCATCCTCCGGCCCGGGACCCTCGCGGTGACCAACGTGA
>MEYC01000121.1:5744-6154 GCA_001775715.1 Candidatus Aminicenantes bacterium RBG_16_66_30 | reverse complement strand
TCGCCGCTGCCTTTCCCGAGGGCGCGGCCGTTTTTTTACCCGAAGAGGAGCTCTATCCGGCCTTCGAGAGCGCGGCGGCCCGGACCGGCTCGACGCTCCGTCTTGTCGCCCGGGAGGCGGCCGATCGGGTCGACGGCGAAGCCCCGCGCCGGCCTTTTGGGGAATTCGAGGCGAACGTCCGGCTGGCCCGGGCGGTCCTGGCGTTCCTGGGCGTCGACGAAAGCACGGCCCGGCGGGGCGCCGACGGCGCGAGGCCCGATTTCGGCGACCTCCGCGCCTGGCGCGGCTTCTACGGCGATCCGCCCCGTCCGGCCGTCTGCGTCAGCGCCTTCGCCGCCAACGACCCTGAGTCTACTTCGGAGGTCCTGGCCCGGATCGCGGAGCGGATCCCGCTCGGGGGACGCCCGCTC
>MEYC01000121.1:0-5653 GCA_001775715.1 Candidatus Aminicenantes bacterium RBG_16_66_30 | reverse complement strand
GTTCTCGCCGGGCCGCCGTCCCGGGCGGCCCTACGGAGGTTCCGGACGGCGCCGCTCGCCGGACGGACCGCATATATCCGGTTCTCCGGGCCGACCCCGGAAGCCCTCATGGATCACGTTTTCGCCGCGGCGCCCGGCGATCCCGTCGTCGTCGGCCTCGGCAACATCGTCGGCTGGGGTGAGCGCCTGGTCGGGCATTGGTCCGAAAAAGGAACCGCCTATGATCCTTGAAACTCTCTTCATCGGCCTGGTCCTGGCCCTCCTTTGGGCCGAGGTCACGGACGTCGCTCCCGGCGGCCTCGTCGTCGCCGGATATTTCGCCCTCTATATCGACCGGCCCCTGCGCGTCGCCGCGACGCTCGCCGCCGCCTTGATCGCCCTGGCCGTTTACAGGTTCCTCGCGGGGCGTCTCGTGCTCTTCGGCCGGCGCCGTTTCGTCCTGCTCGTCCTCGTCGGGGCGGTCCTCTCCCAGGCCTGGCTTCTCCTGCTGCCGAAGGTCTTCGGCGCCCCGGTTGAGCTTCGCGTCATCGGCTGGGTCGTCCCCGGCATCCTGGCCTCGAGCCTGGTCCGCCAGAAGGCCCTGCCGACGCTGGCTTCGCTCGCGGCCGTCTCCACCCTGACCTTCGCTGTGGTCCGGCTCGTCGGGTCCCTATGAGCGCGCCGAGGCTTTCCGCCGACCGTCCCTATCTGCGGATCTACGCGGCCGCGGCGCTGAGCCTCATCTATCTCATTCTCTTACGGTTCCCGCCCCTCGGGGACCCGGCGGCCCGCGGCGAGATGGCCAGGGCCTCGGACCTGATGGCCCGCGCGTCGGCGGCGCTCCGGGATTGCCGGGCGGCCCGGGGCGTTCCGGTCGTTCCCTCCGATGATCCTAACGGGACGGGGCTCATCGGGGTCGAGCGGTCGGTGATCACGACCTCTCTCGGCAGCCTCGAAGCGAAGAGGACGACGACGAACCCGGACTTCGCGGCCCTGGTCGTTTGTCTCTTTCGCGCCGCCGGAGTGAGGCGGGGGGACCTCGTCGGCGTCGGCGCCTCGAGCTCGTTCCCGGCGCTCATCGTCGCGACGCTCGCGGCCGCCGAGGCCATGGGCGTCGAGCCGCTTGTCATCTCCTCGCTCGGCGCTTCGGAGTGGGGGGGGAATATCCCCGGCTTCGGCTGGCTGGACATGGAAGAATGCCTCCGGCGCGAGGGCCTCGCCGGGTCCGTTCCGATCGCCCGGTCCCTGGGCGGAGAAGGGGATGTCGGCCTGGACATGGATCCGGAAGGGCGCGCCCTGATCGGGTCGCGCGTCCGGGCCGGCGGCGTGCCTTTCATCGATGAGCCTTCCCTCGAGCGGAACGTCGCCGTGAGGATGGCGCGCTACCGGGAGAGCGCCGGAGGGAGGACCTTCAAGGCCTTCGTCAACATCGGCGGGAGCTGGGCCAACATGGGCACGGACCCCGCGGTCCTGAAGATCGAACCGGGGCTTGCCCGGAGCGTCTTCGTCCCGCCTCCGGCCCGCCGCGGCGTCATCCAGGCCATGGCCGCCGCCGGCGTCCCGGTCATCCATCTTCTCAACATCAAGGGGCTCTGCGAGCGCTACGGGCTGCCCTGGGACCCCCAGCCCCTGCCCGCTCCGGGCCACGGCCGGATCTACCGCCTCGCCGGGGCCCGCTCATGGCCCGCGACGGCGCTCACCGCCGTGTATATCCTGGCCGTCGCCTCCCTTCTCTTGATCGGCCGCCGCCGCTCGCTCTGACAGCGCCGCGCCGGGACTCTCTTTTTTTCGTTGACACGGCCGGCGGCCCCGCCCGATAATGAGACCGCACGGACGCCCCCGTGCCCCTGACCCGTCCCGATTCTCTCAGTTCGATAAAATCTTCGGAGAGGGAGGAGTCATGTCGAAGAAAGCGCTTGCCGTCCTGAGCCTGGGGATCGCCGTGGTCTTTCTTCTATCGTCGGCCGGGTGCGTTTCCAAGAAACGCCTGCGAACGGTCGAGGAGCAGAACGCGCAACAGCTCGCCCAGGCCAACGCCCGCATCGACGAGCTCGTCCAGAAGAACAGCGCGCTCGACCAGGGACTGAAGCTGGCCCAGGACAAGCTCGCCGCCGCCCAGAGCGAGAACAAGCAGCTCGCGGCCGCCGCCGCTTCGCTCAAGGACCAGATCGCAGCGCTCGAGGGCCAGAAGGCCGAGCTCGACAAAGCTCTGGCCGCCGGCAAAGAGACCGAGGCGTCTTACCAGAAGAAGGTTCGCGGGCTCAACGGTTCCATCGCCGGTCTCAAGAAGAAGGCCGCCGAAATGGAGGCCCTGATCGCTTCCAAGGAAGCGGAGATCGGCACGCTCCGGCAGAACGAAGCGGCGCTCAAGGCCGCGGCCGACGAGCAGGCCAAGAAGATGGCCGGCCTGAACGCCGACAAGGACGCTCTCCAGGCGACCCTCGATAAGACGATCGCCGGCAAGAAGCAGACCACCCTGATCCTGGCCATCCTTCTGGGCTTGGCGATCCTCCTGGCGATCGTCGGGTTCGTCCGGAAGGGCAAACGGTCCGTTCCGGCCTGATCTCTATTCGAAGAAGACCTTCTCCGCCGGGGCCGTCTTGGGGTCCTTGAGGAAGGCCCCTACGCCTTTTTCGACGACCTCGGTATAGCGGGGGACGCCCGAGACCTCGACGGCCCTGTCGGGGTGGTCGCCCGACCAGATCTCGAGGATCTGGAGGACGGTCGAGGTGTGGCGCCCGACCCGGACGTCGATCGGCCAGCCGGCCTCGTCGATCTTCTCGAAAAGGAGCCCGCGCCGGCCCGCCCGGACGACGAATTCGTCCTTCCCCGTGAGCAGGAGCGCGCGGTCCGTCCGGCCGCGCGTGGCGTCGAGGAACGGCTCGGGCGCTTCGAGAAGCAGCGAGATGGCGTCGGTGGCGTCCCCGATCTCGCGGTGGGACAGGCCGCGCAGGGCCTTGGGCGAGTTCTCGACGCCGATGGCGAAGCCCTCGACGCTGCTGATGAACATCGACGCCGCGGCCGCGAGGTCGGCGCCCTTCTCGTGGGCGACGATCGTGCTGATGACGGGATACTGGAGCTCGGCCTCGTGGAAGTCGATCGCGATGTCGACCTTCTCGCGCCGGATGAGCTCGATGATAGCGTAGCAGGTCCTCTCGGTCAGGGTCCCGTTCGGCCGCCCGGGGAAGGCCCGGTTGAGGTTGCGGACGTCGACATAGGCCAGCTCCTGGCGCGTCGGGTAATGGAGGTAGACCTCGGGGTCGGGCCACTGGTCGAGCGGATTGGACCAACGGTCGCCCATCCGGAACGTCTGGCCGCCCCAGGCCGTCGGGACGGTGAAGTCCGGCGGATAGGCCCCCCCGAGGCGGGTCGCCGTCGAGGCGCTCCGGTTGGCCGTCGGGATGATGATGAGCCGGCCCCGGGCGATCGCGGCCGCCTCGGCGAAGATCCAGGCCGCCAGGCGCCCGGCCGGCTCCTCGGGGTGCGTGCCGCCGAGGAGGAGGACAGTTCCCCCGGACTCGCGGCCTTCGAGGATGTAGACGTTCGCGTCATTCACCGTGCCCCGGATCGGCCCGAAATAATCGCCGAGCTTGACGACGCGCGTAACGCCCGGCCCGGCGACGACCGGCTCGGCGAGATGGCGGCTGCGATAGAAGCTCAGGCCGGCGGTGACGGCCAGGGCCGCCCCGAGCGCCGCGATCAGGACCTTGCGCATCATTTGAGCCTCAGGAGGCGGAGGAGGAAGGGGATGAGGACGATGACGTAGAGCGCCTCCTCCTGCCAGTTCTTCCGTTTCAGGAAGTTCCAGACGAGCATGACGGCAACGTAGGCCGTCAGCAGATAGTAGAGCGCCGTCACGACCGTATGCATCTTAGAACACCGCCAGGAAAGCGAGCTTCTTGCTGAAGACGACCATGAGCGTCCCGACGACGGCGATGAGGACCGCCGGCACGAGGCAGTATCTCAGGAACCTCCCGTAGGGCTCCTTCATGCCCACCGTCGTCGCCGTCAGCCGGCCGATGATGGCCGTCGGCGGGATGGCGTCGCCGAGCGGCCAGATGACGCTCATCCCGGCCAGGGCGACGACCGGGTCGAGGCCGATCGTGTTGAAGAGGAGGACGAGCGGCACGCCGAGGACGGGCGCCGCGCCCCACATCAGGACGGACTCGGACACGGGCAGGATGAGGAACAAGGTCAGGAAGACGACGGTCACCGGGAGGGTCACCGTCGTGACGGCGATGAGGCCGCGGACGCCGGTCAGGGCCATGATCTGGACGAGAATGCCGGCGCAGGTGAGCGTCCCGACGAGCGGCAGCAGCTGGTGGACGGTCTCGCGGGAGACCCTGAGCAGGGCGATCCTCGCCGGCGAGAGGGCGAGGGCGGTCCCCGCGGCCGCGGCGAAGACGAGGGGCAGGCCGAGCGCCGGAAGGTTGAAGGGAAAGACGCGTCCGGCGAGGACGAACACGAAGAAGACGAGGAAGGGCGCCGCCACGCGGAGCCAGGTCATCTTCGCCGGGGCCTCGGGCAGCTCCGCCAGGGCCTTGGCCAGGTCGACCGGCTTGGCCTTCGCGCCGAGGATGAAGATGGCCAGGAGCGACAGGAGGACGCACGGGATGAGGAGCGGCAGGAAGAAGCCGACGTAGGGCATGTTGACCCCGGCCGCCGTCAGCATGGCCCAGAGGTTGACCGGCGGCGCCGCCGCGCTCAATCCGGCGATGATGAAGATGATGGCCGCGACCTTGGGCCCGGGGATGTCCATCGTCCGGAGGACCGTGGCCGCCATGCCGCCCATGATGAGGACGGTGACGCTGCCCGCTCCGGTCAGCGCGCCCGGGACGAGGAGGAGGAGGGCCAAGAGGACGAAGAGCGGGGCCTTGTGCCGGTGAAAACGCCGGAGGATGGCCCGGACGACGAACGCCGCCGCCCCCGACTCCTTGAGGAGGTTCATGAACAGGGTGGCGGTGACGAAGATGAGGACGATGTCGAAGTAGGTGAACGCGCCTTCGACGATGTGCCGGGCCGGCACGCCCTTCCCTCCGGCCAGGGCGCCGGCCAGGGCCGCCGCGAAGAGGGAGAGCTCGGTCGAGACCTTGAGGAGCTTGGCGACGACGAAGGCCGCGACCATGACGGCCAGTATCACGGCGGCGGCGGTCGTGGCGCTCATCGGGCTCCCGCGGCTCCTCCGCTCAGCGGGCCGTGACCCGGATCGTGGAGACGCAGGGGAAGCTCCGCGCGGAGGTCATGTCGTGGCAGATGCCCCGCTCGATGACGAGAACGCCCCGCTCGTAGTCGTCCCAGCGGAACTTATCGGTGTCGACGCGCAGTCCGGTCAGGGAGGACAGCTCCGGGACGCTCGTAGAGATGGGCGGCAAGCCGACGGACTTCAGGGCGGCGTTGACCATGCGGATGTCCTTGATGGCCATGTATTTGCCGCCTTCCATCATGGCCAGAGAGAGGGGCGGCCCGGGATCGTGGAAGATGAAGGTCGTGGCCGGACGCCCGGCGGTGTGTCCCTCGCGACGTTCAAACGAATAGGAGCGCTCGGGGACGGGGAAGAGATGGTCCCGGATGGACGTGAAGGAGATCTTCCCGTCGACGGAGGTCCCCGGCTGGCTGACGAGGTATAGTCCGAGCCCGAGCACGGCGGCGACGAGGATGGCCCGGACGATCGTCT
>MEYC01000120.1:3051-5658 GCA_001775715.1 Candidatus Aminicenantes bacterium RBG_16_66_30 | reverse complement strand
ACGGCATGCCGGGTGCGTGTCTTCTCGGAGGAGCGGGGGATGCGCGCGGCGGGCAGTGACCGGTCAGGGCAGGCGCGCTCCTTGCTGGGCTACCATCTGCAGGAGGTCGGCTACGAGCGCTTTTTTCAGGAGCTGGCAGAGATGGCCCAGGCCGCCCTCATAGATTCACGGGTCATCCTCGCCCACCTGAAGGCCCACCCCTCGCGGGCCGACCGCTTCCTCTCCGACCTCGGCCGCCACGAGGAGATAAGCGACCCGTTCCTGCGCCAGTTCACCGAGGCGGCAGCCAAGGCGCCGATCCCCGTTCTCTTGGGCGGGCACTCCCTGGTAGCCGGCGGACTCCTGGCTCTGATCGAGAAGGCGGGGCGGGAGCGCGAGCAGGCTTCAGGGAGCGCGACCGCCGGCTGATGACACGTCAGGGGGCCGGCGCCTCAGCTTGACAGAGCAACGACCCTTGGGATACCCTCAGCAAAGTGTCAAGGGTTTCTCCGTCGCTTCAACCACCATCCGCCTCCTCTCGCGCAAGCCTGAGCCGCCGGGTCTTGTTGGCGTTCGCCGTGCTCGTGTTCGCCGTCGGCGCCGCCTACGGGGCCCTCGTTCTGGTAACCCGGGTCGATGAGATACTCTTCCCCGGAAACGGTATCCGTCTGAGCGGACCAATCGGCGGCTTGCCGGGAATGGACAAAGGGTCGGGCGACAGCGGCATCGGCAAGAACCGCATCAACTTCCTGGTCATGGGGCTGGACCGCCGCCCCCAAGAGGGCCAGTCGCCCAGTCGCAGCGACACGATGTTCGTCCTCACGATCGACCCCCAGGCCAAGACCGCCGGCATCCTGGGCATCCCCCGCGACCTGTACGTCGATATCCCCGACGGCGACGGAGGCTACTTCGAGGAGCGCATCAATACCGCCGTCGTCTACGGTGAAGCCAATGACTACAAGGGTGGCGGGCGCCAGCTAGCCATCGACACCGTCGAGCACAACCTGGGGGTCAAGATCGACCACTACGTCATCATCGACTTCGAGGGGTTCAAAGAGGTTATCGACGCCCTGGGAGGCATCGACGTGGATGTCCCGACCTATCTCTCCGACCCCACTTACTCGGACACCGAGCTTCCCGGAGACTTCGACCCCCAGGAGTTTGAACCGGGACTCCAGCATATGGACGGCGACACCGCCCTGGCCTATGCCCGCATCCGGCAGAACTCCGGCGACCTCGACCGCATCCAGCGGCAGCAGCGCATAATCTTCGCCGTCATGGACAAGGCCCTCAGCCTGAATGTGCTGCGCAATGCCCTGGAGTTGTGGAATAAGTACAAGGATGCCATAGGCACCGACATAAACGACTTCCAGATCGCCGGCTTTGCCAAGCTGGCGGCAGACATCCCCCCGGAGAAGATAAGCGCCCTCTCGCTGGGCCCAGCCACCACACCCTGGATGACCCCGCAAGGGGCTTCAGTTCTCCTGCCATCAGCGGAGGGCATAGGGCGCATCGTTCAGGCCCTCTTCTCCGATCAGCAGTTGCTGGAGGAGCAGGCGGTGGTCGAGGTCCAGAACTGCACCGGCGAGGCGGGCATGGCCGACAGCACGGTGAAGCTGCTGACCAACCTCGGCTTCCCGCAGCAGTACTTGATCGCCGCCTCTACCCCGAACGGCGACGTATTCCCAACGACATCCATCGTGGATTTCAGCGGCCAGACGGACACCTACACCCTGCAGAAGCTGGCGGAATGGCTAAACGTCCCCGCCAGCGGTATCCGGCAGCCCACCACCGGCGACGAGAGCCTGCGTACCTCCGAAGCCGACATCCTCGTCCTCCTGGGCAGCGACACCGACATCACGAGCCTGAGCTCCTCCGCAGGCGACTGAGCATTCCCCGCCCTTCGAGAAGCACCTCTTCCAGCGCCCCGCGTAAGGTCCCCCCCGTGGCGTCGGGAGACGCGGTGGAGCAACCGGCGAGACCGCGCACGACGCGGATCCCTCGCCGCGAGCCCAAGGCCCTGCAGACGAATGGGGGTCGGTGATGATGCCTACTCTTTGCCCTTGCGCGGGCGCCGGGTCGCCTTGGGGGCGGGCGCAGGCGCCGCTTCCTTCTTCGAGCGGCGTGCCCGCTTCTTTGGCGGGGCCTCTTCCTCCGGGGCGGGAACGGCGGCGAGGGCAGCGTTGTACTTCAGCACGAGCCGCGACTTGCGGCGGGCAGCGTTGTTGGGGTGGATCACCCCTTTCTTAGCCGCCTTGTCCAGGGCGCTGACCGCACGGCGGACAGCCACCTCCGCCTCCTCCGTGCGGCGATCCGCAATCAGAGGAAGGGCTTGTCGGACACGAGTCTTGGTATCGCTGCGCACCGATCTATTACGCAGACGCCTGCGGTCGGCGCTCCGCGCCCGCTTCTCAGCCGATGAACCGTGTGCCAAAGACGCTCTCCTTATTGAGGACTGATAGTATATTAGACGAGTGTCGCTCTTCATGTCTAGGGCAGCCTTGCCTTCCGTGCTATAATGGGCCGACTTCAAGACCCTAGCCAAGACAGCGGGATGGAACGGCAAGAGACCCAGTCTGTCGGCAACGGATTGGCCGCGGCTGCGATCGTCGTGGCCATCGGCTTCTT
>MEYC01000120.1:2737-3041 GCA_001775715.1 Candidatus Aminicenantes bacterium RBG_16_66_30 | reverse complement strand
CTGCTCGGCCTGCTGCGGACGGTCGTCATAGCCAAGACCTTCGGCACCAGCCCCGAGTTGAGCGCTTACTGGGTAGCGTTCCGCCTGCCGGACATGATCTTCCAGCTGCTCGCGGGGGCCACCCTCGCCAGCGCCTTCATCCCCGTCTTCTCCCGCTACTTCACCCGTCGCAGCAGCGAAGACGCCTGGCGGCTGGCCAGCTCGGTGCTCAACCTGATCTTCCTGGCGACGATCGGCTTCGCCGTCCTGGGGTTCATCCTCGCGCCGTGGTTCATTCCGCTCATATCCCCGGGGCTGGGCGAGG
>MEYC01000120.1:0-2432 GCA_001775715.1 Candidatus Aminicenantes bacterium RBG_16_66_30 | reverse complement strand
AGGAGGGGGTCCGCGAAGTCGGCCGCCTGATGTTGCCGAGGGTTATCGGCCTGGCCGCTGTCCAGATCAACTTCTTGGTCACGATCTTCTTCGCCTCTCAGGTAAGCGACGAGGCCATCTCCGGCATCAACTATGCCTGGCTGATAGTCATGACCCCCCTCGGGTTGTTCGGCATGGCCATCTCCACGGCGGTGTTCCCCACCCTCGCCGAGCACGCCGCGACCGAGAGCATGGATGACCTGCGCCGCACCCTCTCCCTGGCCCTTCGTCTCATTCTATTCCTCACCCTGCCCGCCAGCGTGGGGCTGATGATCTTAGGGAAGCCGCTTGTAGCTTTCTTCTTTGAGCACGGCGCCTTCAGCGCGGCCTCCACCGACATCACAGTGGCGGCCCTCCTGTTCTACGCGATAGGGCTGTTCGCCCTTAGCGGCATTGAGATCCTCAGCCGCGGCTTCTACGCCCTGAGTGATACCCGGACGCCGGTAGCCTTTGCCGTCGTCTCCATGCTGGCTAACCTGATCCTCTGCCTCATACTGGTCGGCCCCTTCGGGGTCAGAGGGCTCGGTCTGGCCCTCTCTCTGAGCGCCATACTGGAGTTCTCCCTGCTCTTCCGGGTGCTGAGAAGGCGGATGTTCGGGCTGGAGGAAGGACACGTCGTCAACTCGGTCACCCGTACCGCTGGCGCCACAGTGCTCATGGCCGAGGTGGTGGGACTGTTCGTGGTCCTCCTGCACGTGTCCGGACACCTGAACACCGGCAGTACAGGGGACTCCTTCCTAGCCCTGGTGGGAGGCGGCGTAATAGGGGCGGGGGCCTTTCTCGCCGCCGCTTCTCTGCTCGGCAGCGAGGAGGTGGACGTCCTTCGCAGTCGTCTGTCGATGCTGCGGGCCTCCGCCTGGATGAACCGTGGGGCCGCCGACACGGGTTGAGCCTTGCGTGAGCACCTAAGCCGTCGTATAATCTCTTTACCGATATCTGTTCCCACCCAACGCATTGGAGACGGATTTGAGCTTTGTGGATAAGGCCTTAGTTTGCCGCGACTGTGGCGGCAGTTATGTTTTCACCGCCGGTGAGCAGGAGTTCTACGCCAGCAAGGGCCTGCAGAATGAGCCCGTACGCTGCCCCACTTGCCGCGCCTCCCGCAAGACCGCACGCACCAACGAAGTGGAGGACGGCTACGTGCGCTACGGGGCGTTTGCCAGCTTTGGCGGCCGGACGCCCCGACAGATGCACCCCGCCACCTGCGCCGAGTGCGGCATGATGACCGAGGTGCCCTTCGTCCCCCGCGGCGACCGTCCGGTCTACTGCAGCAACTGCTACAACAAGATCCGCGCCCGCGAATCGGAAGCATCTTCCCTAGAGTCGTGACCGGCTGGGGCACGTTCGGATTCCCAGGGGGCGACACGCTGCCCCCGCTACGGGTTTGATTGACCGGCGATGGCGGGGGCCCTATACTTGACAGACGTCAAAGGCTGTGACGGAGACGAGTAGGCCGGTGGAGCCGGACAGCGAGTCCGGTCCGGTGGAAGCGTCCCAGAAAGGGATCCCGACAGCGTCGGGAGACACGGCGGCGCCGGTCGAAAATCCCTCCTGAGCCGTCGACCGAATGGTCGGCATTACCGACCCAGTAGGCTCGACCGGATTCGCCCACCGTTATCAGAGGCGGGGGCATGAATGCGTGCCCCGCTGAGCGCCTCGGCCGTCGAGGAATTAGGGTGGTAACGCGGGTATGATTTCGGCCCGTCCCTTGTGGGGCGGGCTTTTATGTATGTTGGAGACAAGCGCATGTTCAAGCCAGTGCCTACCAAGGTCGACTTCCCTGCACTGGAGCGCGACGTCCTGCGCTGGTGGCAGGAGCAGGGCATCGTCCAGAAGTACCTCCGCCGCAATGAGGCGTCTCCCGAGAAGTGGTCCTTCATCGACGGGCCGATTACCGCCAACAACCCCATGGGCGTCCACCACGCCTGGGGCCGCACCTACAAGGACATCTACCAGCGCCTCAAGACGATGCAGGGCTTCCGCCAGCGCTACCAGAACGGGTTCGACTGCCAGGGGCTGTGGATCGAGGTCGAGGTGGAACGGGAGTTGGGCTTCCGGTCGAAGCGGGAGATCGAGGACTTCGGCGTCGACCGCTTCGTGGAGGCGTGCAAGGAGAGGGTGCGCAGGTTCTCCGCCACCCAGACGGAGCAATCCATCCGTCTCGGCTACTGGATGGACTGGGACAACTCCTACTACACGTTCTCTGACGAGAACAACTACACGATCTGGCACTTCCTCAAACGTTGCCACGAGCAGGGCTGGCTCTACAAGGGCCACGACGTCATGCCCTGGTGCCCCCGCTGCGCCACCGGCCTCTCCCAGCATGAGATCGTAACCGAGGGCTACAAGGAGCTGACCCACCCCAGCGTCTACCTCAAGTTCACGCTGAACGA
>MEYC01000119.1 GCA_001775715.1 Candidatus Aminicenantes bacterium RBG_16_66_30 | reverse complement strand
TTCATTTTATCCGGTTCCCGCAGGCGGTTGTAGACGTCGGCCAGCAGGAAATAGCCCATCGCTTTGAGCTCGGCGGATTCGGCCAGGGCCAGGCCCTTGTCGACCGAGGCCTTGACCTCTTCGAGAGGGACGTCCTCGTAGAGGAGGCCCCGGGCCAGGAAGAGGTGCCCTTCGGGGAGCTTGGGCGTGATCCTGACGATTTCGCGCATCTCGGCCAGGGAGCCGGCCCTGTCGCCGAGCTTGAAGAGGATCTTGCCCAGGTTGAACCGGGCCTTGAACTCCGAAGGATAGGTCTCGACCTCATTGGCGTAGGCCGCCCGGGCCTCGTCGAGGCGCCCCTGCTCCTCGCGGAGCAGGCCCAGGTTGAAATGGGCCAGCGGCCACTTCGGCGAGGCCTCGATGACCTCGCGGAGGACCGGCTCGGCCCGGTCATACTGCTTCAGGCCGATCAAGCAGGCGGCCAGGTTGAACCGGCTCCGGTCGGCCTTGGGTTGGACGTCGACGGCTTGTTCGAGATAGGGCAGGGCTTGGCCGAAGTCGAGCCGGCCCATGTAGATCTCGCCGACGATCTGGAGGGCCTGGGTGTTCCGTTCGTCGACGGAGAGGGCCTGCTTGCACAGGGCGATCACGTCGTCGTCCTTATGTTCGTCGAGGAGGATGTTGGCCAGGCCGATCAGGGCCTGGACGTTCTCCGGGTCGTCCTTGAGGACCAGGTCGAGCATGGACTTGGCCTCGGCGCCCCGGCCGAGCTCCTTGTAGCAAGTCGCGAGCACGAGCAAGGCCTGGGGGATGCCCGGCTCCTCCGCCAGCGCCGACTCGAGAAGGGGGACCGCCTCGGCGTATTTGTCCGCGGTGACCAGCTCGCCGGCCGCCGTGACCTTCTGGAAGACCATGAACTTGTCCTTGGGATCGGCCAGCGGTCCCGATCCGCCGGAGGCTTTCCGGGCCGCGACGGGCGCGCCGACGTAACCCAAGGCGGTAAGCCTGTCCATCGTCTCCTTGTCGAGGTTGGCCGCCTGAGGGGCCGGCGCCCCGCGGCCGGTTTTCTCGATGAGCTCGTCCAGGTCGGCCTTCATCTTCCGGGCGATATCGGGCTTCCCGGCGATGAGGTTCGCGGTCTCTCCGGGATCCGCGACGATATCGAAGAGCTCGGCTCTCGGCGAGTCGATGTACTTGTAGCGGGCGGTCCGGAGCAGCTGGAGCGGGCTCCAGCCGAACTGGATGTTGGGGGCCATGGACTCGGCGTAGGCCGGGACCTCCCGTCCGGCGCCCGGCCGGAACATCGACGGCACGAGCGACCGGCCCTGGGTCTCCCCGTCCGGGCCGACCCCGGCCAGGTCGAGGATGGTCGGAAAAACGTCAGCCGTGCGGACCTGGGCCGGCACGCGCTTCCCCGCGAGCCCGTCGAGCGGCGCGACGACGATGAGCGGCACGTGGACGGCGTAATCGTAGACGTAGTACCCGTGCGATCCTTCGCCATGGCTGCCCAGGCCTTCGCCGTGGTCTCCGACGAGGACGATGACCGTCGACCGATCGAGCCCGGTCCGTTCGAGCCAGGCGGTGAGCCGGCCGATCTGCGCGTCCATGAAGGCGATCTCGCCGGCATAGAGCCCGGCCGGTCCCCGGACGCCGTACTCGGACCTGTAAGGCTCGGGCGGCTCGTAGGGCAGGTGGGGGTCGTAGAGGTGGATCCAAGCGAAGAAAGGGGCGCCCGAGCGGCCGTCGAGCCAGGCCAGCGCCGAGTCCATGACCTCGTTCGCCGGCCTCTGGATGGCCCCGAGGTCGATGTGCTTCGACCGGCTCATATCGAGCTTGTCGTCGTAATGCTCAAAGCCCTGTTTGAGCCCCCAGCGGCCGTCGATGACGAAGGCCGCGATGAACGCCCCGCAGCTGTACCCCCGGCGGGAGAACACTTCGGCCAGCGTCGTCTGGTCCTCGTTCAGGGCCGTGTTCCCGTTGACCCGGACGCCGTGGTAGGTCGGGTACATGCCCGTGAGGATGGTGCAGTGGGCCGGGAGGGTCAGAGGCGAAGCCGTGGCGGCCTGCTCGAAGAGGACGCCGCGGCGGGCCAGCCCGTCGAGCACGGGCGTCCGGACGCCGGGGTTGCCGTAGCATCCGAGATGATCGGCGCGGGTCGTGTCGAGCGTCACCAGAATGACGTTGGGTTTGGCCGTCCCCTTCCCGGCCCAGAGCCGGCCGACCTTGGCGGGGACGGGCCGGCCGGGCCCGAGAAGGAGCCAGCCGAGGGCCGCGGCGGCGACGATCCCCGCGGCCGCGAGAATTCCGGCGATCTTCCGTTTCTGGCTATGCATGTCTAAGAAGACAACATAGCGGTTCAGGGCCGGTTTTTCAACAGCGCTTCGTAGAAGGCCCAGACGGCTCCGGGTCTCATATATTTCATCGCCCGGAACGTCCGCTCGCCGTACGTCCTGGCGGCGTCGTTCCACAGGGTCTCGTCCGGATCGAGGTAGGCCTCGGGCGTCTTGAAGAAGTAGCCCTGGCCGAAGGGGCTGTAGACGACGTGGTAGAGCCCGTAGGCCGTGTGCAGGCCCTCGCCGACGAGGCCGTCGAGGACGAGGTTCGCGGCCAAGGCGTAGGCCGTGCCGACCCAGACCTCGTCGCCCTGCTGGCTGCGGAGCTGGCCGCCATCGGCCTTGCGGCCGTTGACCGCGCCCATCACGCCCCCGCCGAAGCCCAGGACGTTCTTCTCGTAGACCGTCCGGAGCGTCCGCCCGACCTCGACGGGCGGCACGATGGCCATGTCGTCGTCGGCTTCGAGGCCGAGCATCCGGGCATACCAGACGCCGAAGAGCTGATCGGCCATGATGTCGTCCGTGTGGGCGTCGATGTGGAAGTATCCGGACGTCTCGTCCCAGAGCTTGCGCAGGGAGGTCCGGCCGGCCGCGAACCAGCTCCTGTACTTCGCCGTGACCGAAGCGATGTCGATGGCGCTCATGCGGGCCAGGCCGCGGAAAGCGAGGGTCTCCCCCATCCTAATCGTCGCTTTGAGGCCGGCCAGCCACAGGAGGCCGACATAGGCGCTCTCCCCTTTCATCCGCCACGTGTCGTAGGTCTGGTCGGGGATGCCCTCGTTGAGCGGGACGTGGCTCACCTTGTCGCCGAACTTCTGCTCGAGCGTGTCCAGGGCCAGGACCGAGGCCTCGAACATCTTCATCAGGAAGCCCATGTCCAAGCCGCCGCCGGCGAGAAAATCGCGGTAGGCCCGGAGCGGGAGCTTCGGGTTGAGGTCCTTCCAGACGTTCCCGTTCTGCCAGTCGAAGGCGTTGAGGATCGTCCACGGCCTCTTGCGCGGCGAGCCGAGGTCGTGGGGCACCATGCCGGGGACCTTGATCGTGTTCCAGTAGTAGTCGAGCTTGTCGGCCGGGACCTCGCCCGGGAAGGTGACGGCGTACTGGAAGGCCCGGAAGGCCGGATCCTCGAGCGGCACGGTGCGGGCGATGAACTCCATGTTGCGCTTTTCGAGCTCGGGCCAGAGTCTGAGGACGTGCCAGCAGTAGGAATCGACGTCGGTCGTCCCGTACATGAGATAGTCGGCGCTCTCGAGATAGGTGTGGAGGTCGGTCACGGCGTCCCAGATGCTGGTCTCGGCGAGGACATAGAGCTCGTTGAGGAGGGCTTGCTTGAGCCAGTCCGGGAGCTTCGGGTCGGCGAGGATGGGCTTCTGCCACGCGTCGACGGCCTGCTCCCACTCCGCGGCCCGGCTCAGGGCTTCGGAGGCCAGGCGGAAGGCGTTCGTGCCCTCGGCCCCGAAGAAGGCCGTGTATTTCTTCTTATGCTTGGCCCCGGCCTCGAACTCGTAATAGGGGAAGTCCCAGGCGACGGCGAAGGGCACCTCGAGCCGCTCGCCGGGCTTGAGGGTGAACGAGACGGCCAGAGCCGCCCCCGTTTCCCGGCCGGCCGCGGCGGGAGAGGACGAGCGCGCGCCATCAAGGGTGCCGTCCGCGGCGAACCTCGTCCAGATGTCGGCGCCGTCGCCGCGCGGATCGAAGGCGGCCTGGAAATGGACGCGCGTCCGCGACGGGTTCTCGAGGGCGGCGATGGCCATGGTCCCGGCCATCGAGTTCCCGGTCCTCACGTCCTGCCCCTGGCGCCGGAAAAGGATGCCCTTGCGGCGCCCGTTCTCGACGAGCTCATTGATATTCCCGGGGCTCGACCGGTCCCAGACGAAAGAGGCCTGGGGCGGCGTCCCGGCCGTCGGGCGGGCCCGGACGGCTTCCCATCCGACCATGTTCTCCCAGGTCAGGAGGATGCTGACATCGACGGGCTGTTTGGTCGGATTGACGGCCACCCACCGGTAAACGGCGACGGGATAGCTCGTCTCCTTGTAGTTCCCGGCGATGACGGGCGAGAACTGGACGACGGCCAGCTTGACGGGCAGGTCGGCGTTCTCCTCATAGGAGAAGCCGGATTTGGGATAGAGGGCGTAATAGTCGCCCTTGCCGGCGGGATAATTCCAGGCCCAAGCGCCCAGGCCGGCCGCCGCCGGAGGGGCCGTCGTCGACAGGGTCCGGGCGACGGCGCGGCCGCCGGACCTCATGAAGACGTGGAACTGGTCGGCCCAGACCGTGTCCTCGACCATCCAGCCGAGCTTGAGGAACCAGGTCGAGAAATTCCCGTTCATCAGGCGCTCGAAGCCGCCGGCGCCGATGCCGCCGACCGGGCAGGCGCTCCCCTCGGCCCGGGCCTCGATGTCGCCCGGGGCGATCGTCCGGCCGAACGTCGCGAGCGTGTGACCGATGGGCCGGTCGAAGGCGGCCGGAGGGAAGCCGGCGAGGTTCGACGCGGCGTAGTTCAGGGCCTCGAGCGAAGCCCGGAGGATCAGCTTTTCCGTGGCCGCGCCGCCGGCGCGGGCCGCGGCGATGAGCTTGTCGAGGCGGCCGTCGATCTCGCGGCCGGCTTCGTCCGTGATCCCCTTCTCGGCGAGGAGCGGGGCGTGGCGGCGGATGAGCTCGGCGCGGACGGCGGCGGCCGCGGCGTCCCCGGGAGCTGCGGCCCCGGCGGCCGCCCCGGAGAGCGCGGCGCCGATGAGCAGGATGAGCGTGACGGTCCGGATCTTGTGCCCGATCATGCCGGTTTCCTTTCGTTTTTGGTTTTCTTGAGCTCCCGGCCGACGAGGAGGGAGAGAACGACGATCATGGCGCAGCTGGCGACGGGAAGGATGAGCCCTTGCCTCAGGCTCGACGCTTGAGCGATCCTCCCGGCCAGCCAGGGCGCGAGCATCCCGCCGACGAGGCCGACGGCGATGACGACGCTGAAGGCCGTGCCGGTGAGCGCGGCGAAGCGGCCGCCGACGATGGCCAGGGTCGTCGGGTAGATGGCGGCGAAACCGAGCCCGAGGATGACGGCCCCGGCGGACGCCAAAACGCCGGACGGGGCCAGCGCCATGAGGGCGGCCGCGGCCAGGGCCAGCGCCGCGCTTCCCAGGATGAGCCGGTCGCTGCGGACGCGCCGGACGAGGCGGCTCGTGAGGAGCCGCCCGGACATGATCGCCGCCCAGTAGGCGGCCAGGACGAGGGCGGCCGCGTTCGCGCCGAGACCGTGGATCTTCTGGAGATAGGTCGAGATCCAACCGCCGACCGTGAACTCGTTCCCCGATTGGAAGAAGAGGATGAAGGCGCAGAGCCAGAGGACGGGGCTGCGGGCGATCCCGGCCGCCGCCTTGATGGGGAATCCCCGGGCCTGCTTGGCTTCCGGGAAGCGGAGGACGGCGAAGATGATGGCCGGGATAATGCTGATCCCGGTCGCGATGAGGAGGATCGCGGGGACGCCCAGGAGCTCTCTCAGCGTGCCGATGAGGAAGGGGATGGATAAGGCGCCGAAGCCGAAGAAGATGCCGAGGATGTTGAGGGCGGCGCCGCGTCGCTCGCCTTCGTGAAGGTCGCTCGTCAGGGCGTTCGTGCCGCCGTTGAGCCCGCCCCCGCCGAGGCCGAGGACGACCGCCGCCGCGAGGATGGTCCCGTAGCCCGCGGCCCGGGAGAGCAGGAAGAACGCCAGGGCGACGAGAACGGTCGAGACGGCCAGGAGCGCCTTGAAGCCGAAGCGGTCGGCGAGCGGGCCGAAAAAGACCGTCGTGACGAGCATGGCGAAGTTCATGGTCAGGAACAGGCTGCCGGCCGCGCCCGCCCCGAACCCTATGCGGTCGAAGAGCGAGGGCAGGATGGCCCCCAGGATGGCCATGACGATGCCGAAGACGAAGATCCCGGCCCAGGCCGAGGATTGGAGCCGGGCCGCGCTGGACGGGCCGGGCCTGTCGGCCCCGCTCATGGACGCCCGCCCTTTGTGCGGGGCTTGCGGGCGGCCTTGAACGGCCGGGCGTAATAGAGCTCGGTGAAGGCCTGATAGACGCCGGCCATGTGGCCCGGCGGGACCCCGGCGACGTTCGGCGAGACGAAGGTCGGCGGCATTGTCCCGGTCTTGGCCAGGACGGCGGCCGTCTCGGCGACGAGGGACATGGCGATGGCCACCGCCGCGACGGTCGAGCCTGCCGCGACGCGCTCGAGTTGACCGACATCGACGAGGGCGTCCTCGGGCGGGATGTGGTTGTCGATGGGGACGTCGGCGATCTCGGAGAGGATCTTGCCGGACGAGTGCGAGCGCTTGCCGATCTTCGCGTTGGCGTGCGACGAGACGGTGACGACCTTGAGGCCGCGCGCCTTGGCCTCGAGGGCCATCTCGATCGGCGCCGCGTTGAGGCCGCCGTGGGAAAAGACGAGCATGGCGTCGCGCTTTTCCAGGGGATAGCTCTGGAGGAAGACCTTGGCGTAGCCTTCCTGCCGCTCGAGCCAGAGGAGCTCCCGGGCCCCGCCGGGACCGATGACGTTCGACCACATCAGCCGCGGGTCGTAGAGCGGGAAGAACCCGACGAAGCTCCCGTAGCGGGGGAAGATGTCGAGGACCGGGATGACCGAATGGCCGCTGCCGAACATGTAGACACGGCCCTTCTTGCGGATCGAGGCGGCCATGATCCGGGCCGCGGCCTTGATGGCCTTCATTTCGGCCGATTGGATCTCCGCAAGGACCCACTGGATGATGCCGAGATAGTTCTGAGCCGACATATCACGTCTCCTCATAACGGGGACATGTACCTCCGGTACGTGTCCCCATTCTTATGCCCATTCTTATGTTCCCGCCTTTTCGGTCCCCTCCCACGCGAGCCTCCCGCAGCCGTAGAGCCCGGCGTCCTCGCCGAGAAGGGAGAGCTCGATCCGGACCGTCCGGGCCGCGAGCGGCTGGGCCCAGCGCTTGAACTCCCGGCGGACGGGCTCGAGGAAGAGATCGGCCGCCTGGAAAAGCCCGCCTCCGAGAACGACCGCCTCGGGGTTCATGATGCTGACGATGTTGGCGATGCCCATGGCCAAGTAGGTCACGGCGCCGGCGATGATCTCCAGGGCCAAAGGGTCATTCGTCCGGGCCGCTTCGGCGACGACCTCGGCGGTCACGGCCTCGATCTTTCCTCCCGCGAGGGAGAGCATGGAGGACAGCCGTCCCGACTGGAGCTTCTCCCGCGCCTTTCGGGCGACGGAGCCGCCCGAGGCCTCGGCCTCGAAGCAGCCCATGGACGCGTACTCCGGCTTGAACGCGGGGTCCAGGCCGAACCAGCCGACCGCGCCGGCAATGTCCTCGTGGCCGTGGACGATCCGGCCTCCCGCGATGATGCCGGCGCCGATCCCCGTCCCCACGGCCAGGAAGACGACATCTTTTGCCCCGGCCGCGGCCCCGCGCCAGGACTCGCCGGCGACGTAGGCGCTCCGGTCGCTGTCAAGAACAATGGGGACACGTACCAAAGGTACATGTCCCCTTATTCTTTCTAATAGCGGATAATGGTCCCAGCCGGGGATATTGGGCGCCCAGACCTTGCCGCTCCCGGAATAAGCGATGCCCGGGATCGAGATCCCGACGGCGGCCAGCTTACCTCCCGCCGTCTCCGCCGCGGCGGCGAGGGCCTCGATCCGGCCTGCGACCTGGGCGGCCGCGGCGTCGCCGCCGGCCTTGTCGATCGAGATCTTCTGCCGGGCCGCGATCTCCCCTTCCCGCGTGAAGAGAGCCGAGGCGATCTTCGTCCCTCCGACATCGATCGCGCCGCAAAGGGGGGACATGTACCCCGGGTACGTGTCCCCGTTCTTTCTCGTCATGCCTTCACCTTTATTGTACTTCTCCTTGATGACTGGGGACACGTACCGAGGCGGTACATGTCCCCGCTTCACTTTTCCTTGATGTGGACGACCCAGGCCTCGGACGGCTTGAGGCTCTTTTCGACGACGGCCCGGTCCCCGTCCTTCGCGATCGGGACGGCCTCGCCCGTCTCCAAATCGACAGCGGCGACGCGGACGGCGGCCGTCTTGACCCCGAACTTGGCCGTGACCGGCTTTTCGCCCCGGTTGAACCCGAAGAGCAGGGCGTAGCCGTCGCCCTGGAGAAGCCGGCCTTCGACCAACGCGTCGGGCGCCGCCGCGGTCACGCGGACCGCCGGCGTGACCTTGAGCCATTCCGCCAGCCCGGCGAAGAGCTTGCCGTTGTTGGGGTTCCGGAAGTGATGGTAGGCCGAGCCGGGGAAGGACCCGACGATGATGGCCCGGCCTTTGCCGAAGGGCGCGGCGACGATGGCCGGGCGGCCGTCCGGGAACTTGGCCACGACCCGGCTCGCCGGCCCGAAGACGTCGAAGGCCTCTTCGAAGAACAGGCTGTCGAGCTTGTCGCCGGGCTTGAGCAGAGGGAGGGCTTCGTCGGCCGCCGTGATCTCGATGGCGCCCGTCTTGGCGAGGGGCGTCAGCTCGGTCTCGCGGCAGCCGAAAACCTCGTGGAGCCCGCCGCCGGGGATGACCGGGCTCGAGAAGCCTTTTTCGTCGACCCAGCCGCACCGCGCCTCGGCGAGGAGCGCGCCGCCCTCGCGGACGAACCCGGCCAGGGCTCTGACGTGGGGCTGGGACATCATCACCGGATAGGGCGCGATGATGAGCTTATATCCCGCCGCCCGCGCCGTCCCCAGGTCGCGGACATGGAGGAAGTCGACCGGGATCCCCCGCTCGTAGAAGGCCCGGTGGACGCCCTGGAGCGATTCGCTCAGGTTGTTATAGCCGACCGTCTGGCCCTCTCCCGTGAAGGCCTGTTGACCGCCGACCATGTGGGACAGGGGATTGTAGAGGATGGCGATCTCGGCCTTCGCGGGCAGGGCTTTGAGGAAGAGGTCCTGATGGGCCGTGATGGTCCGGGCGATCCTCCCGCCGGCCTCGGCCCGCTCGGTGACCTTGCCGTCGAGCTCGACCAGTCCGTAGCCCCCCGCCTCGTAGCCCGTGCTCATCGGGTAGTAGGCGTAGATGTTGACCGCCCTCGCGCCGTAGGCGACCGTGCTCCACATCCAGTCGCGCGTGTCCGTGCCGACGACGGGAAAGCTCATCTTCATGCCGAAGACGCCGTAGCCGGCCTGGAGCTCGCCGATGTAGAAGCCTCCGTTGCCAAGGCCCATGGACCGGACGAAGTCGAGGCCCGAGGACCGGTAGAAGGGCGACCAGGGCTT
>MEYC01000118.1:5175-9854 GCA_001775715.1 Candidatus Aminicenantes bacterium RBG_16_66_30 | reverse complement strand
CGCCCTGCGGATGCTCATGAACAATCTCGATCCCCAGGTGGCCGAAAAGCCGGCCGAGCTCATCGTCTACGGCGGGACCGGCAAGGCCGCCCGGAATTGGGAGGCCTACCGGGCCATCGTGGCCAGCCTCAAGAAGCTCGAGAACGACGAAACGCTCCTCGTCCAGTCCGGGAAGCCGGTGGCCGTCTTCAGGACGCATGCCGAGGCCCCCCGCGTCCTCATCTCCAACGCCATGATCGTCCCCCAGTGGGCCAACTGGGACGAATTCCGGCGCCTCGAGGCCCTCGGGCTGACCATGTACGGCCAGATGACGGCCGGGAGCTGGATCTACATCGGGACCCAGGGCATCCTCCAGGGGACCTACGAGACGCTGGCCGCGGCGGCGAAGAAGCACTTCGGCGGCTCGCTCAAGGGCACGCTGACCCTGAGCGCGGGGCTCGGCGGCATGGGCGGGGCCCAGCCGCTGGCCGTGAGCATGAACGAGGGCGTGGCCATCGTCGCCGAGGTCGATCCTCGCCGGATCGAGAGGCGCCTCGAGACGAAATACGTCGATGTCGCGACCGACAGCCTCGACGAGGCCCTGCGCCTGGCCAAAGCGGCCATGAAGACGGGCCGGCCCCTCTCGATCGCCCTCCTCGGGAACGCCGCCGACGTCATCCCCGAATTCGTCCGGCGCGGCATCACGCCCGATGTCCTGACCGATCAGACCTCGGCCCACGACGAGCTCAACGGCTACGTCCCGAACGGGCTTCCTTACGAGGATGCGCTAGCGCTTCGGACGAAGGACCCGGCCGATTATATCCGCCGGTCCTACGCGGCCATGGCCGCCCACGTCGAGGCCATGCTCGAGCTGCAGAAGCGAGGCGCCCGGTCGTTCGACTACGGCAACAACATCCGCGGCCAGGCCAAGCGAGCGGGTGTTCTCCGCGCCTTCGACATCCCCGGCTTCGTTCCGGAATACATCCGTCCGCTCTTCTGCCTCGGCAAGGGGCCTTTCCGCTGGGCGGCGCTCTCGGGCAAGCCCCGGGACATCTACGTGACCGACGAGGCCGTTCTCGCGGAGTTCCCCGAGGACGAGGCCCTGGCCCGCTGGATCCGCAAGGCCCGGGAGCGGGTCAAGTTCCAGGGCCTGCCGTCGCGCATCTGCTGGCTCGGGTACGGCGAGCGGGCCCGCTTCGGCGCGGTCATCAACAGGCTGGTGAAGAGGGGCGAGATCTCCGCGCCCGTCGTCATCGGACGCGACCACCTCGACACGGGCTCGGTCGCTTCGCCGAACCGCGAGACCGAGGGCATGCGCGACGGCTCGGACGCCATCGCCGACTGGCCCATCCTCAACGCCCTGCTCAACGCGGTCAGCGGCGCCTCGTGGGTCTCGGTCCATCACGGCGGCGGGGTCGGCATCGGCCTGTCCATCCACGCCGGCATGGTCATCGTCGCCGACGGATCGGCCATGATGGGGCGGCGGCTGGAGCGCGTCCTGACGGTCGATCCGGGCCTGGGCGTCGTCCGCCACGCCGACGCCGGCTATCCCACGGCCGTCGCCTGCGCCAAGGAGAACGGCATCAAGATCCCGATGCTCAAATAGGATAAATGGGGACACATACTCGTATGTGTCCCCGTTTTGGATTGAGTGTTCCCGCTCGGCGACCGTTCCTTACGGGCTGAGCCGGCGGCTGTCAACCCGCATTACCCCAGGCCTCGAAGCCCTGGTTCTATCCCCTTGTTCTTGAGCGGGTTGAGCTCTGCGCCAAGCGCCCGCGGCTGGCATGCCGCTTGCTTTATCGGGGGCGAAAGGAGACACCGATGAAGAAGCTGGCGGTATTGGCTCTGGCCGGTCTCATGTTCGGGACGGCTGCCCTGACCTTCTCCATGGCCCCGGACGTCTATGACCAGGCCCTGTGCAACAGGAACCACATGCTGTGCCGGGAGTACACGCTGGACCTCGACGCGCCCTGGTACAAGGTCATGGTCCTGCTCACGGTCTGCGACATCGCCTTCGGCAAGTGCATGTTGGGGCTGTGACCGGCGACGGACGGACGGCGGGGGCGAGCGTGAGAGGAGCCGCGGCGAAAGCGATGATCGCGGCGCTCGCGCTCGCCCTCGGCGCGGCGGCGGGAGCGGAGGAGGGCGCGGTCAAGCGCCTCAAGGCGGCCGAGATCGCCGGGCCGGAAAACGCGGAGGACGCGGCCGTGCTCGGGCGGCCCCTGGCCCTGGCGCTCGGCGGAGACGCCCTTTTCGTCGCCGACGCCCAGGATTGCGCGATCAAGGTCTTTTCGAAGGAGGGGCGGTTCCTCCGGGCCTTCGGGAGAAAGGGCCAGGGGCCCGGCGAGCTCTCCTTCCCTTCGGGCGTCGCGGCGGCCGGGGACAGGGTCCTCGTCGCGGACAAGTTCAATTCCCGGGTGCAGGTCTTCGACCACGACGGCAAGCCGGCCGGGGCGTTCGCCGTTCCGTTCCTGCCGGACAAGGTCCATGCCCTGGCCGACGGAGCGGTCCTCGTCACCGGGAATCCGACCGGAAAGCGGAAAGGGGAGGCGATCGTCCATGTCTTCGACCGGTCCGGCGGCCCGCGCTGGGAAGGCGTCGAGGCCGGCTTTTCCGGCGACCCGACCTATGACGCCTTCCGGAACATGATCCTGGCCGTTCCGGGGGAGGGCGCCGATTTCTATGTGGTCTTCCGCAGCGGCGAGCGGCGGGTCCTCCATTTCGCCTCGACCGGCGCCCTCATCGGGACGATCACTGTCGACGAGCGCCACGCCTCGAGGCCCATCGACCTGCCCTTCAAGCGGGGGAAGAAGCGCCTGGCCGGCTTCTGCTGGGCCGCGGCCTTCGACCGGGGCCTCCTCTATCTTTCCGCCCCCGCTCCCGTCGACGGGAAGGACCTCGGCCCGGGCCGGGAGATTTCCGTCATCGACGCCGCCGGCGTCCTCCGGGCCGTCGTCGCCCTGCCGCGGCCCGTCCACAGGTTCGTCGTCGAGGGCCAGCGCATCTTCGGCGTCGATGACGAGGGCGAGCTGCGGATCTTCGAGGTCGTAAGATGAGGGGCGCGCGGCCGGCCGCGCTCGCCGTCGCGGCGGCGCTGGCGGCGGCCGTCCTGACCGCGTCCGCCGGGCCGGCCGAAGTCCGCATCTGCGCCGGCCTCGACGAGGCGGCTCCGCCCGGCACGGGGCCCGTGCTCCTCGTCTTCTTCTCGGCCGATTGCTCCGTCTGCTACGACGATCTCTTCGAGGCGAGGTACCTTGTCGACAAGGGGCGATGGCCGGTCGCCGTGGTCGGCGTGAGCGCCGGGCCCCGCGAGGAGCTGGCCAGGTTCCTGGAGAAGCACGTCTGGACCCTCCCGGTCGTTCTCGACCGGAGGAAGGCGCTCGCGAGGCGGTTCCGCGTGGACGCCGTCCCGTTCAAGGCCCTGCTCCTCGGCTCCGAAACGATCTACCGGGACGATCCCTATATCGGGCTCGAGGACCGGAGGAAGGAGTTGAAGCGATGTTTGACACGGCACTTCTCACGCTGACTTGGCGCGTCACCCGGAAGCGATTCCTCGGCTCGCCGCCGGCGCTCGCCGCCGCCCTGGCCTTCCCGGCCTTCATCGCGTGGATCGGCCTCCATGCTTCGTACGGGACGGCGGCCAGGATCTTCTATTTCTTATTGCCCCACGCCTTTCTCGTCGCGGCCCAGGACGCGGTCCGGACCGACATCGAGAGCGGCGCACTGGAGAACGCGCTTTTCTCGGGCGGCCGGTTCCGGGGCTTCCTGATGGCGAAGGGGCTCGTCGCGGCCGCCGTCGCCGGGGGCTATGTCCTTTTCCTGTCCGGGCTCTTCGCGGCCTGGGGGATGGCCCTTGGCGCCTTCCGGGCCTCCGATCTCGTCCGGGTCGGGCTGGCGCTTCTCGCCGGACTGTACTATGTCGCCCTGGCCGGGGTCCTGAGCCATTTCCTCAGGGGCGGCTCGAACGTCCTGGCCCTTCTCCTGGCCCAGGCGGCCGCCCTGGTGACGCTGCTCTTCACGGTCAGCGCGAGGACCGGACTTCTCGACTACGCGGCCGCGGGTCGGTTCCCGGGACTCGGTCCGAAGCTTCTCTTCGGGGGCCTCGTCGCGATCCTGCCGAACGTCATCGTCACCGGACGGCCCACGATATTCGCCGCCGGGGTCCTGGCCGGGCTCCTCGCCGCGGTCCTCGTCCAGGCCCGGCTCCTTCGAAGGCTCGAGCTCGGCAGCCGGAGGGGCTCATGATCGAAGTCCGCAGGCTCGCCAAGAGGTTCGGACCGGTCGAGGCCCTTCGCGACGTCAGCTTCAGGACGGCCAAAGGTACGATCACGGCCATGCTCGGCGAGAACGGCGCCGGCAAGACGACGACGCTCAAGATCATCCTCGGCTTCCTGCGGCCCGACGCGGGGTCCGTGACGATCGCCCCCGGGCGTGTGGGCTACGTCCCCGACAGGCCCTCGTACTTCCCCTGGCTCGACGGCTGGACCATCCTCGAGCTCGTCCGGGACGGCGCCGGCGGGCGGAACGGCGGCAACGGCCGGGACTTCCGGCCGCGGGTCCTGGCCGTCTCCCGGGACCTTCTCTTTGACCCGGGCCTCCTTCGCCACCGTCCGGCCTCCTATTCGGCCGGGAACGCGAGGAAGTTCGCCTACCTCCAGAACCTCGTCTCCGGGCCCGACCTCCTCGTCGTCGATGAG
>MEYC01000118.1:4976-5138 GCA_001775715.1 Candidatus Aminicenantes bacterium RBG_16_66_30 | reverse complement strand
GGCCGTCCGGGATGTCTTCCTCGGACTGCGGGAGGCCGGACGGACCGTCCTTCTGAGCTCCCATATGCTGGTCGAGATGGAGAGGATCGCGGACGGGTTCGTCGTCATCCGCAGGGGCGCCACGATCGCCCACGCCGGGCTCCGGGAATGGCGGGTCATGCG
>MEYC01000118.1:3330-4954 GCA_001775715.1 Candidatus Aminicenantes bacterium RBG_16_66_30 | reverse complement strand
GGATGTCTTCCTCGGACTGCGGGAGGCCGGACGGACCGTCCTTCTGAGCTCCCATATGCTGGTCGAGATGGAGAGGATCGCGGACGGTTTCGTCGTCATCCGCCGGGGCGCCACGATCGCCCACGCCGGGCTCCGGGAATGGCGGGCCATGCGGTCGGCCCGGAGCGCTCCGGACCTCGAGACGGTCTTCCTACGCCTCGCCGGTCCCTGACGGGGTCAGATGACGGCGCCGGCGGGGATGACGGCGCCCTTGGGGACGACGATGATGCCGTCGACGATCGCGTAGTTCTCGAACGCCGCGGCCGTCGCGCCGTTCCGGTTGACGAGCTTCGCGCCGGGACCGACCCGGGCGTTCTTGTCGATGATGGCCTCGCGGATCTCGACGTCGTGGCCGATGCCGATGTCGGGGACGCCCCGCTCCCGGTTCCGGGCCAGGTCCTCGCGGGACTCGTAGAAGTCCGAGCCCATGATCACGGCCCGCTCGATCCGGCAGTTGTCGCCGATGCGCGAGCGGATGCCGACGATCGAGTCGCGGATGGTCGAGCGGTTGACGATGCTGCCCTCGCAGAGGATGGCGTTCTCGACCGCCGCGCCGAGGATCTTGGAGCCGGGCAGGAACCGGGGATAGGTGAAGATCGGGCGCTCTTCGTCGTAGAAGTCGAACTTCGGCAGCGGCCGGGTCAGGTCCATATGGGCCTCGAAGAAGCTCCGGATGGTCCCGATGTCCTCCCAGTAGCCGTCGAAGAAATGGCCGAAGACCTTGCGCTCGCCGATGGCCCGGGGGATGACCTCCCGGCCGAAGTCCTTGGGATCGGCCGGGGCCAGGAGGTCGCGGAGGACGTCCTGGTTGAAGAGGTAGACGCCCATGGAGGCGAGGTGGGTCCGGCCGCGCGGCGGCGTCCCGAAGCGGCCGAAGACGGCCTCGTCGACCCGCATCCGGTCGACGTCCGCCGGCTCCTTGGGCTTCTCGAAGAACTCGGTGATCCGGCCGCGGCCGTCGGCCTTCATGACCCCGAACTCATGGGCCCGGTCGGCGCCGACGGGGGTCACGGCGATGCTGATCTCGGCGCCCGAGGCGAGGTGGGAGGCGACGAACTGCCGGTAATCCATCCGGTAGAGGTGATCGCCGGAGAGGATGAGGACGAGCGCCGAGGGGTCCTCGAGGTGGCTCAAGTTCTGCCGGACGGCATCGGCCGTCCCCTGGTACCAGTCCCGGTTCTCGAGGGTCTGCTGGGCCGAGAGCAGGGTGATGTAGTCGCGGTGGAAGCTGTCGAAGCGGTAGGTCGTGAAGATGTGGCGGTGGAGGGACTCGCTGGCGAACTGGGTCAGGACGAAGATGCTGCGGATGTCGGAATGGATCGAGTTGGAGATGGAGATGTCGATCAGGCGGAAGCGGCCGGCGACGGGCACGGCCGGCTTGCTCCGGACCTTGGTCAGCGGGTAGAGGCGGCTGCCCTGCCCCCCGGCCAGGATGACGCTGACGACGCTCGCCATGGCGGCATTCTAACATCGTTTGGGGACACGTACCAGGGGTACATGTCCCCGGTTTGACGCCCAACTCGGCCCGCGTTTTGGCTGTGTGGGGGACATGTACCAGGGGTACATGTCCCCGTTCTTGGCGGCC
>MEYC01000118.1:0-3267 GCA_001775715.1 Candidatus Aminicenantes bacterium RBG_16_66_30 | reverse complement strand
CGTCGACGATCCACATGCCCCGGCCGTTCGTGGCGATGATCAGGGCGTTGTCGCGCGGGTGGATGGCGATGTCCCAGACGTAGCTCGTCGGCAGGTTGCCGCCGAGGACGTTCCAGGTCTTGCCGCCGTCGCGGCTGACGTAGACGCCCGTGTCCGTGCCCGCGTAGAGCATATCCTTGAACTTGGGGTCCTCGCGAATGACGTTGACCGGCCCGCCGGGGATGTTGCCGGCGATCGAGACCCAGGTCTTGCCGGCGTCGGACGACTTGAAGATGTAGGCGTTGAAATCGTCGTCGTGCCGGCCGACGAGGGTGACGTAGACCGTGGCCGCGTCGTATTTCGAGGCGACGATCTTCCAGACGTGCTTCTTATACGGCAGGCCGGCCGTGATCTCGGTCCAGACATCGCCGCCGTTCCGGGTCGTCCAGACGCGGCCGTCGTCCGTGCCGGCATAGAGATGGCCGAACTTGAAGGGCGATTCGTCGACCGCCGTGATCGTGGCGAAGGGGATGGCATAGGGCCACTGGCCCTGCTCGGCGGGGTCGCTATAGGTCAGGTCGGGGCTGATCTTCTCCCACGTTTCGCCCTTGTTCATGGACCGGAAGAGATATTGGAAGCCGTGATAGACGATCTGGGGGTTATGAGGGGAGAGCATGGTCGCGGCGAGCCATTGGCCGCGGTGATCGGGCTCGCCCTTGGCCGCCCGGGGGTAGATCTGCTTGCTCGTCCACTGCCCGTCCTTGAATTCCGAGCGCTCGAGCCGCCCGTAGAACGACGACGAATAGACGGTGTTCGGGTCCGTCGGGTCGACGGCGATGATCGTCCCCTCGCCGCCCGGGGCGGTCTGCCATTCGGGCTGGGCTCCGCCGAAGCGGCGCCGTCCGGCCGGGGCGCCCGCGGTCGGCTTCATGAGCGGGATCTTTCCCCGGTAGGTGCCCTGGTCCTGGACCGAGCCATAGACCCAGAACGGCGTCGAGAAGTCGTAGGCGACGTTGTAGAACTGGACGCAGGGGATGCCGTCGTGGAAATCGCGCCAGGTCTTGCCGCCGTCGTAGGAGATGTTGACCCCGCCGTCGTTGGTGTTGATGAGGTGGCTGCTGTCGGCGGGATCGATCCATAGGCCGTGGTGGTCGCCGTGGAGCCCGGCGCTGAAGAGGTTCTGGTAGGTCTTGCCGCCGTCGATGGACTTCGACAGGCCCAGACCCATGATGTAGATCGTCTCGGGCGAGTTCGGGTCGACGCGGATCTGGCCGAAGACCCAGCCGTAGGTGCCGCCGAAGCGGTCCATGTTGGCCGTGTTGACCTTGCGCCAGCTCCCGCCGGAGTCGTCGGAGCGGTAGACCTCGGCCCCGACGATGCCCCGCTGGGCCGGGCGCCCGTAGGAGTCCACCTGGCCCGGCGCGGGTTCGGCGCCGGGGGTGTGGTTGTCGACATAGGCGTAGACGGTCGAGGGCTTGGTCCGGCAAAGGTCGAGCCCGATGCGCCCGGTGAAGTTCGTGTCCGGGAGCCCGGCGTTGACGGGCGTCCAGGTCTTGCCGCCGTCGGTCGTCTTGAAGAGGCCGTCCTCGCCGCCGGGCCGCGGGTCGCTCCAGCGCCGGCGGATGCGGTTCCAGGTCGCGGCGTAGAGGGTATCGGGCTTCTGGGGGTCCATGACCACGTCGTTGGCCCCGACCTTCTCGTTGACATAGAGGACCTTCTGCCAGGTGGCCCCGCCGTCGGCCGTCTTGTAGACGCCCCGGTCGGGGTTAGTGGTCCACTCGTGGCCGGTGGCCGCGACGTAGACGATGTTCGGGTCCGTCGGATGGATGACCACCCGGGCGATGGTGTACGTGCCTTCGAGGCCCATGTGCTTCCAGGTCTTGCCCGCGTCGGTCGACTTGTAGACGCCGATGCCGGCCTCGGAGGCCCGGAAGATGTTGGCCTCGCCGGTCCCGACCCAGACGATGTTCGGATCGGACTCGGCCACGGACAGGTCGCCGATCGAGAGCGTCGGCATGTCGTCGAAAATAGGCTCCCAGGTCGTTCCGGCGTTGGCCGTCTTGAAGACGCCGCCCGTGGCCGCTGCGGCGTAGAAGACCGTCCGGCTGCCCTTGGGGACGGCGACGTCGGTGCAGCGCCCGCCAAGATCGAACGGGCCGATGAAGCGCCAGCGGACGTCTTTGAAAGGCGACGCCTGCTTCATCGCGACGTGGTCGTTGAAAGCCTTGAGCCGCAGGGCCGGGTCGGTGTTCTCGATCTTCTTCTGGGCCTTGGCCGGCGCCTTCGCTTGGGGCGCGGCCGCGACGAGGCCGGCCAGGACGACGGCGGCGACGGCGAGGGCCAGGACCGAGCGCTGGTTCAAACGCATGGGAAACCTCCTGTTGATCATGGCGAGAGGCTAAAATATGATATTTCAGAAAGACCTGTCAACCTCGCCTTTTCCGTCCCCGTCGGAGGCTTGAAAAGCGCCCCCGAGGAATGTTATACAGCCGAGTGGACCACGATGAATCTCCCGCTGCCGCGAAGGGCCAGGCCGTTCCTCAATATTGCTGTCCTGTTGACCTTGACTGCCGTCATGTCGCAGGCCGTCGCCTCCGGTCCCCGTCCCTGCGCCCCATCGAACGGCCAGGCCGCCGCGCCGTCCGAGGTCATCAGAATTAACCGGGGCCCCTGGATCACCCGCACCGCCCTCGTCCTGGCGGGCCTCAGGGACGAGGCGGAGAAAGCCGGCGCCCGCCTGCCGGAGTCTGAAGCCTGGCTGGAATACTGCCGCCGGATGGACCGGGCCTGGAAGGCCTGGAACGACCGCGTCCTCCCCAAGATCTCGGGCTGGGCCGAAAAGGATCTGGGCCCGCCCGCTTCGGAGGCCCCCTGGATCTATTACCCTTACAGCGGCCCGGATATCCTCTACGCCTCGATCCTTTTTCCCCGGGCGCGGACTTACGTTCTGACCGGGCTGGAGAAATCCGGAGAGTCCATCTGGCGGGAGGATTTCCGGGATCCCCAGCTCGACGGCTTCTTCGAGTCCCTCCAGCTCCAGCTGCAGAACATCCTCGGCCTGTCCTTCTTCCGCCGCGAGGACCTGAACAGGGCGCAAGGGAAAGTGGGCACTTATGACATCATCCTGGTCTTCCTGGCCCGCTCCGGATTCGAGATCGTCGACGCGGCGGCGATCTATCTCGACAAGCGCGCCCAGGTCGTTCCCGTCTATCCCGGCCTGATCCGGAAGATCGATCCTCGCCTGGTCCGGGGCGTGAAGATCCGTTTCCGCCGGCCGCACGAACCGGA
>MEYC01000117.1 GCA_001775715.1 Candidatus Aminicenantes bacterium RBG_16_66_30 | reverse complement strand
TCGTCAGGTCGGGATGGCGCCGGTTGACGAAGAGAAGCACGAGATGCGCCAGCTCCCGGGCCTGGTCGTGGCTGAAGCGGGGCTCCAGGGGGATATAGACGTGCAGGCCCGTGGCCCCGGACGTCTTGCAGAACGCGGGCAGGGCCAGCTCGTCGAGAAGATCCTTGGCGGCCAGGACGGCCTCGACGACGCTGGGGAAAGAGGTCTCCAGGGGATCGAAATCGAGGACGATATAGTCGGGGGAATCCAGGTGAGGGAGCGACGAGCTCCAGACGTTGATCTCGATGCAACCCAGATTGGCCTCATAGAGCAGGGTATCCCGGTTCTGGCAGACGAGATACCGGATGTCTTTGTCCCGGCTTTCGGAAGGGACCTCCACGGTCTTCACCCACGGGGGAGGGGCCTGGACCAAATTCTTCTGGAAGAAGCTCTCGCCCTCGATGCCGTCGGGATGCCGGTTCAGCGCTTGCGGCCGGTCCTTGAGGCAGGGGAGGATCCACTCCGCCATCCGCCCGTAATAATCGACCAGGTCGTACTTCGTGTATCCCTCGCCCGGCCAGAAGACCTTGTCGAGGTGGGTCAGCTCCGCCCGGGTCCGGAGCTTCGGCTTCTCCAGCGCCGCCCCCCTCGGCTCGGCCCTTTCCCGTTCGACCTCCCGGGCGCTCTTGTCCTCCCGAAGGCCCATGAAGACGGGATGCCGCATGAGTCCCTCGGAGGTCCATTCGGAGAACTTGACCTCGCAGATGAGGCGCGGCGCGACCCACGTCACCGGCATGTTGGTCCTCGGCTCCTCCGCGAAGGGGGACCGGGGTGTCACAAGCGGCGTGAGCTTGGCATGAATCTCCTTCAAGGTGTGCTCGGTGAAGCCCGTGCCGACGTGGCCGATGTATACGAGCTTGCCTTTCTTGTAGGCCCCCAGGATCAGGGCCCCGAAATATTTGCGGGAGGAGCGGGGGCGGGTGAAGCCGCAGACGACCGCTTCCTGCCCCTGTTGGGCCTTGATCTTGAGCCATTCCCGGGTCCGGGCGCCGGAGTGGTAAGGGCTGGCCAGATCCTTGGCCACGATGCCCTCGAGGCCGTTCGCTTCCGCGGCCCGGAAGAAGGCCCGACCCGTTCTTTCGATCGCTTCGCTCAGCCGCACGGTCTCGGAGACGGGGAGGAGCTTCTCCAGGATGGCCCGGCGGCGCCTGAGAGGCAGAGCCCGGAGGTCGTATCCCCCGGCATAGAGGACGTCGAAGACATAGTAGAGGATGCGGCCTTCCCCAGCGCGCATCGAGTTTTGCAGGTACTGAAAGTGCGGCCGGCCCTTCGCGTCCACGGCCACGATCTCGCCGTCGAACACGGCCTCGACGGGAAAGCCGCTGAGGGCAGCGGCGACCGTCGGGAACTTGGCGTTCTGCGCCTTGCCGTTGCGCGAGAGAAGCCGGACCTTGCCTCCCTTGATCGCGGCGAGCGAGCGGTAGCCGTCCCATTTCACCTCGAAGGCCCAACCCTCCCGGTCGAACGGCCCATCGACGAGCGTGGCCAGCATGGGCTCGATGTCGCCGGGGAAGGGGCCTTTGACCGCGCCCTCGAAATCCAGGTCCGCGAGGGAATGCGAGCGGGAAGTCCGGCTCGCGCGCGGCGCGCCGGCCGGTGCGGCGGGCGGGTCATCGTGCCTCTTCATCAGAAGCCATTGATTGTCCTTGGCATTGTCCCGGGGCTTCAGACGGACGAGGGTGAAGAGCCCGCGGAGCCTCTTCCCGTGGAGAAAGAAATCGAGATGGCCCTTTTTCAAGGCCGCGGCCATGAGCTTCTCCGTTTCCGGGAGATCCAAGCCTTCCTCGACCGCGAACGTGCCCTCGTCCCATATCTCGACCAGGCCGGCGCCATACTGCCCCTCCGGGATCCGGCCCGCGAAATCCTTATAGGCCAGGGGATGGTCCTCGACCTGGATGGCCAAGCGCTTGTCGCGGGGATCCATTGACGGGCCCTTGGGAACGGCCCAGCTTTTCAAGACCCCCGCATGCTCCAGCCGGAGATCGTAGTGAAGGTGCGACGCTTGGTGCTTCTGGACGACGAAATGACGCCCGGCTCCGGCCGGGCCCCGGGCGGGCTTAGGTTCTGGGGTCTGGCGGAACGTCCTCTTCCGACCGTAATCCTTCAGCCCCATGGCGTCCGGGTCCTAGTGCCTCGTCGCGGCCAGGCTCTCTTTGAGCTTGGCCATGATATCTTCGACCTCGGTCTCTCTCGGGGCCTCCTCCTCCCGGACATGGACCGTCTTGCCTTTGGCCTTGGCGGCGATGATCGCCCCCAGCCGCGCCGCATATGTGTCCTTGAAAGCCTCCGGCTTGAAGGCGCCCTGGAACTTCTTGATCAGCTCGAGGGCGAGTTCCCTCTGGTTCTTGGGCACGTCGATCTTCCCCGGGAGGTCGAGCTCAGCGGGGTCCCGGAGCGAGGCGGCGAAGCGAAGCAGGATGAGCACGATGACCTTGCCTTCGGCCTTGAGCATGACCAGATGCTCGCGGTCCCGGAGGACGAACGTTCCGATGCCGACCTTCTTCGACTGGGCCATGGCCTCGCGGAACAGGGCGTAGGCTTTGTGGGCCTTTTTTTGCGGCTCCAGATAGTACGGCTTCTCCAGATACTTGGGGTCGACGTCCTGCTCGTCGACGAAGACCTCTACGTCGATGGTCGATGTCCTCTTGACGTCGGCCTTCTCGAAATCCTCGTCGCTCAAGACGACGAAATCCCCGTCCCTGTATTCGTACCCTTTGACGATGTCCTTGAAGGGGACTTCCTCTCCCGTCGCCCGGCAGACCTTCTTGTACGAGATAGGGCAGAGGTCATCCTTGCGCAGGTAGTTCATCGCGTGGAGCTCGGGCTTCACCGCGGTATAGAGATTGACCGGCACGTTGACCAGGCCGAAGCTGATCATGCCCGTCCAGGTCGGGCGCCCTCCGGACGCTCCCTCGGCATCGGCCGTCGGAGCGCGCTTGGCGGCTTTGGTGTCTTTGGCCATGGACGGAGAATCCTTTCGGCCTCAGCGGGCGATCTTGTAGTTGAAATCCGACGTCCCCAGGGCGGACCAAATCTTCAGCCAGACCATGATCATCATCTCCAAACCGCGGGCCGCCGTCAAGTCGCCGAGGTCGAGGACGGTCTTCCAGCCGAATTCCTCCCGGAGGAAGCGGGCGACCCTTTCGCGGGCCTCGGGATCGTTCCCGGCGACGAAGACGTCATGGTCGCCGCCGGCCAGGCCGGCGGGATTGACCATGATGTGCGCCGTGACCGTGTTCAGCGACTTGACCACGCGGATTCCGGGATGGGCCCGCTGGATGCGCTCGGCAAGTGAATCCGTGTTGGCCACGAACAGCTCGATCGGGCCCTTTCCCCAGGGCCCCAGAGCGTTCGTAATGTCGATCAGGATCTTGTCCTTGAGATCGGAGGGCTTGACCTTGGCCAGGACCTCGATCGCGGCATGCCCGGCGACGGCGTTCATTATGATCTCGCCGTGCGCCGCCGCCTCGGCGAAGGTGCCGAGTCGGACTTTCTTGTTCTTGGAAAGCCACTCGTGGAAGCTCTGCGGCGCTTCCTCGGTGGCCTTTTCCTCCATCTTCCGGCTGACGTTGCGTGTTCCGAGCATGACGTCGTTGCCCCGCCGGATTAAAGCCGATCCCAGGGTCTTCCCGACGTCGCCGGTGCCCAGGATTCCAATTTTCAAGGTTTAGCTCCCTTCAATGACGTAATTACCCGAATTATAATTTAGCAAGATTCATGCCAGAGAGAGAGAGGATTTCCGCGTCATACCCGTCCCAGGTTAGCAAAGACCAAACTATCCTATAATGCATTTATTATCAGCAACATAAGAATGTTGTCGTCGTAAGTATAAGATAATAAATATAATAACAGCAACTGAAGGCAAGGCCAGCAGGTTCCTGCGACACATTGTATTTCGGGCTCCCCGGGCCCACTTGTTGGCGCGCGTCCGTATGGCAACCCGAATTTCGAATCCAAGAGGGGACAGGCCCCTTTCGAGCGAAGCTCAGGAGCCCAAGAGGGCGCAGCCTGCATTCATTCCAGGGATATGGGCGTCTCGGCAGTACGGGAAGCATCCTCGTTTGTTAAGCTAGATCGTTCGACAGGGTCGCGAAGAATGCTGGCGCCGCTCAGAGTCAAAAATCATCGGTTCTCGGGGAAGGCCCGAAGCGCGCGCAAAGCACGAGGTGCGCGGCCAATCCCGCGGTTCTCAAGGCGCTAGATCAATTGGGAAGCGGAGATTTCCTCATTTGCCCAGGGATTGGGCGGTGCGGATTCCCACAGGGTGTGGGTATTGGCATCTCGTTGATAAGAAAATTGATAAGCCCGTCCCGGTTACTGAGTCGCATAAGGATTATTATGTCAACTAACATAGGGAGGCGAAACGGGGTTCTGGAGGGGTCGGGGCTGAACTCTTCCTGGCGCTAGCTCTTGAGGGCCGGCGGCTCGTCCTTCTTCCGGATGCGGTCGATGATATCCTGCAGGATCGCGATGATCTCCTGTTTCGTCACGGTCTGCTTCTTGAACTCGAGCCTCAGGCGGAACTTGTCGGTGTCGTCCGGGACGAAATTGTAGACGTAATACTTGAGCTTCTTCGTTTTTCCCTTGAGGTATTTCGCGAGATCCCGGGTGTCCTCGCGGGTCAGGCGCCGGTCGACGATGTCGCGGGTCAGCTTGATCATATCCTCTTCGGACTTGAGCTTGGCGATCTCGACGAGGGTCGAGCGGCTGAAGCCCCCGGCCTGCTTGATAAGGGCCCGGGCCTTCTGCGGGATGCCGGCGATCGAGAGGATCTCGGTGATGGTCGACCGGGCCTTGCCGATCTTTAACGAGATCTGCTCGTGGTTATAGCTGTGCATATCGGCCAGGGCCTGGAGCCCGTCGGCCTCTTCGAAGACATCGAGGTCCTTGCGCTGGAGGTTCTCGATGAGGGCGATCTCCATGGCCTCGTTGTCCTCGACGTCCATGTCTATGCAGGGCAGCTCCTTGAGGCCGATGCCCTTAGAGGCCATAAAGCGCCTTTCTCCCGCGATGATCTCGAAGCGGCTTCCCTTGGCCCGGACGAGGATCGGCTCCAGGATGCCCTTGCTCCGGATGGAGTCCATGAGCTCGTCGATATTGCCGAGCTCGCAACGGGCCTGATGGGGGTTCGGGTCGATCTTGTCGAGGGGGATCATGCGGATCCTTGGTCCGAGCGAGCGCGACGAGATCAGGTCGACAAAATGGCCGTCGTGCTTCATCGCTACCGATGGGGGCAAACCGGATCTTTTAGTTTTTGGCACGGCTCATAATCTCCTCGGCGACTTTCCGATACTGTTCCGCCCCGATCGAGCCCGGCGCGTAGGTGAAGATGGACTCTTTATAGGCCGGGCTCTCTTCGAGCTTGACGCTTTTCGAGATAAAGGTCTTGAAGAGCTTTACTCCGAAGACCTGGCGGATCCTCTTGACGACGTCGCGGGCCAGGTTGGTCCTCTTGTCGTAGAGCGTGATGAGGACGCCCATGACCTTGAGCTGGGGGTTGGCGATCCTCTTGACCTTCTCGATCGTTTCGAGGAGGTCGTCTGTCCCCTCGAGGCAGAGGTAGGACGATTGGATGGGTATGAGGATGAAATTGGCCGCGACCAGGGCGTTCAGGGTGATCAGGCCGAGTGTCGGCGGCGTGTCGATGAATACGTACTGGTACTTGCCGCGGATCTGCTCGAGGGCGTCCTTGAGCCTGAAATGGGCGTCGAACTCCCCGGAGAGCGATGGCTCGAGCTTGGCCATCGAGATCTTGGTGATGGCCGTGTCGAGGCCGGGGACGTTCGAGCGGACGATGATGTCCTCGACGCGCTCGTTCTTGTTCATAAGGACGTCGTAGAGGGATTTCTCGTATTTTTCCGGATTGGAGACCGTGGAGATGGTGCTGTGGGCCTGGGGATCCATGTCGACGAGCAGGACCTTCTTCCCCATCAGCGCGACGGCCGCGGCGACGTTGATCGATGTCGTCGTCTTGCCTACGCCGCCTTTCTGATTCGTGATGGCGATGATCAAGAGCCTCTCTCCCTATACAAATAGTGACCGGCCTAAGAGGCCTTTATAGTCCACGGTTAGATAAAAAGCAAGAGATGCGCAGATGTTTTTTTAACGAATTCTCTTTCCGTCCAGGAATGACTGGGGGCAATGTCGGCATGCCGACAATTCCCGTAAATCGTTAAATATTAATGCATTACAAAATTAATAGACCCCATTGTCCGGGAATACCAGGATCGTCCATATCAGATGCCAAAGGTCTGCGTTCACGGAGTGATCATATGGAAGCGGCTGGAGCCGTTGATGGAAGGACCTGATGCGCAACAAGAAACGACGTTTTATCCGATGAAGCGGAATTCACTTGGCATCCGAATACGGATGCGGCTCGGATCGATCAAATCGCGGCCACCTCTCCCCCGCTTCGCGTCGCGGGGTCCGCGAACGGCGAGAGAACGGACGCCGAGGAGGAGCGGCTCGGCAAAGCTGGATCTTCGTAGGCAAGGATTTTGTGAAAGGTCCAGAGAGCTTGATCACGTGTTCATAACTAATTGATAATAAATAAGATACGGACGTTCTTGTAACTATCAGAAAATAAAACAAATATGACCGGAAGAGGATTCGTGTTGGACCCGGGCGGCGTTTCGCATACAATGGGACCGAAGAAAGACCCATGGCCGCCGAAGAAAGCTCGCCAGGAACACGGTTCCTCAGGCGCCTCGGCCTCCTCGACACGGCTTTCCTGGTCATCGGGGCCGTGGTCGGCTCGGGGATCTTCATGACCCCGGGCCTCATCGCCTCCATCCTCCCCTCCCCCGGTCTCCTCCTCACGGTCTGGCTCGTCGGAGGCCTGATCACGCTCTGCGGCGCCCTGTCGTTCGCCGAGCTCGGGGCCATGTATCCCGAGGCCGGGGGTCAATACGTTTACATCCGCGAGGCCTACG
Organism: Candidatus Aminicenantes bacterium RBG_16_66_30; assembly: GCA_001775715.1. Classification (GTDB taxonomy): domain Bacteria; phylum Acidobacteriota; class Aminicenantia; order Aminicenantales; family Saccharicenantaceae; genus RBG-16-66-30. The sequence continues at coordinate 4,527 of MEYC01000117.1, read as the reverse complement.
GCCACGGCGCGGCCTTCCTCTTCGGCTGGGCCTTCTTCGGCTTCATCATGTGCGGCGGTCTGGCCGCCCTGGCCGTCGCCTTCGCCGAGTTCCTGGGGCATTTCGTGCCCGCCCTCTCGACGGCGAAGGTCCTCTTCCGGGCCGGGGGCCCCGGCGGCCTGTCCTATTCCCTGTCCGCCGGCCAGCTCGTGGCCGCCGCGGCCATCCTTCTCCTGACCCTCGTCAACTCCTTCGGCATCCGCTCGGGGGCGACGGTCCAGAACGTCCTGACGGTCATCCGCCTGGGCACGGTCGCCGCCCTCGTCGGGCTGGGCGTCCTCGTCGGCGCCAAGGCCGGCGCCTCGAACTTCCATCCCCTCTTCCCGCCCGGTCCGGCCTTCCCCGCCGTCCTCAAGCCCCTCGGGCTGGCCCTTGTCGCCGTGTTCTGGACCTACGACGGCTGGTATTCCGTCAACTGCACGGCCGAGGAGATCCGGGACCCGGGACGGACCATCCCTCGCGGCCTGACCATCGGCGTCTTGGCCGTCACCGGCATCTATGTCCTGGTCAACCTGGTCTATCTCCTGGCCCTGCCGTTGGCCGAGCTCCAGGGCGTCGTCCGGGTCGGCGAGCGGGCCGCCTCGGCCCTGTTCGGCGGCGGCGGGGCTGGCTTCTTCTCGGCCCTGGTCATGGTCTCGGTCTTCGGCTGCCTCAACGCCAATCTCCTCTTCGGCCCCCGCGTTTTCTATGCCATGGGCCGGGACGGCAGTTTCTTCCGGGCTATGGGCCGGCTGGGCCCGCGGACCCGCGTCCCCAATGCGGCTCTCTGGGGCCAGGCGGCCTGGTCGTCCGTCCTGTGCCTTTCGGGGACGTATGAATCGCTCTATGAATACATGGTCTTCGCCCTCCTCGTCTTCTTCGCGGCGACCGGCCTGGCCGTCCTCGTTCTGCGCCGCCGCGCGCCGCTGACCGCCCGCCCTTATCGGACCTGGGGCTATCCCCTGGTCCCTCTCGTCTTCGTCGTCATGTGCCTGGCCGTATTCCTGAGCATGATCGTCGCCGAGCCGCTGAAGTCGTTGGCGGGCCTGGCCCTCCTCCTAGCCGGGATTCCCGTCTACGCGATCTGGAACGCTCACAAGGGAAGTCGATCATGATGCGACTTCCCCACGAACCCGTTTTCGATTAAGATGATGGGACCGCCAGGCGGCGCGAGCGAGCGATGAGCGAAACGTCCTTCACCGTCGAGATCCTGCCCGACCGGATCAAGGTGCGGGCCAAGGCCGGGGAGAACCTCGCCGACATCCTCGCCCGGGCCGGGATCCCCCTCAGCCTCTACTGTCACGAGCGGGGCATCTGCGGCAAGTGCGCCGTCCGCATCCTCAGCGGCGCGCTCCCCTTTCCTGCCGCCCAAGAGGCCGCCCTGATCGAGGGCCGGGGGCTCGGGCCCGACCATCGGCTGGCCTGCCTCTACGAGGTCCGCGGGGACGTCGTCCTCGAGACGCTCCCGGGCTCCCGGCTCGAGAGGATCGCCGTCATCGAATCCGGCGCCTCCCCAATGGCCTTCATCGATCCGGCCGTCAGGAAGCTCCCGCTCGTTCTGGAAAAGCCCTCGCTGTACTCCCCGACGGCCATCGCCGACTCGCTTCGGGCGGCCTTGCGATCGCCGCGACTTATCCTGCCGCTCGGCGCCTTGTCCAAGCTCGGGGGATCGCCGGCCCTGGCTCCGGCCCGTCCGATAATCGCCGTCCTCTACGACGATGTCGAGGTCCTCGACATCGAATCCGAGGAAGGCGGAGGAGAGATCTTTGGGCTGGCCGTCGATCTGGGCACGAGCACGGTCGCCGCCGAGCTCGTCGACTTGCGCACGGGCAAGGTCGTCGACCGGACCGCGGCCGTGAACGCCCAGAACGCCTACGGGGCCGACGTCGTCTCCCGGATCACCTTCGCCTTCGAGAATCCCGACAACCTCAGGCGCTTGAAGCACGCCGCCGTCCAGCTCATCAACGACATGGCCGGAACGATGTCCCGGAGGAGCGGCGTCGCCCGTCACCGGATCTACGACGCCGTCGTCGCCGGCAACACGGCCATGAACCACATCCTCTGCGGCGTCGCCGTCGATTCGCTGGCCCTGGCCCCCTTCCACGCCGTGTTCTCGGCCCTCCCCGCTCTCCCGGCCTCCGAGATCGGGCTGGCCCTCCACCCGCAGGCCCGGGTCTACTGCGCCCCGAACATCAAGAGCTTCGTCGGAGGCGACATCACGGCCGGGCTCGTCGCCTCGGAGTTTACGGCCCAGCCGGGGACGTCGCTCTACATCGATCTCGGGACCAACGGCGAGATCGTCCTCAAGAAGGGCCGGGATTTCGTGACCACCTCGACGGCCGCCGGTCCGGCCTTCGAAGGCATGAACATCAGCTGCGGCATGCTGGCGATCGCGGGGGCCATCCACCGGGCCGGGTGGGACAACGGCTTCAAGTTCGGCACGATCGACGACCTCCCCCCGCAGGGCGTCTGCGGAACGGGGCTCGTCGACATCCTGGCCACGGCCGTCGCCCGCGGCCTGCTCGGCCGGGACGGCCGGATCGTCGGCCCGGAGAAGCGGCTCCGCCTGACCGACCGGCTGGCTCTGACCCAGCAGGACGTCCGGGACGTCCAGCTGGCCGTGGCCGCGGTCCGGAGCGGCGTCCGGCTCCTTCTCCGCGAGTTCCGGATCTCCGTTGCCGACCTCGACCGCGTCGTCGTCGCCGGGGCCTTCGGCAGCTCGCTCGACATCGCCAACGCCGTGTCGCTGGGCCTCCTGCCGAACCTCCCGGAAGGGAAGACCGTCTTCATCGGCAACGCTTCCCTGGCCGGGGCCCGGCTCATGCTCCTCGCCCGCCCGGCCCGGGCCGCCGCCGAGGACCTGGCGGCGAGGATCTCCCATATCTCGCTGGCCACCCGCCCCGACTTTCAGGACGAATTCATCCGAGGCCTCGAATTCGCCCCCTATCCGGAGGAACAGCCATGACCATACCTCTCCTCGACCTGGCCAAGACGCGGACCGTCCTTTTCGACGGAGCGTTGGGGACGGAGCTCATGGCCCGGGGCCTCCCGATCGGGATGGCCCCGGAGATATGGAATGTCGAGAGGCCCCAGCTTGTCCGGGAGGTCCATGCCGCGTACTTCTCCGCCGGCGCCGACGTCGCTTCGACGAACAGCTTCGGCGGGAACCCGCTGAGGCTCGCCGCCCACGGCCTGGAGGGTCAGGCCTATGAGCTGAACCACGCCGCGGCCCGTCTGGCCCGCGAGGCCGCCCCGGCCGGCCGGTATGTCGCCGGGAGCATCGGACCCACGGGCAAGTTCCTCAAGCCCCAGGGCCCGTGCACGGAGCAGGATCTGGAGGCCGCTTTCGCCGACCAGGTCCGCGGCCTGGCCGCCGGAGGCGTCGACGTCCTCATCGTCGAGACCCAGTACGATCTTCGCGAGGCCCTCGCGGCGGTCCGGGGCGCGCGGAGCGTCTCGACGCTCCCGATCTTCGTCACGATGACCTTCAACGCCCGTCCCCGGGGGTACTTCACGCTCATGGGCGACACGGTCGCCCGGTCGGCGGCCGAGCTCGAGAGCGCCGGGGCCGCGGCCTTCGGGGCCAACTGCACGCTCGCGAGCGACCAGATGGCCGCCTGCATCCGGGCCTGCCGCGAGGCGACCCGCCTTCCCCTCATCGCCCAGGCCAACGCCGGACAGCCGGTCGTCGGCGACGAAGGGCGGATCGCCTATACCCAGACGCTCGAGGATTACGTCCGGTTCGTCCCCGATATCGTCCGGGCCGGCGCCGGGTTCGTCGGCGGATGCTGCGGGACGGATCCATCCTTCATCCGGGCCATGGCCCGCATCGTCCGAGAGGAGACGTCATGACCAAGAACGAGCTTTTTCCCAAGATGAGCGAGGCGATCGTCGCCGGGGACCGGGCCGCGGCCACCACCCTGGCCGAGGACGCCGTGCGCGGAGATCTGGACCTCCTCGAGGTCATCGAGCAGGGCTATGTCCCCGGCATCCAGAAGGTCGGCGACCTCTGGGAGGAGGGGGAGTATTTCCTGCCCGAGCTCATCAGCAGCGCCGAGGCCATGAAAGCCGCGATGGCCGTCCTCGATCCCGAGCTGAAGCGGCGGAGCCTCTCGTCCCACATGGGGGGCCGGGTGGTCATCGGCACGGTCGAGGGCGACATCCACGACATCGGCAAGAACTTGGTTGCTTCGATGCTCCAGGCGGGCGGCTTCGAGGTCTACGACCTGGGAGCGGACGTCAAGCTGGAGCGGTTCATCGAGAAGGCCGAAGAGGTCGGGGCCGGGATGATCTGCCTCTCGGCCCTGCTGACGACGACGATGACGAACCAGAGACGCCTCTTGGGTCTTCTGAAAGACCGGGGCCTGCGCGACAAGTACAAGGTCCTCGTCGGTGGGGCGCCGGCCAGCCGGAAGTGGGCCGAGGAGATCGGGGCGGACGGATACGCCGAGAACGCGGTCGCGGCCGTCAAGCTGGCCAAGACCCTGTCCGGGCGGACCTGACGGGCCC
>MEYC01000116.1 GCA_001775715.1 Candidatus Aminicenantes bacterium RBG_16_66_30 | reverse complement strand
CCCGGATCGTCCCGCGGCGGCACGGGGTAGACGGGCATGCCGAGGCGGAGGCCGCAGTCCTTGTCCGTGATGAGATACTCGCCCCGGTAGGGGAAGACGCGGTAGTCGTCGATCCCGGCCAGGCGGGCGACCTCGTCGGAAAAGAGGCCGGCGCTGTTGACGACCCGGCGGGCGGCGAACTCGCCCTTCGGCGTCGCCAGGCGGAACAGGCCGTCTTCGACGCGGACGGCCTCGACGGGCGCCTCGAGCCGCGCGTCGGCCCCGTTCTGCGCGGCGCACTCGGCCAGGGCGATCGTGAGCTCGTAGGGCGAGACGATGCCCGTGAGGGGCGAGTAGAGGGCCCAACGGCCGCGGGCCAGAGGCTCGAGGCGGCGGATGGCCGCCTTGTCGACGATCTCCAGGCCGGGGACTCCGCTCCGGTCGCCTTGGGCCTTGAGCTCCTCGAGGCGCGGCCTGTCCTCATCGGCCAGGGCGACGACGAGCTTCCCCGTCTTGCGGTGGGGGACGCCGAGCGTCGAGGCCAGCTCGTAGACGAGCTTCAGGCCGGCGACGTTGGTCCTCGCCTTGAGCGACCTCAGCGGGACGTTGAAGCCGGCATGGATGACGCCGCTGTTCCCTTTGCTGATGCCTTCGGCGAGGTCCGATTCCCGCTCGAGGAGGAGAAGCCGGAGGTCGTAACGGGAAAGCTCCCGGAGGACGGCGCAGCCGACGACACCGCCGCCTATGACGGCGACGTCATAAACTGCGCTCGCAGGTCGTTCCATTGGTCTTCCGGCCCGTCATCATACCAAATCAGCCCGCCGGCATTAAAGGGCAGCTTCGGCCGGCATCAGGCAAGGTAGGTTTCTTCCAGCCGCTCCAGCAGCCGGTGGAATCCCTCATGCTTGCCCTCGCCGACGATGTTCTTTTCGACATCGGCGAAGCAGGACTCCAGACGGCTTTGCTGTTCGGGGGTCAGCCGGGCGTCGGCCATCGGATAGAGGATTTGATCCTCCTTGAAGATGTGCCCGGTCAGGAGCTGGCCATAGCCGCGGGCCCCGGCGACGAAGGCCGCAGCGGCCGCGCGGTCGCCTTTCCGGATGCCCGGGATGGCCCCGGCCATGGCCGCGACGTGCTTCCGGCCCTCGACGTGGTCGGCGAGCATGACGCCGATGGGGCCCCGCTCGCGGGGGACGCCGGCTTTCTCCATCTCCGGGAAGAGGTGTCCCTCTTCCTTGGCGTGGTGGCACCTATCGGCGAAAACGCGGATGAAGTCGACGGAGCTTTCGAGATCGGCCGGATCGACGGCGGTCCCGGCGTCGAGGCGGTCGGACATCACGCCCAGGATCTGGATCATCTTCAGGATGGCTTGATGTTCGTGACTGAGCTCTTCTGTCGGCTTCATCGCTCGCTCCTTCTCTCCCTCTTTCCCTCTCTCCGGTTCTGCCCGGAGTCGCCTGTCCGGCGATTTCATTGTAACAGAATAGGGGCCTATCGGCCCAGCACGGCGGAGACGGCCGGCGCGGTGAGGAGGCCGGGCAGGATCCCGAAAAGGAGAAGCGCCGCGGCCGAAAGGGCCAGGACGACCGTGACGGAGCGGGAGACGGATCCTGGGACGGCCGGGCCGGCGCCGGGAGCCGCGGGGACCGCGTCTTCGAGGAACATGGCCTTGCCGATGCGGAAGTAGTAGAAGAGCGAGATGGCGGAGTTCAGCGCCCCCGCGGCGGCCAGGAGGACCAGACCCTTGTCCACCGCGGCGGCGAACAGGAAGTACTTGCCCATGAAGCCGGCCGTCGGCGGGATGCCCACGAGCGCGAGGAGGACGACGAGGACGCTCGCCGCCGCGACCGGCGCCCGGCGCACGAGCCCGCGCAGGCCGTCGACGCTCTCGTCGAACCGCCCTCCCCCGCCGACGAGAAGGATGAGGCCGAAGGCGGCGGCGTTCATGACGACGTAGACGGCGATGTAGAAGAGGACGGCCATCCGGGCGGGCTCTCCCCAGGCCGCCAGACCTATGGCCAAATAGCCGGCCTGGGCGATGGCCGAATAGGCCAGCATGCGCTTGAGGCTTGTCTGGGTCAGAGCGGCCAGGTTCCCCCAGAACATGGTCGCGAGCGCGACCGCCTGCAGGATGCCGCTCCATTCCAGGGAGTAGCCGCCGAACAGGGACGTCATGGCCCGGACGAGGATGGCGACGACCGCGGCTTTGGGAGCGGTGGACAGGAAGACGACGAGCGGCGTCGGGGCCCCTTCGTAGACGTCGGGCGCCCACATATGAAAGGGCACGAAGGCGGCCTTGAAGAAAAGCCCGACAAAGAACAGGCTCATGGCCACCAGGGCGGCCAGGCCGCTCCCGCCGGCCAGGAGGGGCCCCGCTTCGGCATACCCCGTCAGGCCGGTCAACCCGTAAACGAAGGCCATGCCGAGGAGCATGACCGCCGAGCTCAGGGTCCCGAGGAAAAAGTACTTGATCCCGGCTTCGGCCGAGCGCCGCTCCTTCTTGAAGATCCCGGCCAGGACGTAGGAGGGGATGGCGAAGAGCTCGAAGGTCACATAGGTCGTGACCATGTCCGTCGCCGAGACGGCGGCCGTCATGCCGATCATCGAGAGGAGGATCAGGTAGTAGGCCTCTCCCGGCTCGCTTCCCTCGACGTTAAAGAAGCGGAAGGCCAGGACGATCGCCAGGGCCCCCGCGGCCAGGATGACGGCCTTGAAGAACAGGGCGAACCCGTCGGCCGCGAGATGCCCGGCGAAGAAGGTCTCCGCCGAAGGCGGCGTCAAGGCGAGCGCGACGGCCGCGGCGGCGATCCCGGCCAGGGCGACATACCCCGCGGCCCGGCGGCCTCCCCTCTTGGCGAAGAGATGGACGAACATCGAGGCCACGGCCGCGGCCAGAAGGACGGCCTCGGGGATAAAATGCCCCAGGCCGGAAGACGCGGCGGACGTCATCGCGGGACCTCGAAATGAGCGGGATTGACGACGCGGATGATCTTCTCCACGGGCTTGTCGAGAACGGCCAGGAACGGCTTCGGGAAGATGCCGAAGCGGAAGGCCAGGACGATCGCCAGGGCCCCCGCGGCCAGGATGACGGCCTTGAAGAACAGGGCGAACCCGTCGGCCGCGAGATGCCCGGCGAAGAAGGTCTCCGCCGAAGGCGGCGTCAAGGCGAGCGCGACGGCCGCGGCGGCGATCCCGGCCAGGGCGACATACCCCGCGGCCCGGCGGCCTCCCCTCTTGGCGAAGAGATGGACGAACATCGAGGCCACGGCCGCGGCCAGAAGGACGGCCTCGGGGATAAAATGCCCCAGGCCGGAAGACGCGGCGGACGTCATCGCGGGACCTCGAAATGAGCGGGATTGACGACGCGGATGATCTTCTCCACGGGCTTGTCGAGAACGGCCAGGAACGGCTTCGGGAAGATGCCGATCCAGAAGGCCAGGACGATGAGCGGCAGGAAGGTCGCGAGCTCCCGGAGGGTCAAGTCCTTGAGCGATTCGTTGGCCGGGTTGGCCAGCCGGCCGAACATCACCCGCTGATAGAGCCAGAGCATGTAGCCGGCGCCCAGGACGATGCCCGTCGCGGCCACCGCCGTCCACAGCCAGCTCACCGGGAAGGTCCCCATGAGGATCATGAACTCGCCGATGAAGCCGTTGAGCCCCGGCAGGCCGATCGACGACATGGTCATGATCAGGAAGACGGCCGCGTAGACCGGCATCCGCGACGCGAGCCCGCCGAACTCGGAGATGAGCCGGGTATGGCGGCGCTCGTAGATGATCCCGACGATCAAGAACAGGGCCCCCGTCGAAATGCCATGGTTGACCATCTGGAGGACCGCCCCCTTAGCCGCCATGGGGGTCAGGACGAAGAGGCCGAGCATGACGAAGCCCATATGGGAGACCGAGGAGTAGGCGATGAGCTTCTTCATGTCCTTCTGCATGAGCGAGACGAGCGCCCCGTAGACGATGGCCACCAAGGCCAGGACGACGATGGCCGGGGCGTAGCGGCGCGCGGCGTCGGGCAGGAGGGGCATGGAGAAGCGGAGGAAGCCGTAGGTCCCCATTTTCAGCAGGACGCCGGCCAGGATGACCGAGCCCGCCGTTGGCGCTTCGACGTGGGCGTCGGGAAGCCAGGTGTGGAACGGGAACATCGGGACCTTGATGGCGAATCCCAGAAAGAAGGCCAGGAAAACCCAGCTCTGCAGGGCGACGGGGAGCACGGGACCGGCCGCGAGCATGGCCAACACATCGAACGTCTGATGCTGGCTCCGTAGGACCAGGATGCCGACGAGCATGGCGACCGAGCCGAAGAGGGTATAAAGGAAGAACTTGATGGCCGCGTAGAGCTTCCTCTCCCCGCCCCAGACGCCGATCAGGAAATACATCGGGACGAGGACGACCTCCCAGAAGACGTAAAAGAGGAGGAGGTCGAGGGCCAGGAAGACCCCGATCATGCCCGTCTCGAGCAGGAGGAGGAAGACATAATATTCCTTCAAGCGCTTCTGGACCGCCTGCCAGGAGGACAGCGTCGCGATGAACGTCAGGAGCGACGTCAGGAGGACGAGCAGGAGCGAGATGCCGTCGACGCCGAGGAGGTACTGGGCCCCGATGGCCTTGATCCAGGGCACGCGTTCGAGGAACTGCATGTCGCCGGACGAGGCGTCGAACCGGGTGAGGAGGAGGACCGTCGCGACGAATTCGAGGCCGGTGAAAATATTGGCCGCGAGCTTGATGGCCCTCGTCCGGGAGCCGGGCAGGGCGAGGACGACGACCATCCCGGCCACCGGGAAGAACGTGACGAGCGTCAGGATCGGTATGCCCAGGATGTTCATGACGGCGGCTCCTCCATGTCCTTATAGCACCACGATGACGAGAGTGATGACCAGGGCGACGCCCAGGACGACGGCCAGGGCGTAGTTGTAGACGAAGCCCGTCTGCAGCCGGCGCAGCAGCGACGAGGCGGCCAGATGGACGCGGCCGACGCCGTTGACGGCGCCGTCGACGACGCCCTCGTCGAAGAGGATGGATAGGCGGGAAGCGCCCCGCGCCAGCGCGGCCGCGCCGTCGACCAGGCCGTCGATGACGCGCCGGTCGATCCAATCGGCGACCCGGGCCGCGACGAAAACCCCGCCGACGAAGATCCGGTTGTAGGCTTCATCGACGTAGTATTTCCGGGCGACCGTCCGGTGGAGCGCCCGGAATCTCTCCGTGAACCGGCGGGCGGGCTCCCCCTTCCGCTTGACGTAGATCGTCCAGGCGGCGAAGATCGCGACTGCGGCCACGGCGACCGAGACGGCCATGAGGAGGACCTCGGTCCCTGCCGCAAGATGCGATTCGTGCGCTCCCGTGCTCGTCTCGAGGAAACGGCCGAACCACGCGCCGCCGCCGAGGATGCGCGGCAGGCCGACGTACCCGCCGACGACCGCCAGCAGAGCCAATATCTGCAGCGGAACGAGCATCACCGGCGGGGATTCGTGGAGATGGTGCGCCGTCTCTCCGGAGAATCTCTCCTCTCCGAAGAAGGTCAGGAAGATCAAGCGGAACATGTAGAAAGCGGTCATGCCCGCCCCGGCGAGGCCGAGGCCCCAGACGAGATAGTTCCCCGACGCGAAGGCCGAGGCGAGGATCTCGTCCTTGGAGAAGAACCCGGACAGGCCGGGAAGGCCGGAGATGGCCAGCGCCCCGACGAGGAAGACGAAGTAGGTCCGGGGGATGCGCTTCCTCAAACCGCCCATCCGTCGCATGTCCTGCTCGCCGGAGAGAGCGTGGATGACGCTCCCGGCGGCGAGGAAGAGAAGGCTCTTGAAGAACGCATGGGTCATCAGGTGGAAGATCCCGGCGGCGTAGGCCCCGACCCCGAGGCCGATGAACATGTAGCCGATCTGGGAGATCGTCGAATAGGCCAGGACGCGCTTGATGTCGGTCTGGACGAAGCCCATGGTCGCGGCGTAAACAGCCGTGAACGCCCCCGTCAGGGCGACCACGGCCATGGCCGTCCCCGAGAGGGAGAACAGGGCGTGGAGGCGGGCGACCATATAGACGCCGGCCGTCACCATCGTCGCGGCGTGGATCAGGGCCGAGACGGGCGTCGGCCCTTCCATGGCGTCCGGAAGCCACGTATAGAGAGGGATCTGGGCCGATTTGCCCGTGGCCCCGAGGAAGAGGAGCAGCGCCGCGGCCGTGGCCGTCCCCTTGGCCAGCATCCCTCCCTCGACGGCGGCCGTGATCCCGGCGGTGTCGATCGTCCCCAGAGCGAACAGGAGAAGGCCGGTGCCGAGGAGGAAGCCGAAGTCGCCGACCCGGTTGGTGATGAAGGCCTTTTTGCCGGCGTCGGCGGCCGAATCCTTGGTGAACCAGAAGCCGATGAGGAGATAGGAACACAAGCCCACGCCCTCCCAGCCGATGAACATGACGGCCAGGTTGGCCCCCAGCACCAGGACGAGCATGGCGAACGTGAAGAGGTTGAGGTAGGCGAAGAACCGGGCGTAGCTCCGGTCGTGGGACATGTAGCCGACCGAGTAGATATGGATGAGGAGCCCCACGCCGGTCACGACCAGGGTCATCACCGCGGCCAGGGAGTCGTAGCGAAAAGTCAGGTCGAGCGCAAACGGGATGGTTGTTCCGCCCGCCGTCCGGATGAGGCTCGCCGGTACCCAGGTGAAGAGCGTCTTGACGAGGACGGGCTCGGCCGAGCGGAGAAGGCCGGCGAAGGCCGCGATGGAGGCCGCGAAGCTCAATCCCGCCGCCCCGACCGCCGTCACGCCGACCGCTCGCCTGGAGAAGTAGCGGATGCCGACGATGCCGTTGACGGCCGCGCCGAGGAGGGGGAAGAGCGGGATGAGGGCGAACATCGGCTATCCTTTGAGGTCGTTCAGCGAGTCGGTGTCGTAGCTTTTTCGATGCCGGAAGTAGGCCAACACCAGGGCGAAGCCGACCGCCGCCTCCGAGACGGCGTTGATGATGACGAAGAGGGCGAAGATCGACCCCCGCGGCGAGTTCAGGTGCCGCCCCAACCCGGCCAGGATGATGTTCACGCCGTTGAGGAGGAGCTCGAGGGACATCAGCATGATGACGAGGTTCTTGCGGACGAGGACGCCGGCCAGCCCGATCGTGAAGATGATCAGGCCGAAACCGATGACGGCTTCAATCGGGATCATCGATGTGTCTCCTTCGGGCGACGACGATGGCCCCGATGAGGACGGCCAGCAGGAGGATCGAGGCGGCCTCGAACGGCAGCAGGTACGAGGCGAAGAGCATCTCGGCCATCTCCCGGAAGCCCGAGCCCTCCGGGCCGGACGGGGCGGACGGGAATCCGGTCCGCATGACCAGGGTGACCACCTCGGCGCACAAGAGGACGGGGACGCCGACGAGGAAGAGCTTGGGGACGAGGCCCCGCCGTTCGGGAACGATCTCCTTGAGGTTGACGATGATGATGACGAAGATGTAGAGGACGACGATCCCTCCCCCGTAGACGAGGATCTGGATGGCCCCGAGGTACTCGGCTTGGAGGGCGAAGAACACGCCGGCCGTGGCCAGGACGGTGAAGGCCAGGTAAAGGACGCTGTGCATGGCGTTCTTCTGGACGACGACGAGGAGGGCGGCGACGACGGCCAGGACGGCGAAGAAGATGAAGACGGCCAGGGTGATCATCGCGGCCTCCGGCAGCCGGCGCAGAGATAGCTCTGGAGGTCCTCGCCGGCGAGGTACATGTCCGGGAGGTGGAAGAGGAGCCCGTCCTTGTCGGTCCCCGTCAGGCGGAACTCCCGCGAGAAGCGGATGGCGTTCGTCGGGCAGACCTCGACGCAGAAGCCGCAGAAGGTGCACCGGTCGAGCTTCCAGTCGAACTTCGTCGGCCGCATGACCTTGGCCCCTTCCTCTTTCTTCCCCTCGATGTCGAAACAGTTCGTTCCGCAGGCCCTTTGGCAGGCCTTGCAGGCGATGCAGAGGGGTTCCCCTTTGTCGTCGCGATAGAGCCGGACGATCCCGCGGAAGCGCTCGGCCGGCTCCTGGACCTGTTCGGGGTATTGGACGGTCACCTTCCGGCTGAAATAGAGCCGGAGGGTCACGGCCAGGCCGCGCAGCATATCGACGAGGAAGAAGGACTTGAGGAATCTCCCGATCCGGCTCATCGGAGGACCCTCACCAGGGCGACGACCAGGAAATTGACCAGCGCCAGCGGGATGAGCCACTTCCAGACGAGCCGGATGAGCGCATCGAACCGGTAGCGCGGGAGGGTCGCCCGGATCCAGACGTAGAGGTAGAGGAAGAACATGATCTTGACGAGATACCAGACGAAGCCGGGCACGGCGTGGAGGAAGGCCAGGGCCTTGACGCTCGGGAACGGCGGCAGCCAGCCCCCGAAGAAGAGGATGACGACGAGCGACGACACGAGGACCATGTGGGCGTACTCGGCCATATAAAAGAAGGCGAACTTCATGCCCGAATACTCCGTGTGGTAGCCGGCGACGAGCTCCGACTCGGCCTCGGGCAGGTCGAAGGGCGCACGGTTCGTCTCGGCGACGGCCGAGATCCAGAACACGATGAACGACACGGGCATGAGGAAGCCGTACCACGTCCCCGAGGCCTCCTGGCGGCGGACGATCTCGACGAGGTCCATGGACCGGGCGACGAAGGCGACCGTCAGGACGGTCAGGCCGGTCGGGATCTCGTAGCTCAGGACCTGGACGACCGAGCGGAGGGCCCCCATCAGCGGGTATTTGGAGTTCGAGGCCCAGCCGCCGAAGATGACGCCGAAGACCGAAATGGACGACAGGCCCAGGATGATCAGGAGCCCGACCGGGCTTTCGGCGATCCAGAGGGTCAGCGTGTAGGTCCCGATGCGGATGGGCTCGCCGAGGGGGACAAAACAGAACGCGAGGAGCGAGGAGAACATGACCAGGACGGGCGAGATATTGAAGAGGAACGCGTCCGCCTGCCGCTGCATGATGTCTTCCTTGAAGAAGAGCTTGACGGCGTCGGCGACGGGCTGAAGGACGCCCTGGAAGCCGACGCGGTTCGGCCCCAGCCGGCCTTGCATCAGGGCCACGACGCGGCGCTCGAGCCAGATCATGACCACGACCATGATCATGGGATAGAGGATGACGGCGACGATCTTGCCCACGGGGATGAGAACGTCGGCGACGAAGGGCGTCACTTGTCGATCTCCCCGAGGACGATGTCGAGCGAGCCGAGGATGCCGACGACGTCCGAGAAGAGGTTGCCCTTGCACATATGCTCGACCGACTGGAGGTTGATGAACGACGGCGATTTCATCTTGACCCGCTCGGGCTTGTCCGTTCCGTTGGATCTGATATAGAAGCCGAGGATCCCCTTGGGGGCCTCGATCGTGTGGAAGACCTCGGCCGGTGCGACCTTGAGCACCCGAGGCACCTTGGCCGACGTCTCGCCCTCCGGGAGCCCGTCCAGGGCCTGGCGGACGATGCGGATGCTCTGGCAGATCTCCTCCAGCCGGACGAGGTAGCGGTCGTAGACGTCGCCGTTGCGGCCGAGGGGGACGTCGAAGTCGAACTCGTCATAGGACGAATAGGGGACGTCCTTGCGCATGTCCCAGGCGGCGCCGCAGGCCCGGAGGCACGGGCCGGTCAGCCCGTAAGCGATGGCGTCGTCGGCCGCGATCCGTCCGACGCCCACGGTCCGCTGCTTCCAGATCCGGTTGTCATCGAGCAGGGCCCGGATGTCCGCGAGACGTCGGGGGATCCCGTCGAGGACCTTGCGGATGCGGGCGGCCAGGGCCGCGTCCAGATCGTGGGGCACGCCGCCGATCCGGATGCCGTGGATCGTCAGCCGGGCCCCGCAGTATTCCTCGAAGACGTCGAGGATCGTCTCCCTGGCCTCGAACCCGTACAGGAGGACCGACATGGCCCCGATGTCGTTGGCCTGGAACCCCAGCCAGGCCAGGTGGGAGGCCAGCCGCTGGAGCTCGGCCAGGACGACGCGGATGTATCGGGCCCGGCGCGGGACCTCGATCCCGGCCAGCTTCTCCACGGCGAGGACGTAGCCGAGGTTGTTGGAGAGCGAGGCCAGGTAATCCAGGCGGTCCGTCAGGGGAACGACCTGGGTGTAGGTCAGGTTCTCCCAGAGCTTTTCCATGCCCCGGTGGAGATAGCCGATGATGGACTCGACGCTGAGGACGACCTCGTTGTCCACGGCCAACTTGAGCCGGAGCACTCCGTGCGTGCTGGGGTGCTGCGGCCCCATGTTGAGGTTGATCTCTTTAAACGCCACCGTCCCTCCCCTCGAGCGGGAAGTCCTTGCGCAGGGGATGGCCCTCGAAGTCGTCCGGCATGTAGATGCGGCGCAGGCCGGGATGCCCCTCGAACCTGACGCCGAACATATCGAACGCCTCGCGCTCGGCCCAGTCGGCGGAACGATAGACGGGAACGGCCGAATCCAGGCCCTCGTCCTCGCCGACGTCCACGGCCAGCCTGACCCGGTCCGCGCCCGGGAACCGGCAGAGCTGGTAGAGGACGGTGAAGCGCTTCCCTCCCTCCCCTGCGGTCCGGAGGTTATCGAGGACGATGATGTCCTCGAGGGCGTTGAAGCCGGCCTCCTCCTTCAGAGAACGGAGGACGGGGATCAGCCCGGCCTTCCCGAGGCGGACGGTGATCTCCCCCTTCTCGACGCCGACCGAAAGGACCACGCCGGGGAAGCGGGCGGACAAGGCGTCCAGGGCCGGCCGGAGCTCGGGGCGGTCAGCGGCTGCGTCGGGCATCGGGGTCGAGGATCTCCTTGGTCGGATGGCTGCGGGCGATCTTCTCCTGAAGGATCATCAGGCCGTGGATAAGGCCCTGCGGCGTCGGGGGACATCCGGCGACATAGACGTCGACGGGGATGATCTTGTCCACGCCCTGAAGGACCGAATAGGTCGGGAACGGCCCGCCTCCTATGGCGCAATTGCCCATGGCCAGGGCCCACTTCGGATCGGGCATCTGGTCCCAGAGCCGGCAGATGACGGGCGCCATCTTGTTGGTTACGGTCCCGGCCACGATGAACAGGTCGGCCTGCCGCGGCGAGGCCCGGAAGAGCTCCATCCCGAAACGGGCGATGTCGAAGCGGGCGGCGGCCGTGGCGATCATCTCGATGGCGCAACAGGCCAGGCCGGAGCCGAAAGGCCAGAGCGAGTTCTTCTGGGCCCAGGTGATGAACGCGTCCGCACGGGTGAGCAGGAAGGGCTGCTTCCCGGAGGTTTCAGTCATCGCCCCTCCGGAATTCCAGGGCGCCCGCCCGCCAGGCGTAGACATAGCCGAAGAGAAGGATGCCCAGGAAGATGACGATCTCGACGAATCCGAAGAGCCCGAGCTTGTCGTGGACGACGGCCCAGGGGAAGAGAAAGAACGTCTCGACCTCGAAAACGATGAAAACGAGGGTCAGCAGGTAGAAGCGGATGGAGTAGGATTCCCGCGCCGTGGGAGTGGCCGGGTCCACGCCGCATTCGTAGGGCTCGTACTTGTCGCCGACGAGACGGCGGCGGTAGCGGATGAGGGCGATGAAGCCGAGGAGCCCGACCGAGAAGACGATCGAGACGATGAAGAAGAGGAAGAAATACCAGTAATTTCTCATATCCTAAGGTCCCGGCCCTCCTAGTTATGCCACATCTCGGCGAGGCGGAACAATATCTTAATCGAAGCTGTCGGACTTTTCAATAGAATTCCTATCATAAATATAGTGATTATCCGGATTGACAGGATCGCCCCGGCAGGGGTAATTAAGGGAGGCTCATGGTCATCAAGATCCTCGTCATCGGCGCCTATGCCGTCTTCACCTTGGCCATCGGATACCTGGGGCTCCGGAAGGCCCGGACATTCTCCGACTATTTCCTCGGGGGCCGGTCGGTCGGGCCGTGGATGTCGGCCTTCACCTACGCCGCGGCCTATTTCTCGGCCGTCCTCTTCATCGGATTCGCGGGCAAGGTCGGCTGGGATTTCGGCCTGTCGGGTCTGTGGATCGCCCTGGGCAACGCGCTGGTCGGCGTCCTCGGCGTCTGGGGACTGCTCGGGAACCGCATCCGGAGGATGTCCGTCGAGCTCCAGGTCTCGACCATGCCCGAGTTCCTGGAGAAGCGCTACGCCAGCCCCTTCCTGAAGCTTATCGCCTCGCTGGCCGTTTTCCTTTTTCTCGTCCCCTATTCGGCGGCCGTCTTCATTGGCCTGTCCTATCTCTTCAAGGCCAACTTCGGCCTGGCCTTCGGCACGGCGCTGGCCATCATGGGCCTGTTCACGGCCTTCTATCTCGTCCTCGGCGGCTACAAGTCGATGACCATGATCGACGTCGTCTTCGGGATGATCATGTGCGTCGGCTCGGCCGTCCTCGTCGGGAGCACGCTCCAGAAGGGCTGCGGCCTCGGCCGGCTCGTCGCCGGCCTGGGCGCGGCCGACCCGCGCTTCACGGCCGCCATCGGCCCCGGGGGCGCGTGGCCGCTCTTCGCGCTCGTCTTCCTGACGAGCGTCGCACCGTTCGCCATGCCCCAGCTCGTCCAGAAATTCTACGCCATCAAGGACGAGCGGGCCGTCCGGCGCGGCATGATCGCCTCGACGGCCTTCGCCCTTCTCATCGCCGGCGCCGCCTACTTCACGGGGGCCGCGGCCCGGCTGTTCCTG
>MEYC01000115.1 GCA_001775715.1 Candidatus Aminicenantes bacterium RBG_16_66_30 | reverse complement strand
GTCGGCCCGGACACCTACGGCCGTCCGGGGATGGCGGGCGTCGGCGAAGCCCGAAGGGTAGATCCCGGGATCGGGCGGCCCGGCGGACCGGCCGCTCCGAACGAGCCGGGGCCCGCCGCCGATGACGAAGTCCGGCGGGAACGCGGGCCGGGGGCTGAAGGCGGCCTCGGTCTTCGTTTCGACACGGGTCCCCGGCCTGAGGTTGGAGCGGACCCAGGCCGCCGCCTCTCCGTGGGCGGAGAGGACGCCGCCGTCCCGGGGGATGACCGCCCCGCCGACCGCCTCGACGACGCCCCCGACGCGGCCTTTCGCGAAGGTCGCTTCGATCCCTTGGGGGCCGGTCAGGGTTGTCCGGTCGAATCCGGGCGTGAACAGGATGAGCTCGTTGTCGAGGCGGGGCCGGTTGATGCCGTCGATGCGGCGGCGGGCCTTGTTCGCGGCGACCACCTCGGCCCGGAGATCGACGTCGACGACGGCGAGCCGCGTCCGCGGGCCCTTGTTGGACACAGCCAGGCCGGGCCGCTTGCGGGACGGCTCGCTCAGGACCTTGCCGGCCGTGATGACGATCCCGGCCGGCTCGCCTTTGTAGGGACCGTCGGTCCGGAAGTAGCCGCCGTTCGTCGCCGCGATCGCTCCGCGGCGCGCGGCGATCGCGCTCGTCGTCTCTGTCCCGACTCCGCGGTCTTGCGCCCGGCCGAGGGCGAGGCGGACCTTCGAGGGGTCGCAGACGAGGACGTTGATGACCCAGCGGTCGGGACCGAGGCCGCGGCCGAACTCCCCGCGCCGGATCTCGACGTGCTCGACGCCCGGGGCGACCGTCCCGGCCTTGCGGACGTCGGGAGGTCCCGCGGCGAGGACCGGCCCCGGCGTCCCGAGGGCGAACGCGAGCGCGAGGGCGAACGCGCCGAGGCGGACGCGGGCGGCGGCGCGGCGGACGGTTCTCCTCCTCACCCCGTGAAGTAGAGGTACGCGGCCAGGATCAAGGCCAGAACGATGACCGACCCGATGACGTCACGGGCCTGCCAGCTGGCCCGTGACTCCTTTTTGTGCTCCGCCGTGACCGTGCCGTAGGTCAAGCCGCTGATCTTCTCGTAGGACGGCGCCTCCGTCAGATAGCTCACGACGATCATGACCAGGAGGCTCACGAGGAAGATGATCAGGCTGTAGTACTGGAAGAAGATGTGGTTGACGATCCACAGGAACGAGCCCTCGGCGTAGGAAAAGCCCTGAATGAGCTTGACCGGGGTGTCGACGGCCAGGCGGAAAAGTCCGAGCGCGAAGCCCGTGCCGAGCGCGGCCAGACAGCCCTTGGCATTCAGGCGCTTCATGAAGACGCCGAAGAAGAAGACGACGAAAATCGGCGGGGCGAGATAGGACTGGACGCCCTGGAGGTAGTCATAGAGGCCGCGGCCGCCGCGGATGACCGGGATCCAGAGCAGGCCGATGAGGACCATGACGCCGGTGGCGACGCGGCCTATCCAGACGAGCCGCTCCTGGGTCACCTTGGGGCGCAGGCGCTGGTAGAAATCCATGGTGAAGAGCGTCGCGGCGGCGTTGAAGGCCCCGGCGAGCGAGCTCATGAGCGCCGCCAGCAGTCCGGCCACGACGATACCGCGGATGCCGACCGGGAGGACCGTGGCGACGAGCATGGGGAAAGCCTTCTGGGCGTTGGCCCGGACGAGCTCGGTGCCCGTGCCGAAGAGCTCCTGCTGAAGGGGCTGGTTCAAGCCGCTCTTGGCAAGGGCGAAGGCGATCATGCCGGGGATGATGAAGAGGAAGACGGGCAGGAGCTTGAAGAAGCCCGCCGTGATGGACCCCCGCCGGGCTTCCCGCTCGTTGGGGGCGCCGAGGACCCTCTGGACGATGTACTGGTCGGTGCACCAATACCAGAGGCCGATGATGGGCGCGCAGAAGAGCATGCCGATCCAGGGGTAGTTGTCATTGAAGTACCAGGCCATCCGGCCGACCTCCTTGACCGGGGCCCAGGTTCCCTCGATCCCGGCGGGGACGAGGGGCTTCCAGAGGTTGAACATCTCCGAGCCGGCGATCTCCCGGAGCTGGCCCCAGCCGCCGAGGGCCTTCAGGCCGAAGTAGGTCACGAGCGCCGAGCCGATGATGAAGATGAAGGTCTGGATGGCCTCGGTGTAGGCGACGGCCTTGAGCCCGCCCAGGACCGTGTACAGCCCGGTGATGAGGATGACCAGGATGGAGCCGATCCAAAAGCTGTCGAGGCCGAACAAGTTCATCTCAGGCAGGAGGACGCTGAAGACGATGCCCCCGGCGAATATGCCGACGGCCATCTTGGTCAGGACGTAAGCGACGAGAGAGATGAGCGATAGGACTGTCCGGGCCGCCGGCGAGAAGCGCCTCTCCAGGAACTCGGGCATGGTGAAGACCTTGGAGCGCATGTAGAACGGGACCATGACCCAGCCGAGGACGAGCAGGCACCAGGCGTGGAGCTCGTAATGGGCCATGGCCACGCCGTCGGTCGCGCCCGAGCCGGCCAGGCCGACGAGGTGTTCGGCGCCGATGTTCGAGGCGAAGATCGAGGCGCCGATGATGAGCCAGCCAAGTGCCGGCCGGCCAGGAAGTAGTCGGTCGACGTCCGCTGTTTCTCGCGCATGACCTTCCAGGCGATGCCGAGGATGATGGTGAAATAGACGAGGACGATGATCCAGTCGAGGGGTTTGAGTACGCCCATTGTCCGCTCCTTGCTCGGAGGATTCGCGGTCGGGCCCGATTTTACATCAGCTCACTCAGAGAATCCAAGACTAGTCTAAGATATCTCCTAAAAGCGCGGCTCCGAGCCGCTCCGCCGCGCTTTTATCGGTCGCTCCTCAGAATCCGCTCCCCGCCGGTCATCGTCGTCGGGGACCAGGTTCACGGCCCAGGCGGGGTAGGGGGCGGCCGAGCCCTTGACGGCGTGCCAGAGGATGCGGTTGAGCGTGTCCTCGGGGCAGGCGTCGATCCGCCGGAAGTTCAGGCGCCCCGACTGGATCGCGTGGCGCCGGAGCAGGGGATCGGCGATCTTGTCCTTTGGCGGATTCATCGTGTCGAGGGGGATGTTGTTGGGGACGGTCGTGAACGGCGTGTCGTCCGGCGTCGCCGTGAAGCAGTCGAACATCGGCGTCGCCGTCGCGTCGAACTGGTTCATCGGCGGCAGACCGAGGATCTGCTCGATCGTCCGGAGGATGCTCGTCGTATTGTACTGCGTGCTGACGACGGCGCCGCGCTTCGTGTAGGGGCTGGCGCAGTAGGCCGTCGTCCGGTAGCCGCTGACGTGGTCCCAGCCGTTCTGCGGGTCGTCCTCGATGCCGAAGATGACCGTCTCCTTCCAGAAGGAGCTCCGGCTGAAGGCCTCGACGATACGGCCGAAGGCGAGGTCGTTGTCGGCGACGCAGGCCTCGGGCGTCGGCGAGCCCTCGCTCGTCCCGCTGGTGTGGTCGTCGGGCAGGCAGACGAGAATGAGCTGGGGCATCCGGCCCTCTTTCTCCCATGCGGCGACCTGGCCGGCGATGTAGCGGGCCCGCCAGACGTCGGGGACGGCCATGTTCCAGCCGAGGGTGTCCGTCGGCGAGAAGGGGCCGACCGTCGGGACGGCCGGGACGCTGCCGATACGGACGAGGCCCCGGCCGTGACGGTACTCATCCCAATAATCGGCCCATTGGGGGTCGCCCTTGCGGGCCGGGTCGGACCAGCCGCAGGTGTGCATGGTGAACTCGCCGAAATTCCAGAGCGAGACGCCGTGCGTGAGGGCGTTGTCCCAGATGAAGCCGCTCGGCGCGTAGGCCAGGGCGTCGATCTCGTCGGGGCCCATGCCGTCCGGGTAGCTCCGGGGCCAGCCGGCGAACGACCGCTCGAGGTAGTCGGTGCCGAAGGCCGTCGTCGACCACTGGTGGCCGTCGGCGCTGAGGATGCCGCTGCAGTAGGTGTTGTCGAGGAGGACGAACTCGCGGACGAGCTTGTGCTGGTTGGGCGTGACCTTTTCGCCGAAGATGCAGAGGGCCGGGTCGCCGTTCCCCGCGGCGACGTCGCCGAGGACCTGGTCGTAGGTCCGGTTCTCCTTGATGACGTAGACGACGTGCTTGAAGACGCTCGGCTCCCCGATCCTCTCGGGGACGGGTCGGGGCGGCTGGTCGCGGCGGGGCTTGAGCAGGGCCCGGGCCATCCGCTCGCGGCGGTAGTTGGCGTAGACGACGTCCGTCAGGTCCCAGAGCTCCTTCTGCCGGGGCACAGGGACGATCGAGACCGAGCCGCTGTATTGGTGGGAGTTGTAGCCCGGGGGGCCGGGCGGCTCGGGGGCCGCGGGTTCGGCGGCGTGCCCCTTGATGTTGGCGACGAGGATCGTTCGCCGGGCGGCGTTGTAAGCGAGGGCTCCCGGGAACCAGCCGACCGGGATGAGGCCCTTCAGCCGCGAGGCCCGCTTCTTCGGGTTGAACTTGACGACCGCGACGGCGTTCTGGGTCCCGTTGGCGACGTAGAGCGTTTTTCCGTCCGGGGCGAAGGCCAGGGCGTTGGGGGACGCGCCGAAGAGGTCGGCCGGGCTGGCCTTGGTCCAGATCGTTTCGACGACCGCGTCGGTGGCGGTGTCGATGACGCTGAGATTGTCCGAGGCGGCGTTGGCGCAGACGACGTAGCGGCCGTCCGGCGAGGCCGCCAGGGCCGAGGCGTGGAGGTGAACGAGGATCTCGGACTTGAGGGCGCCGGTGGCGAGGTCGATGACGCTCACCGACCCTTCGCCGGCGATGTGGCGCGCGGGGTCGACCCTGACCGTGGTGCCCCGCCCGGCCGGGCCGGTGAGATCGCCCGGCGCCGGCCGCCGGCCGCCCCAGTTGCTGACGTAGGCCTTGCCGCCGGCCAGGACGACGTCGAACGGAGCGACGCCGACGTCGAAGGTCCGCAGGACCGCCCCGGTCCCCGCGTCGATCTCGAGGAGGCGATTGGACAGGTTCCCGCAGACGAAGAGCCGACGGCCGTCGTCCAAGAGGGCCAATCCCGCCGGGATCTCCTCGGCCCGTTTCGGGGCGTCGGCCGGGGGGAGGGAGATCGTGTGCGACGGCTCGACGGTCCCGTCCGGATCGACGGCGAAGACCTTGATGCTGCCGTCGACGTTGCTCATATAGATCCTCCGGCCGTCGGGGGCGAAGATGAGGCCGGTGTAGCTGAGCTGGCCTTCGAGATCGGGTTCGAGGATCATCGGGGAGACCGACTGGGGCCGCTGCTCCTCCTGCCTTTCGGCCGGGAGGACGACCTGCTGGCGGATCAAGGCGGTCGCGGCGTCGGCGACAATGATCTCGTGCGTCTTTCCGGCGACGACGAAGAAGCTCCGGTCGGGCGAGAGGGCCAGGGCTTGGGGCCGGAGGCCCGGCAGGGAGAGCTGGATCCCTATCGGCGTCACGACCTGGTTGACGGGAAGGACCGTCCGGGCCGGGCCCTTCTTCCCGACGGTCTCCTGGTCCTGGGGAGGGGCGGGGGACCGGTCCGACGCCGAAGCCGAGAAGGCCAGGAGGACCGCGGCCGCCGCGGCTGCCGCGCGGATGGACCTCGACGTCATCGAACCTCCTATTTGATCAGGCGCTTGCGCATCATCCGGATGGAGACGGTGAAGACGACGGCCGCCAGGACGGCGAGGCCGGCCAGGCCCCAGCCGGTGCCGGCCGCCGGCTCGCCGGTGAAGACGGCGCGGGAGATCCGGACGGCGTGGGTCAGCGGCAGGAACTCGGCCAGGGTCTTCATCCAGCCGGGGAAATTGTCGAGGGGGAAGAAGACCCCTGAGAAGAAGAGCATCGGCGTGATGACGAGCTCCGTGTAATAGCTGAAGAAATCGAAGCTCGGCGCGACCGATGTGACGATCATGGCCAGGGCGCCGAAGAGGACGCCGATGAAGACCATGAAGACGAGGAGGACGGCGAGGCGGAGCGGCGATGCCGGGGCGACGCCCATGGCCAGGGCGACGGTCATCATGAGCGTGCTGCTGATGAGGCCGCGGAAGGATCCCCAGGCGATGTCGCCGGCCACGGCCTCGTCGGCCGAGACGGGCGTCGCGATGAGCGAATCGTAGACCTTCTCGTGGACGATCTTGATGTAGGTCCCGTAGAGGCACTCGAAGGAGGAGGACATCATGACGGCCGTGACGAGGACCCCGGGCACGAGGAAGTGGAGGTAGGGCTTGCCGCCGAAGGCGCCCATGTAGGCGCCCATGCCGACGCCGAAGGTGATGAGATAGAACAGCGGCTCGATCAGGGAGACGAGGAAGGTCGGCACGATGAACCGCTTATAAGAATAGAGGTTGCGCAGGAAGACGTAGGAGATGCGGTAGGACAAGTTCATTCGTGGAGGCTCCGGCCGGTGAGCTTGAGGAAGACGTCCTCGAGGGTGGCCGGCCTGTTCAAGGTGTTGGGCAGGTCGAGCTCGAGGAGCTTGCGCATGAGACCGTGGCCGTCCCGGCAGTAGAAGTAGAGCGTGTCGCCGACGCGCTCATGGGTGCAGGGGAAGTCCGTAAGGTGGGCGAGGATCCGGGCGTCGTCCTCCGGCGGGACGCGGACCTCGACGACCTCGCGGCCGATCAGCTCCTCGACGAGCGTTGCCGGCGACCCTTCCTTGAGGATCCGGCCCTGGTACATGACGACGATGCGGTCGCAGAGCTGCTGGGCCTCCTCCATGTACTGGGTCGTCAGGATGAGCGTCGCGCCCTGGGCCTTGAGCTGCCGGAGCCGCTGCCAGATGAGGTGGCGGGCCTGCGGGTCGAGGCCCGTCGTCGGCTCGTCGGCGACGATGAGCCGCGGCCGGTTGATCAGGGCCCGAGCGATGAGCAGGCGCCGCTTCATCCCCGTCGACAGCTCCGAGATCTTGCTCCCCGCTTTGGCCTCGAGCTCGACGAAGCGGAGGAGCTCTCCGATCCGGGCTTTGGCCTCCCGGCGGCCGATGTCGAAGAAGCGGGCGAAGATGACGAGATTCTCGTGGACCGTGAGATCGTTGTCGAGGTTGATCTCCTGAGGGATGACGCCGGTCATCTTCTTCAGAGCCCTGTTGCCGATCCCGGAAGGCAGCCCGCCGACGGTAAGCGTCCCCGAGGTCACGGGCGAAACGCAGTGGATCATCCGGACGGTCGTCGTCTTCCCGGCCCCGTTCGGGCCGAGGAAGCCGAAGCACTCGCCCTCGCGGATGTCGAAGGAGATGCCGGCCACGGCGACGAGGTCGCCGTACCTTTTGGTCAGGCCGGAGGCGGTGACGAGGTTTCTTTCCGGGTTCATCGCGGTTTTTACCCCTATGACACTACAAGAATCCCCGAAGGCCTGTCAACCTTCGGCCGCTATGGGGCCTCGGCTCTTATTTGCCTTTATTGATGATGCGCGCATGAGGTGGTAAGATGGGGAAAGGCAAACGGATGAAGGAGCGTGCGATGAGCGAAGTCACGTATATATGCGCGGTGTGCGGAAAGCAGGTCAAGGCCAAGAAGGGGAAGCCGATCCCCCTGTGCTGCAAGAAAGAGATGGAGCCGTTGCCGTTCTGCACGACACAACCCCATCCTGAGATGGCCCGGAACTACGACGAAGACCTTCCTTGTGACGACGGGACGCTGGCCAAGCCCAAGCCGGCGCCCAAGCCCGGGAAAAAGTAAGATCCGCCCAGGCCTCAGGCCTTTTTCGCCTTGACGACCACCCGGTCGTAGATCGCCAGCGCGATGACGGAGAGGACGCCGATCCCCACGATGATGAGCCACATCGTCACCGTGTCGACGGGCCGGCCTTCCTTGAGCGGCGTGTTGATATAGCGCTCGAAGAGCCGGCCGCCGACCGGGCCGCCGATCATGCTGGCCAGGGCGATGGGCAGGCTTTGATAGCCCAGGTACAATCCCTCCTGCCCCTTGGGCGCGATGGCGCCGATGTACTCGAAGACGCGCGGCGAGGCCATCATCTCGCCGACGGCCATCGCAGCGATGGAGACGATCATGAAAACCCCGGCGATGGGCAGGCTCAGCCCGAGCACGGCCGTCTTCTGGCTGGGATCCGAGAAGAACAGGGACGGCAGGGCCATGACGAGCATGCCCAGGGTCATGACGATGGCCCCCATCATGATCGTCTTGATCGGGAGCCAGCGCTTGACGAAGCGGGTGATGAGGAGCTGGAAGCAGACGATCATGATCGGGTTGGCCAGGGTGTAGAGCTCCATCGGCGCCTTGGGGTCGATGTAGCGGATGAACAGGGGCATGAGGTTGTAGACCTGGATATAGAGGAACCAGAACATGCCCAAGGCGACGATCAGGAAAAGGAACTTGACGTTGCCCAGGACGACGAAGATCCCCGCCAGGGCCTGGCCGAGGGTCCGCTTTTGGACCGTCTGACCGTCCTTGATCCCGTCGCTGACGTACTCCGGCTCCTTGTAGATGAGAAGGGTGACGAGCAGGCCGATAAGGGCGAAGGACGTCGCGGCGTAGGTGAAGATGGCCGGGATCCCCAGGCTCGTCCGGATGAAATACGAGACGCTCCGTCCGGTGATCGAGCCGATGTTGATGACCATGTAGAAGACGCCGAAGGCGAGCGTCGCCCGTGTGCCGGCCGTCTTCTGGATCGTGCCGGCGATGCAGGGCTTGACGATCGAGCCGCCGATGGCGATGAGGACGGCCCCGAGGACCACGGGAACGGTGAAGTCGACGGCCTCGGCGGCGCCCTTGCCGATGAGGCCGGGCCACAGCCGCTGGACGTTGCCCATGACGAAATAGCCCAGCGAGATGAGGACGAAAGAGACGGAGAGCGACCGCTTGAACCCGAACTTGTCGGCCAGCGTCCCCGAAAGGATGGGCATGAAATAGATGATGCCCCAGAGCACGGTGCCGTTGAGGAAGGTGGCGAAGCTGGGGGTCATGCCCAGGGACTCCTTCAGGTAGATGACCATGAAGGAGGCCATGGAATAGTAGGCGGCCCGCTCGAAGAGCTCGATCGTATTGGCCGTCCAGAAGGTCGCCGGGAACTTCGCCTGGGGGGTCGATAGGTCGGTCATGCGTCCTCCTCCCGAGGGGGGCGTTCGGTATCGCGGCTAAAATAAACCAGGCGCCGCGCGGGAATCAAGGGATATTTGGGCGGAGGGAGGGCCTATAAGAGGGCGAGCGCTCTCTCTTCGAGCCGCCGCAGGAGCTCTTCGCAGCTCCTCCGGTCGGGCGCTTCCAGCACGACGACGAGGATGGAGCGCGCCCGCGCGGACCCGGCGAAGTCCCCGGACTCGAGCTCTTTGACGACGCGGACCGACTTCGGATCGATACCGCCCGGGAAAAAGTCCCGGCCGAACCGTCCGTAAACCTCCGCCGCGACTGCCTCGGTCGGATAGGACACGACGAGGACGAGCGCCTCCCCGCCGCCCGCGCGATAACGGGCGAAGACCGCGTCGGCCTTCCCGTCGAGCCCCAGGACCCTCTCGTCGGCCAGGTAGTAATAGGCGTCGAGGGCCGTCTGATCGCGGATGCGGGCGACGCTCGAGGCGATCAGGCCCTCGGCCGGGAGGACGTCGCGGAGGCGGCTCCCGCCAGGGGCCTGGGCCGCGCGGAGGGAGCCGTCGCTCGCCGGCAACACGGCTCCGATGATCGCGAGAACCAGGATGAGCCGGGGCATGGGGACACTACTCTATCCGAATCCCGCCGGAAGCGTCAAATCCGCGCTTTTTTTCGCGTTGTCGCCCTTCGAAGGGAATGATAGAATCCTCCCCCCGGAGATCAGCGCCGGGCCGTGCGGCGCCATGAAGGAGGTCGAGGTGCTCAAAAAGCTCCTGCCCAAGGACGATTTCTATTTCACCCATCTCGACCGGATCGCGGAGAAGATCGTCGAGGGGGTCCGCATCCTGGATGAGATGCTCGAGGCCGGCCGCGCCTACGGGGAGTATGCCCAGCGTCTCAAGACCGTCGAGCACGAGGGGGACGAGTATGTCCACACCATCCTGTCCCGACTCCACAGGACCTTCATCACCCCCCTCGACCGCGACGACATCCATATGCTCGTCTGCGGCCTGGACGACGTCCTCGATACGGCCGAGGGGGCCGGCGCCCGGATCGACATGTTCCAGCCCCGGCACGTCCCGGCCGAAGCCAAGGATCTCGTCAAGGTCCTGCTCGAGAGCTCCCGGCTGATCCAAGAGATGGTCAGCTTGCTTCGCAATCTGAAGCAGCCCCAGCGGATCCTGGGACTGACCGTGGAGATCAAGCGCCTCGAGGACCAGGCGGACTATATCCGGAGGACCACTCTGGCCCGGCTCTTCCGCGAGGAACAGGACGTCCGGGAACTGATCAAATGGAAGGACATCCTCCAGTATATCGAACGCTCGACGGACCGCTGCGATGATGTCGGGAACATCACCGAGGGCATCGTCCTGGAACATACCTGAACGCCGAGACGTCGATGCTGGCCTTCGTCATCTTCATCATCGCCCTGGCCCTCCTTTTTGACTTCTTGAACGGGATGAACGACGCGGCCAACTCCGTAGCCACGATCGTCTCCACCCGCGTCCTGTCTCCCAAGCTCGCCGTGATCTGGGCGGCGACATTCAATTTTATCGCGGCGTTCTTCTTCGGCGTCCACGTCGCGAGAACGATCGGCACGGGGGTCATCGATCCGGGCATCGTCTCGCCGGTCCTGATCCTGGTCTCCCTTCTCAGCGCGGTGGCCTGGACGCACATCTGTACCCAGGGCGGCCTGCCGATCAGCGTTTCCCATGCCCTCATCGGCGGCCTGATCGGCAGCGGGGTGGCCAAAGCCGGCTTCGGGGCCCTTATCGTGCCGGGACTCCTGAAGATCCTCCTCTTTATCGTCCTGTCACCCGTCATCGGATTCGCCCTGGCCATGACCATCATGCTCGCCCTTTATTGGCTCTGCCGGAATTCGAACCTCCGGCGGGTCGATGTCTGGTTCCGTCGCTTGCAGCTGGTCTCGGCGGGATTCTACAGCCTCTCCCATGGCACGAATGACGCCCAAAAAACCATGGGCGTCGTGGCCGTCCTTCTCTACAGCACGGGCTACCTGGGCCCGGAGTTCTACGTCCCGCTCTGGGTCATCCTCAGCTGTCATTTCGCGATCGCCATGGGGACCTTGATGGGCGGCTGGAAGGTCATCGAAACCCTGGGGATGAAGATGACGAAGCTCAAGCCCGTCCACGGCTTCAGCGCGGAGACCGCTTCCGCCATCTCCATCATCTTCGCGTCCCTCGTGGGGGCGCCCGTTTCGACGACGCACACGATCACCGGCGCGATCATCGGGGTCGGCGCGGCCACCCGGTTCTCGGCCATTCGCTGGGGTGTCGCCTACAAGATCGTCTGGACCTGGATCCTGACCATCCCCTCGACGGCCTTGTTCAGCTTCCTGCTCTGGGAAGCCGCGGCCCTGCTCGGCCTCGCGAAGTGAGCTCCTACTTCGCGACCTTGATCGTGAAGATCTGGCGGATCTTGCCCTTCGTCCCCTCTCCGCCCTGGATGATCACGTCGACATAGTTCGTTCCGGGCTTCAGGTCGCGGGCGAACCGGAGGGCGACCGTCTTCATGGCCTCGCGGTCGGCGTCCGTGAGCACGACCGCGCGGGCCTCGTCGAAGCTCTCCTTGCCCTTCCCCTCGTCCGGGTAGATGTAGAAGCGGAACCTCAGGTCGATCTGGAGCCTGCCCTCGGCGTTCTCGCGGAACATCAGGGCCTTGGCGGGGATGCGGATCTCGATCTCCCGGCTCCCCGGGTCGTAGCCGGCCTCGAACTTGAAGAACTTCTTGGTGAAGACGTCATCGGCCCGGATGGACCGGCCGAGCTTGAAGACGTCCATGGCGCCGAAGAAATCGCCGGTGTACTCGCGGATCGCAAAGGTCCCCGTCCCCTTCGCGTCCGCGAACTCGATGCCGAGCTCGTAGTCGTAGTAGATCCACCAGATCGTCGGGCCGCGGTCCTCGGAGCCCGGCTGGGGGAAAAACTCCTCGAATTTGTCCGGCGGGCCCATGAAGACATAGACGCGGCCGCGGTCCGTGTTGTAGCCCGCGACGCCTTCCCGGAAACGCTTGGTGGCGTACTCGACGCGGGCTTCGAACTCCTGCCGGTACTCGTTCACCTCCGTGTCCGGATCGGGGTCCCGCTTGAGCCAGAAATCGGCGATGAACTCCTTGCGCGACGCGGCGTCCGGCAGGCGGTTCCAGATCTTGATCTCCTCCCGGGTCATGATCAGCCGGGCGGTCCGGTAGAACTTCTCGCTCTCGGGATCGAGCTTGGCCGCGGCGAGAGACCCCGCGGCGAGAGACGCCATGACGAAGAGGATCGTCGCGGCGCGGGCCATTCGTTTGTTGGGCATGGCTTCCTCCCCTGGAAGATCCCATTCTATCACCCGCGCCGGGCCGTGTGAAGCCGCGGGCCGCGGCTAAACGCCCCCGCCCGGCCGGGCGAATGCTCGAATGAGGCCGGCCCCGCCGTCGGGACCCGGGTGGTCGGATGTGATATACTAAAGGCCTAAGACCCCGGAGGGTAAGATGAACGCACGTCCCCTTTTCCCCTGGATTCTGGCCGGCGCCGCCCTGACCGCTCTCGCCCCCGTCGCGAGGCCCCAGGCGACGAAAGTTTCCCCGCCTCCCGCCGTCGAGGTCCGGGCCCATGTCTCGGCCGCAGGGGTGTTCCAGGACGACCTGAAGCTCGAGGACTTCACGCTCCTCGAGGACGGCTGGCCGCAGTCGATCAGAACCCTCACGCTCGTCCGCGGCGGGAATGTCACCCGCCATGAGGGCGGCGAGTTCGCGGCGCCCAGGATCGAGCGGAGCTACACCCTGCTCTTCCAAGCTGTCGACTGGGACCCGAAGCTCGTTCAGGCCATCGACTACCTCTTCGAGTCCATCCTCAGGCCCGGCGACGCCATGACGCTGATCACCCCGTTCAAGCCCTATCAGCTCCAGCGGGACGCCCTGGCCAAGAAGTCGAAGGCCGAGCTCTCGGACGGCATGGAAGAGGTCCTGCGCAAGGACATCTCGCGGGGCAGCGGCGAATATCGCGACCTCATCAGCGATCTCAAACGGCTGAGCCGGGCCATTTCCGGCAATACGGACGCGTTCGACGAGGATCTCGCCTCGGACCCGACGACGGAGACCATGGGCGGCTTCGGCCTGGAGATGCAGATCGACCGCTACCGGTCGACGCTGATGAAATTGGACGGCCTCCGCCTCGTCGACGAGGACAAGCTCGTCGCCTTCGCGGGATCGCTCAAGCCGGTCCGGGGCCAGAAGACGGTCGTCCTCTTCTACCAGAGGGAATACCGGCCCGAGATCAGCGCGTCGACGATGAGCCGCCTCATGTCCCTCTATCAGGAGAATTTCGACATCCTGGCCAATCTCATGGACCTGTTCCAGTTCTACAAGCGTGAAAAGAAATTCGACTCCAACCGGGTCAAGATGGCCTTCGCCGACGCCGGCATCGACTTCCACTTCATCTTCATGGAGAAGAAATCGCAGCGGGTCTTCGGCGCGACGATGCGGGAGCAGTCGGAGGACACTTTCCCCGGCTTCGTCGAGATCGCCAAGGCCTCGGGGGGGACGGCCGAAAGCTCGCAGAACCCCGCGGCCACGTTCAAGCGGGCCGCCGACGCCTCCGACGATTATTATGTGCTCACCTACGTTCCGGACGCGGTTTCTCCCCCCGGCGTCTTCCGGTCGATCGAGGTCCAGGTCGGGCGCTCCGGCTGCCAGGTCGCGAACCGCTTGGGCTACTACGCGAAGTGACCTCGTCCCGGCCGCATCCCGGCCGGCCTCCTCAGAGCTTCAGAATGAGCCCCGTCCGGGTGAGGACCGCCGTGAGCAGGAGGACGACCCCGGTCATGATGGCCGCGTTGAGCACGCCCGCGATCCCGCCCGCTTCCGCGAACGGCCAGAGGACCCGGGCGGATTCGATGTGGAGCAGCCCTCCGAGGATCGCCGCGCCGTTCCCGATAAAACCCGGCAGGAGGTAGGCGAGGAGCGGATTCCGGCCGGCCGGGAGGAGAAAGGCGCTTGCCTTCCCGCCCTTGAGGACGTCCAAGCCGAGATAGAAGAGGAGGAGGACGAGCGTCGAGATCCCGGCCGTGGCGAGACAATAGGACTCGGTGCCTTGGATCTTGCTGAATCCGTGGAGCGGCCGGAGGACGAACCCGGCGGCGAGGAGCCCCGCGCCGAGGACGGCCAGGAAGCGGATGCGGGCCTGCGGCGCCGCGCCGGTCGAGCCGGGCAGGAAGAACGTGCCGGCCAGCATCCCGGCGGTGACGATGGCCGCATGAGAGCCGAAGAGGCTTCCGACGTTGATGACCCCGTTGACCGGGCCCAGGAAGTCGAGCGCGCCGTGGCGGCCGCCGATGTAGAGGGCGGTCATCAGCCCGATGGCACCCGTCAGGACCGCCCTGTCGCCGCGGCAGGCCAGGAAGAGAAGCGAGCCGGCGAGATAGCACCAGCCGATCATGCCTAGGATCCCCCACCAGGACGTCTGGAGCCAGGTCACCTGGCCGTCCGGGCCTTGGCCGCGAAAGACGACGACCAGGGCAAGGAGGAGAACTGCGGCGGCGATCTTCAGTCCGAGATGGAATCTCCTTTTCGTCGGGCCGGCGCCCTTCGGGACGGCCGACCAGAGCGCGAAAACGGCCAGCGCGGCCAGAAAGTACCAAAGGTCCTTGCCGATCCCCGCGGCCGCCGCAGCGAATCTGCCCTCGTTGACGAGCAGGACGCCAAGAAAGAGCAGAGCCAGTGTCCGGACGAGGACGTGGCCGAGAAGGGCGAGTCCTGTCGCCCCGTCGGCCTTCCTGCGGGCCAAGGCCAGCGGGATGGAGACGCCCATGATGAAGAGGAACCCCGGGAAGACGACGTCGGTCAGCGTGAAGGCGTCCTGGTCGGCGGCGGCGTGCCTGAGGATGAAGGGAATGGCCTTCATACCAGCGAGATAGTTGACGAAGACCATCGTCAGGATATCGAAACCGCGTAACGCATCGAGGGATATCAAGCGTTCGCGGCGGCCGGCCGGCGGCGCCGGACCGGAGAGAGAGGCGTCCTCCATCAACCGTCCCAGGAGCTCAAGATCCCCCGGATATAGCCGACGGATTCGGCTAGGCCTGGGAGGGGGTCCTTGCCGTCCTTCTCGTATTCGAAGGCCGCTGTTCCCTGGAAGCCCAGGCCGGCCAAAGTGCGGAGGAACCTGGGGAGATCGATGATCCCCCGGCCCGCTTCGATGGTGGCGCCGTTTTTTGTCGCCTCCGTGACGTCCTTGAGATGGATGTCCAGGAGCCGCGGGCCGCATGCTGCGGCCGCGTCGGACGGATCGACGCCGGACCGGATCGCGTGGCCGACGTCGAGACAGACGCCGACGCCCGGATCGAGCCCGGAGATCCGGGAGAGGATCGACGCGGCGGTCGGGTAACGAAGATCCTCGGGTCCATGATTGTGGATGGCCAGCTTGATCCCGGTTTCCCGGACCCGTTCGGCGGCCCGGCCGAGGAGGTCGTGTTCGGGAACGCCGATGATGATACGCATGCCGCCGGCCCGGGCGTAGGCGAACGCGCGATCGACCTCGGCCGCGCTGGTCATGTAGACGACGCCGCAGCCGTAGAGGTCGAGCCCGGCCGACCGGACCTTATCCGCCGTCGCCCGGATGAGATCTTCCGGGCTGTCGAGGGGCAGGTGCATGTCCTTCAAGGTGATGCGGTCGAACGCGAGCCGCCGGGCCATGCCCAGGGTGGCGTCGAGGTCGAATTCGCGAAAGGTATAGGACGCGAGGCCCAGCTTGAAGGATGGGGTTCTAGGGGAGCCGGCCTTCCCGTCGATGCGGGTGCAGGACGGACCGGTCAACACGGCGCCGGTCGCCGCGGCCGCGGCGCCGCCGAGGAACCTCCGCCGGGAGATCGTCTTCAAAGCGGTCTTACTATAACCGGTTCTTTACCGGCCGGTCAATGCCCGGTTTCCTTGACATCCGCGTCGGCCCTGCATTAGCATCAGCGCGACTAGATACGGAACGAGGAGGCCCCATGAACAGACAACAGCGATCGACCGCTTGTACCGGATGTCCTTTGAGCCGCCGCCGCTTCATCGCCACGGCCTCGGCTGGGGCCCTGGGGACGCTGGCATCGACCAGCCTTTTCCAGGCTTGCGGCGGGGCCGGGAAGACCCGGATCCGCCTCATCTACGCCCTCCACGCCGTCGTCCAGCCCGGCCCGGACTGGCCCAACGTCGGCTTCGATTTCCAGCCGGTCATGGACGGGATCACCGGGACGCTCGCGAAGGGCTTTCCCAAGTGGGAGCTCGCGACGTCCATGGCCAAGGGGCCCGAGGAGGCCCAGAAGATCCTGGATGCCGACGCGGCCGCCCCGATGGACGGCTACATCGTCTGCCAGCTCAACTGCTGGAACCGCGTCGTCCAGACGATCGCCGGCTCCGGCAAGCCCACGCTCTACGTCGATTTCCAATACGGCGGGAGCGGGGGCTTCCTCGTCTACACGGCCGATTTTCTGCGCAAGAAGACCCCCAACCTCGGGTTCGTCGCTTCGTCGCGGAGCGAGGACCTCGTCGCCGCCTGCCGGGCCTTCGACAAGGTCAAGCGGAGCGGGGCGGCGGGCGAGTTCGCCGCCCTGGTCGCGTCCGCCCGGCGCTCGGGGACTCCCACGCCGGGGGACCTCTCCGTCGCGGCCGACGAACTGGCCTGCCTCTCGGCTGGCGACTGCCTGCGGAAGATGAAGGAGTCGAAGATCCTGGCCGTCGGCGGCGGCTGGCCCGGCATCGCCCCGGCCGTCCAGGAGGGCATGGGCATCGAGGTCGTCAACGTGCCCTTCGCCGAGGTCAACGAGGCTTGGGCCGCGGCCGACAAGGACGAGTCCGCGGCCATCGCCGACCGCTGGCAGACGACGGCGGCCAGGATCGAGGGCGTCGACCGGGCGACCCTCGTCACCTCGGCGGCCATGTACCTCGGTCAGAAGGCCGTCCTGAAGAAGCACGGCGCCGACGCGATCACCATCAATTGCCTCGGCGGGTTCTACGGCGGCCATATCCACGCTTACCCCTGCCTCGGTTTCCACGAGCTCAACAATGAAGGGCTCGTCGGCGGCTGCGAATGCGACGTCCGGTCGGCCGCCACCATGGTGGCCATGACGGCCTTGACCGACGGCCGACCCGGATATATCTCCGACCCTGTCATCGACACCGCTGCGCGCCAGATCATTTATGCCCACTGCGTTGCCTCGAACAAGCCCTTCGGCCCGGGCGGCCCGGGCAATCCCATCGAGATCCTGACCCATTCGGAGGACCGCCAGGGCGCCGCGGTCCGCTCGATCCTCCCCTTGGGCTACATGACTACGACGGTCGAGTTCTCGCCGGAGCGCAAGGTCATCCTCTTCCACCAGGGCAAGGCCGTGGCCAACTCGCCCGACGACCGGGCCTGCCGGACGAAGCTCGCCGTCGAGCCCGTCGGCGACATCGAGAAGCTCTTCGGCGAGTGGGACCAGTGGGGCTGGCACCGGGTGACCGTCTACGGCGACCTCAAAAAACCGGTGTATGAGCTGGCCGACGCCCTCGGCTGGAGCGTCCTCGAGGAGGCGTGACAAAAGGTCGGCTCTCCTGATAGGGGAAGCCCTCGCTTTGGCTTGGCTCAGGGCATAGCCTCTAGCTCCCCGGCCCCCCGGGAACCAGTCGTCCGGTTCCCCCCGCTGTGCGGGTCCCCTCTCCACGGACGGGGATCTTCGAGGCTATGCCCATCGCCGCCTCGCTTCGGGCTTCCCGTCCATATTGAACGGACAGGCTTAATAAGATAGGATAACGGGGGAATCGATCATTTCAGAAAGGACAATCCGCATGGCCGAGCCGTTCATAGA
>MEYC01000114.1:9655-9769 GCA_001775715.1 Candidatus Aminicenantes bacterium RBG_16_66_30 | reverse complement strand
CGGGAAGGGCGGTTGGACGTCTTTTTCCGGAACTCGAAAAAAGGCCTTGTATTCTGCCCTGACCTGTGGTATAATTGAAAATGGTCATCGGGGGGTCGTCAGAAAAATCCAATA
>MEYC01000114.1:0-9583 GCA_001775715.1 Candidatus Aminicenantes bacterium RBG_16_66_30 | reverse complement strand
TCTATCATTTGGTAAGAAGATGACGCCAAGCACCTCCTTTCTTTCTCCCATAAACCTCATTCCCCCGAGGGGGCTGCCCTGATCTCAGACGCGACCAGGGCAGCCCTCCTCACAGCCCGACTCTCCGGCCTCTTGTTTGACCTCCCGGTCTTTTTGGATTAGAATCGCCCCAGGCTTTTTCGAAGGGAAGTCCGTTAGATGCGGACACAGCCCCCGCTACTGTAACCGGGGACGAATCCCGAGGATGCCACGGCCGCGAGGCCGGAAGGCTCGGGAGGAGAGCGATCCGGGAGTCAGGAAACCTTCAGGGAGCCTCGGTCGCGCGGTCTTCGGGTGGAAGACGGCACCAGAAAAGCGGCGGGGGCGGCTCAGGAGCTCCTGCCATGAGAGGATCCCGGCTGGCCCTCGCGGGCCTCGTCGCTTTCGTCCCCTTCGGTCTCGCCGCGGCAAACGTTCAGGAGAAGGCCGCCGTCGAGAAGCACGACATCGTCGTCACGGCCACACGCCTCGAAACGCCGGAGAAGAAGGTCGGCAGCTCCGTCACGGTGATCACGGCCGAGGAGCTCCTCCGGACCGGCAAGACCTTCGTCTTCGACGCCCTCGAGACCGTGCTCGGCCTCACGCCCATCCGCAACGGCGGCCCGGGAGCGACGGCCTCCGTCTTCGTCCGCGGCGCCGCGAGCGAGCACACGCTCTTCCTCCTCGACGGGGTCGAGCTGAACGACCCTATCAACCCGGCCCGGTCCTACGACCTGGCCCATCTCTCCCTCAATCAGGTCGAACGGATCGAGATCCTCCGCGGTCCCCAGGGCCTTCTCTACGGCTCGGACGCGCTCGGCGGCGTCATCAACATCATCACCCGGATCGGACGCGGACGCCCCCGGCTCGCTCTGGCCTCCTCGGCCGACACGCTCGGAACGCTCTCCGCGGATGTCTCCGTCGCAGGATCGGGCGGCAAGGCCGACTATTCCCTCGCCCTCCTCCACGAAAGGACGGCCGGCATCTCCGCGGCTTCGTCCGCCTACGCCGGGAACGTCGAGAAGGACGGCTATCGCCACCTCGGCCTCGACGCCCGTTTCGGCTTCTCTCCGCGGCCGGCGACGCGCCTGGCCCTGACCGTCCGGGGCACGACGGCCCGGACGGAGCTCGACAATTTCGGCGGCCCGGGCGGGGACGATCCGAACAGCGTGCAGGATTACGGGACGCTGCATGTTCGGGCCCACGCCCGGGACCTTTCGCCGAGCGGCCGCTGGGAGCGGTCCCTGTCGCTGTCCTGGACCGGGGCCCGCCGCGAGCATGCCAATCCCTTCGACGAGGCCCATCCCCAGGACCGGGAGCAAGGCCTCTACCGCAGCGGCCTCCTCAAGCTCGACTGGCAGAACAATGTTTTCCTCCATCCGTCGCACACGCTCACGGCCGGGCTCGAGCTCGAGCAGGAGAAGGGCCGGTCCCGCTACGTTTACGAAGGCCCATACGGGATGTCCGAATCGCCCTTCCCTTCGGTCCGGGCCGGCTCGGCCGGGCTCTACATCCTCGACCATTGGGAGGTCCGCGACCGGTTCTTCGTCACGGCCGGGGTCCGGGCCGAGAGCCACGCCCGCTCCGGTTCCGCGCTGACCTTCCGCGTCGCCCCGGCCTTTCTCATCGCCGCGACGGGGACGCGGCTGAAGACGTCGCTCGGAACGGGCTTCAAGTCGCCTTCGCTCTACCAGCTCTTCGCCCCGGAGACGTCCTGGGGACCGGTCGGGAACCCCGATCTCAATCCGGAGCGCGTCACGGGCTTCGACGCGGGGATCGAACAGAGGCTCGCGGGAGGCCGCGTCGTCCTCGGCCTGACCTGGTTCGACAACCGCTTCCGTGACCTCGTCGACTTCGACTTCGCGGCCGGCTACGTCAACATCGGCCGGGCCCGGACGAAGGGCCTCGAAGTCTCCGCCGAGGCGCGTCCCGCCGACGGCGTCCGTCTGAGCGCTTCCTACACCCGCCTCACCGCCCGCGACCTGGACGCCGGGGCCGATCTCCTGCGCCGGCCGCAGGATAAGCTCGCCGCCGGGGTCGAGGCCCGGCTCTTCGGCCGCTTCGACCTGGCCGTCGCCGCGGTCTGGGTCGGCCGCCGGCCGGATCTGGACTTCAGCGCCTATCCCTATCGGACAGTCATCCTCGGCGGATATGTCCTCCTCGACGCCGCCCTGACGGCCCCGCTCGGCTCCGGCCTCGAGCTCTTCGTCCGGGCCGCGAACATCCTCGACTCGCGCTACGAGGCGGTCTGGGGCTACGGCACGCTGGGCCGCACGTTCCGGACGGGCGTCCGCCTCTCGCTCTGATCGGAGGCGACGGGGCGGTCCGGACTATTTCGAGGCCGGCTCGAGGTCGACGAAGCCGGCGACTGGAGCCGGCTTAAGGACGTGCAGATCGAAGACAATGATCTCGTTCGTCCCCGCCTTCAGGAAGGGCGCCGGGCAGTAGAGCCGCTTCTGCGGTCCGATCGCCCAGTACCGGCCGAGGTTGTGGCCGTTGACCCAGACGACGCCCTTCTTCCAGCCGCTCATGTCGAGGTACGTGTCGCCCGTCGTGCCGAGCTCGAAGCGGCCGCGGAAGAAGTTCGCCGGCCGGTCGGCCGGCCGCCCGCCGAACCTGAGGAGCCTGAGGAAGTCCTCGTCCAGGGGGAGCGGATGGACGTCCCAGGCCATCAGGGTCATGGCGTTCAGCGTGACCCGGTCCGTGATGCCCTTGCGGTCGATGAGCCGCGGCCCGTAGTTGATCCGTCCCATGCCCTCGACGAGGATGTCGAGCGTCTCGCTCGCCGGCGCGGCCTTGGGAATGTCGAGGGATGTCTCGTTCTTCGTCCGGTCGATCGTCCCCAGGTACCGGCCGTCGACGTAGACGAGACCGTAGTCCTGGAGGTCCGTCACCGTGAGCTTGCCGCCCCGGTGGCCGAGGAGCTTCGCCCGGTAGAGGATGAAGCCGTAGCTCTGGCCGTAGGACTCCATCGGCCCGGGCTGGGGACTGCGGACGGCCGGCGGCAGGTTGTCGAAGAGAGACGCGCTCTCGTCGAGCGTGATCGGCGGGATGCGGATGACCCGGACGGGCTCGGGCAGGTCCGGAAGCTTCTCCCCTTTCGGCTGATGGCGGGCGAGCCGGTCGCGGATGGCGTGGTACTTCGGGGTCGGCCGCCCGGCCTCGTCGAGCGGCGCGTCGTAGTCGTAGCTCGTCACATCGGGCTGGTAGCGGTCGCTGAAGTTGGCCCCGGCGAAGAAGCCGAAATTCGTCCCGCCGTGGAACATGTACAGGCTGAAGGACTTGCCGTTGTCGAGGAGCCAGCCGAGGTCCCGGAGGACGTCCTCGGTCTTGACCCTGGCCCATTCCTCGCCCCAGTGGGTCAGCCAGCCGGGGTAGAGCTCGCTGCAGAAGACGGGGACGCCGCGCTCGAGCCGCTCCGCCTCGGCGAATTGCTTTTCGTTCGTTCCCGGATCGAGCCCGATGGCCGCTCCGGGCAGGCTCCCCGCTTCGAGCATGTGCGGGGTCGCGCCGTCGGCCGTGAAGAGCGGCACCTCGATCCCGGCCTTGTCCCAGAACCCTTTGAGGGCGAACAGGTAGTCGCGGTCGTTGCCGAAGCTGCCGTACTCGTTCTCGACCTGGACCATCAGGACGGGCCCGCCGCGATGGACCTGGAGGTCGCGGATGATCTCTCCGATCTTCAGGACGTAGGACTCGCAGGCGGCGAGGTAGCGGGGGTCGGAGCAGCGCACCTTGATGTCGGGCGTCCGCAGCAGCCAGGCCGGCAGACCGCCGAAATCCCACTCGGCGCAGGCGTACGGCCCGGGCCGGACGATGACCCAGAGCCCCAGGCGCTGGGCCGTCCGGATGAAAGCGGCCAGGTCGTTCCCGCCGGAGAGGTCCCATTGGCCCGGCTCGGGCTCGAGGGCGTTCCAGAAGACGTACGTCCCGACCGTGTTCAGCCCGGCGGCTTTGACCTTGGCCAGCCGGTCGGCCCAGTACTCCCGGGGGATGCGCTGGTAGTGGATCTCTCCGGCCATGATCCGGAACGGGCGGCCGTTGAGGAGGAAATCCTTCTCGCCGAGCCGGAAGTCGTTCCGCTGGCCGGCCAGCCCGGGGGCCAGGACCAGGACGGCCAGGGCGGCGAACGTTTTGGCGAAGCCTCTCATGCGTCCCTCCCGAACGATCGCGTCATCGGTGCGGGTCGATTCTATCATAATAGCCGGCGGCCGCGATTCTTTCCGGACACGTAACTTATCCTTACGTCCGGTCGTATTTATCCCAGGCGGAGGTTTTCGCCTGCCCCGAGAGCGGGCGGCCTTGTTATTGGCATGCGGATTGCTGCATGGCCTGTAATGACACCAAGTCTCCGCGGGCCCCGCCGCCCTGCCCGCGAAGGAGCGTCTATGCAAAAGTCCCTCGCATCCTCGCCCGGCCTCGTCCTGTTCCTGGTCCTGGCCCTGGGCCTGTCGGTTGCCGTGCGGCCCCTCCCCGCCCAGGCGCCCACGCCGGATATCGACCAGCTGAAGAAGTCCGCCGTCAAGGTCTTCCTCGACTGCGACTCCTGCGACCAGGCTTACATCAAGACCGAGATCACCTTCGTCAACTACGTCCGGGACCGCCTCGAAGCTCAGGTCCACGTCCTGGTCACGACCCAGGCTACGGGCGGCGGGGGCCGGGAGTACACCCTGGCCTTCATCGGCCAGAACGACTGCCGGGATCTCGCCGACACCCAGAAATATTTCTCATCGAAGACCGACACCGAAGACGACGTCCGCCGCGGCCTGGTCAAGGCCCTGAAGCTCGGGCTCATGAGCTACGTTGGCCGGACGCCGATCGCCTGCCGCATCGCCGTCGACTATACCCGGCCGGACGCGGCGGGTCCCGGCCGCGACCGCTGGGACTCGTGGGTCTTCAGCCTGTCCGGGAGCGGCTACTTCTCGGGCGAGACGACCTATATGAGCCGAATGGTCGACGCCTCGTTCTCGGCCAACCGGGTGACGCCGGCCTCGAAGCTCCGGTTCGGCTTCTCCATCGACTCCTCCAAGAGACGGTACGAGATCGAGGACGAGATCATCACCGGGACCCGGTCGAGCTGGGACGCGAGCGGGCTTTTCGTCAAGAGCCTGGGCGAGCACTGGTCGGCCGGCGTTTTCGTCGAAGCCGAATCCTCTCTCTACAGCAACGTCGACCTCGGCCTGACCGCCGCTCCCGCCATCGAGTATAATGTCTTCCCTTATTCCCAATCGACCCGGCGCCAGCTCCGCGTCCTCTACACGCTCGCGGTGAACCCGGTCAAATACAGGGAGGAGACGGTCTTCGCCAAGACCCGCGAGACCCTCTTCAAAGAATCGCTCGAGGCGACGCTCGACTTGCGCGAAAAGTGGGGCACGGTCAGCGTCAGCGCCGAGGGCTCCCACTACTTCCACGACTTCAGCAAGAACCGCCTGGACGTCTTCGGCATCGTCAGCCTCCGTCTTTACAAGGGCTTGAGCGTCTTCGGCCTGTACGGCCGTTCCTGGATCAAGGACCAGCTCTCGCTGCTCGGGCGGGAGCCGACGTTCGAGGAGCAGCTGCTCCGCCTCCGCGAGCTTCCCATGAACAGCAACTATTTCCTGTCGGTCGGATTCCAGTTCACGTTCGGGTCCATCTTCACCAACGTCATCAACCCCCGCTTCGGCTCCTCCGGAGGCGGCGGCATGGGCATCCACATCGAGTAGCGGACTGAGAGAGGACACGTGAGCACCATGAAAACACGTCCCGTCAAGGCCGCGGCCCTCGCCGCCGTCGTCGCGTTCGCCCTGGCCATCCCCGCGGGGAGCCAGGTCCCGCCGCCCCCGCAGGCCGGAACCCCTCCGCCGATCGTCAAGGTCTTCCTCGACTGGCCCGGCGGCGATATCGAGTTCTTCAAGGCCGAGATCCCCTTCGTCGAATTCGTCCCCGGGCAGGAGGAAGCCCAGGTC
Organism: Candidatus Aminicenantes bacterium RBG_16_66_30; assembly: GCA_001775715.1. GTDB lineage: Bacteria > Acidobacteriota > Aminicenantia > Aminicenantales > Saccharicenantaceae > RBG-16-66-30. The sequence goes on along the minus strand of MEYC01000114.1, from coordinate 3,623 downwards.
CGGGTCGTGATCACTCCCCAAGGACCGCCCGGCGCCGGCCTGATCACGGTCGGCTTCTTCGGCTTGAAGGACTTCCAGGGAGAGAACAATACGCTGACCTATACTCCTGCCCCCGGCGATAAGCCCGAGGAAGTCAAGCGGGGCCTGGCCGGCCTCATCAAGCTCGGCCTCCTGCGCTACGCCGGGAAGACCCCGATGGCCAAGGATCTGTCGGTCCGCTTCCTGGACCAAGCCAAGCCGACGTCGGTCGTCGACAAGTACGATTTCTGGGTCTTCAGCCTCAGCGCCAATACCTTCCTCATGGGCGAGACCCAATTCGAGGAAGGCATGTATTACGGCTCCTTCTCGGCCAACCGGATCACCCCCGAGCTCAAGGTCCGGACGTCCGTCTACGGCAACTTCTCCAAGAGCAAGTTCGACTTCGGCGAAGGCGAGGTCTATGAGAGCAAGTCGAACGGCTACGGGTTCTCCGGCCTCGTCGTCAAGAGCTTCGGCGAGCACTGGTCGGCGGGAGCTTTCCTGAGCGCCCAGTCCTCGACCTACTCCAACCTCAAGCTCGGCCTGACGGCGGCCCCGGCCGTGGAGTTCGACCTCTTCCCCTACTCCGAATCGACCAAGCGTCAGCTTCGGTTCCTCTACCGGCTCGGCTTCACGCGGGCCCGCTACAACGAGGAGACGATCTACTTCAAGACGTCCGAAAGCCTCCTCCAGGGGTCCCTGAGCTGCGCCTACGAGGTCGTTCGGCCTTGGGGAAAGGCCTCTGTCACGCTCGAAGGCTCCCATTACTTCCACGACTTCGTCAAGAACCGGCTCGAGCTCGAGGCCTCGGTGGAATTCCGCGTCTGGAGGGGCCTCAGCTTCGAGATCGACGGCGGCTACGCCCGCATCCGCGACCAGATCGCCCTAGCGGCCGGAGGGGCCACGTACGAGGAGATCCTCCTCCGCCAGAAAGAGCTGTCCACGGGGTACAACTACTCGTTCTCCGTCGGCCTGAACTTCTCCTTTGGCTCGACGCGGAGCAACGTCGTCAACCCGCGGTTCGGCAACGGCGGCCGGAGCATTTCCATCAGCATGTAGCGGCGGAGGCTGCCGACGCCGCGGGAGATCCCGGGGCCGGGGAGATTCGGGACATGACCCTTTTCTCTTGAAAAGGGATCGTGTCCCAGGAATCTCCCTCTTTCGCGATCCCCGGGATTTCCGGGAGCGGGGCTTGTTTTCTTTCCGCCATTTGCTTACGATGACTCCTCAGCAAGCAGCGGAAAAGGAGGGCCGGCCCATGCCCGTGAAGCCCGTTCGTCCAGTCCCCAGCGATATCGATATCGCCCAGGCCGCGGAGCTCCGCCCCATCGTCCAGGTCGCGGCCGAGCTCGGCCTCGGCGAGGATGAGATCGACCTCTACGGCCGGCACAAGGCCAAGATCCACCTCGACGTCCTTGACCGGCTCAAGGACCGGCCCCTCGGCCGCTATGTCGACGTGACGGCCATCACCCCGACGCCTCTCGGCGAGGGCAAGACGACGACCACGGTCGGCCTGAGCCAGGCCCTCGGCGCCCATCTCGGGAAGAAGGTCGTCACCGTCGTCCGCCAGCCCAGCATGGGACCGACCTTCGGCATCAAGGGCGGCGCCGCCGGCGGCGGCTACTCCCAGATCGTGCCCATGGAGGACTTCAATCTCCATCTGACGGGGGACATCCACGCCGTGACGGTCGCCCATGACCTCCTGGCCGCGGCCATCGACGCCCGCATCCTCCACGAGCTCTACCAGGAGGACGAAAAGCTCTTCCAGGCCTTCTGCCCGGCCGGGAAGGCCGGACAGAGGTGTTTTTCGCCGACCGTGCTCCGGCGCCTCAAAAAGCTGGGCATCGACAAGAGCGATCCGGCGGAGTTGACCCTCGAGGACAAGCGGAGGCTTTTCCGTCTGGATATCGATCCCGACACCATCACCTGGAACCGGGTCATCGACGTCAACGACCGTTTCCTGCGCCGCATCTGGATCGGGCTGGGCCCGGAGGAACTGGGCCTCAAGCGCGAGACGGGATACGACATCTCCGTCGCCTCCGAGATCATGGCCATCCTGGCCCTGACCGCGGGGCTCGCGGACATGCGCGAGAGGCTCGGCCGCATGGTCATCGGCATGAACAAGGCCGGGGAGCCGGTCACCGCCGAAGACCTCGGCGCGGCCGGGGCGCTGACCGTCCTGATGAAGGACGCCCTCATGCCCAACCTCATGCAGACCCTGGAACACACGCCGGCCCTCGTCCACGCCGGTCCCTTCGCCAACATCGCCCACGGCAACTCCTCGGTCATCGCCGACCAGATCGCCCTCCGCCTCGTCGGACGGGACGGCTATGTCGTCACGGAATCGGGGTTCGGGGCCGAGTGCGGTATGGAGAAGTTCATGAACATCAAGTGCCGGGTGAGCGGCCTCTCCCCGAGCTGCGTCGTCATCGTGGCCACCGTCCGGGCCTTGAAGATGCACGGCGGAGGGCCCAAGGTCGTCGCCGGCCGGCCGCTATCCGACGAATACGCGAAGGAGAACCTCGATCTCCTGTCCAAGGGGCTCCCCAACCTGGCCGCCCATGTCCGCAATGTCCTCCGCTACGGGGTCCCGGCCGTCGTCGCCGTCAACCGTTTCTCGTCGGACACCGAGGCCGAAATCGACCTGGTTCGCCGGGCCGCCCTCGAGGCCGGGGCCGAGGACGCCGTCATGTCCGACCACTGGACGGAAGGCGGGGCGGGGGCCATCGCCCTGGCCAGAGCCGTCATCGCCGCCTGCGGCAAGCCGGCCGACTTCCGCTTCCTCTACCCCCTCGAGTGGGACATCAAGAAGAAGATCGAGACGATCGCCGTCGAGATGTACGGGGCCGAGGGCGTCGACTACAAGCCCGCCGCCGAGGCCAAGATCGCCCTCTACACGAGGCTCGGCTATGCCGGGCTGCCGATCTGCATGGCCAAGACCCACCTCAGCTTGAGCCATAATCCGGCCTGGAAGGGGGTTCCGACGGGCTACCGGTTCCCCATCCGCGACATCAAGGCCAGCGTGGGCGCCGGCTTCCTCTACCCGCTCGCCGGGGACATGCGGACCATGCCCGGGCTGCCGACCCGGCCGGCGTTCTACGACATCGACCTCGACCTCGCAAGCGGGAAAATCGTGGGATTGTTCTGAGGGGCCGTTCTCCCTTCCGGGCTTCCCTCTCGAGGCGGCGATGGGTGTTGCCTCGAAGATCCCCGTCCGTGGAGAGGGGACCGGCGGGGAGCGGAGTCCGCGGAGCGACCATCAGAAGCGCGACGGAGCGGCTCGGAGGAGCGCTTCTGAGAGATATCTTGAGAAAGCACGTTGTCATGATATTTCGCAGAAATCCGGCTCTGTGTATCGCCGCCGGATTTCTGCCCTCCGCTCACTACGTTTGCTCCGGTCGGATGGCCGGGGAGCTAGAGGCAATACCCTGAGCCAAAGCCCAAGAGAGGGATCTCCCGGAATCGGGAGAGGGCTTCATTTTAGCGCGATCGTCCGGCTTGACGTGCCGCCCTTGACGCTGTCGTAAGTCACGGTCAGCGATCCGGACCCCTTGACGAGCAGCATCGCCGTCCGGGTCGCCCGGCCCGGATGCCCGTTGCGGACG
>MEYC01000113.1:5695-8196 GCA_001775715.1 Candidatus Aminicenantes bacterium RBG_16_66_30 | reverse complement strand
CGCGGCGTTCCTGCTGCCGCGGACGGCGCTCGAGAAGGCCTTCGCCCCGTCGCGGCGCAAGGTGACGCTGGGGGAGCTCGGCGAGATCAAGCAGACCTTCGGCGTCTCGCTCCAGGCTATCATGGTGCGGGCCCAGGAACTGGGGCTCGTGAGCGACCGGCAGCTGCGGGCCTTCCGGGAGACGATCAAGGCCAGGGGCTGGGTCGTCGAGGAGCCCGTGGCCTACGCGGGCGTCGAGAGGGCGACGAGGTTCAGGCGCCTGCTCCATTACGCCGTCGCCGCCGGGATCATGGACGCGGCCCGTGCCGCGGAGCTGGGCGGTGTCTCGGCCGAAGAGCTCGAGAAAGAGATTGGAGAGATCTTTTGACCATAGAAAACGAAGGAAGTGGGAGGTCGATGATGGGACGCTTCGAACCCGGTTACACCTAGCGGGCCCGGCAGGGGGGCCGGCCGCGACGATCCGGCGATCGCGGGGCGCGGCTCCGGCGGCTAGGGCGTTTTGATCGAAAACCAAAAAAAGAAAGGACAAACGCGAATGGACAAGTCTGTCGAAACCTGTCTTCTGGAAATGGAGCTCGGCGCGGGCCAAAGCTTCGAGAACATGACCGTTTTCGAGCTCCTGAGAGCCCAGAACGGCGATCCGGAGTACATCACGTTGAGCGAGGCGCTCCATAGGGGCGTCTTCAGCGTCACCGAAGTCAGCGAGGGAGGATCCGTGCCCGAGCTCATGGTCGTCAACAAGGGCGACACGGCCGTCCTGCTCCTCGACGGCGAGGAGCTCCGGGGCGCCAAGCAGAACCGCATCCTCAACACGACGATCCTGGTCGGGCCGAAGTCCTCGACGAAGGTCCCGGTCAGCTGCGTCGAGCACGGGCGGTGGAGCTATCAATCCAAGGTGTTCGCCGAGTCAGGGAACGTCATGCACAGGGAGATGCGGGCTCAGAACGTCCGCCAGGTGAACCTGAGCCTCGAGCGGGAGCGGGTCTTCCGTTCGGATCAGGGGCTGATCTGGAACAAGGTGGCCGAGATGGCTTGCGCCATGGGCGTTCCCTCGAAGACCGGGGCCATGCGGGACGTCTACGAGGCCAAGGGGGCCGACCTCGATGGCTTTCTGAAGAGCTTCCGGCTGGCCGACGGCCAGAAGGGCATCCTCGTCTTCGTCGACGGCCGGCCGGCGGGCCTGGACTTCGTTTCCCGGGAAAAGGCGTTCAGCGAACTTTTTCCCAAGCTCGTCAAGAGCTACGCTATGGAGGCGATGCTTCTCGCCGAAGAGCGCAAGAGCGGCCGGGGCAGGGGCGATGCCGCCAAAGCGCTGGCCAAGCCCTCCGTGGACGAGGCCCGGGAGTTCCTGAAGAGGGCCGCCGCGTCGGAGGAGAAGAAGTACGAGTCGGTCGGGCTGGGCTGGTCTTACCGCTATGCCGGAACCGGCATCGTCGGATCGGCGTTGGCCTTCAACGAGAAGGTCGTCCATATGGCCTTCTTCGGCCTCGACGAGCCGGGCGTCGCCGAGGACTCGGGGAGCTTGGCCGGAAGCAGCCGGCGCCGAGGCTTCCTCGTTGGATAACTTGGTGATCCTGCTCTTTCGGCGGGCATGTTGCGAAAACGACGCCCTCGGCGGATAATGGGATCGCTGTGGCGGAAGATAGCTTCGAGGCTAGGCTGAGGTCATGGGCCGCGGACCGCGGCTACGGGCTGGCGGTCGCGGATATCGGCATCGTCGAGACGGTCAGGAAGAAGCTCGAGGAACGCAGGTCCTCGGGGATGATCGATCCGGGCTTCTTCGATGAATATCTGGCCGGCTTCCGCTACCTCGAAGAGATAAGGATCACGGGCTCGGAACGCGTGGTGGTCGTCGCCGTTCCTTCCCCGATCGGCATCCTTACCGCAACGGTCGGGGGCCGGAAGATCGACCTGCGGATCCCGCCGACCTATATCCGATACAACGCCACGTTCCGGGACGTCCTCGATGATATGAGCAAGAACGCGCTCGGGCCCGGCGTCGAGGCCGAGATCCTCAAGGCCCCTCTGAAATCGCTGGCCGTGCACATGGGGCTGGCCGTCTATGGGCGGAATAACGTCACCTATGTGCCGGGGTTCGGCAGCGGCCACCAGCTGTGCGGCTATGTCGTCAGGACGGGGGAGAGGACGGTCGAGGGACGGCCGAAGGCGGAAGGACGCGAGTCCGTGCTCGAGCGCTGCGCGAACTGCCAAGCGTGCATCAAAGCCTGCCCGACCGGCGCCATCCGCGAGGACCGCTTCCTCATCTCGGCCGAACGATGCTTCACGCTCCTGTCCGAGAGCCGCCGGCCGATCCCGGGTTGGGCTAAGCCGCCGAAAAGGTCGGTTTGCTTCATCGGATGCATGGATTGTCAGCTGGTCTGTCCGGAGAACAAGGGCCGCCTGAAGACGGTCCCGTCCGGGGTGGAATTCACGGCCGCGGAGACGGAGGCGGTCCTCGAAGCGGGGCGAAGGCTGGCGGTGAGCGGTCCCGGCGCGGCGCT
>MEYC01000113.1:3873-5667 GCA_001775715.1 Candidatus Aminicenantes bacterium RBG_16_66_30 | reverse complement strand
TTCCCGGTACCGCGAAATGCTCGGCGGGCGGCCAGAAAAATGGGGGAATAGGTATTGTGTCCCCGATTTATCCCGATTTACTCGCCGGCGACGGTCATCTCGGCGACTTTGACCGTCGGGCCGGTGACCGGGCTGTGGAACTCGAGATCGTTCCCGACGGCCTCGATGCTCTCCAGGACGCGGCCCAGATTGCCCGAGATCGTGACTTCCGAGACGGGATAGGCGATCTCGCCGTCCTCGATCCACAGGCCGAAGGCTCCGCGCGAGATGTCGCCCGTCACGGAATTCAGCCCGTGGCCGAGCGTCCGGATGAGGAGGAAGCCTTTCTTGGTCCCGGCGATGATATCCTCCGGGGAGATATCCCCCCGTTCGAGGAAGAAGTTCGACGGGCCGACCCCGCCGCCGTCGGCGCTCCCGGTCGACTTCAGTCCGAGCTTCCGTGCGGCGTAGATATTGCAGAGATAATTCCTGAGCACGCCCCGTTCGACGACGACGGTCCGGCGCGACGGCAGGCCGTCCGAGTCGAAGGGGTGCGAGCCCAGCTCGCCGGGCAGCAGCGCGTCGTCGACGACCGTGATCCGCTCGTTTCCGATCCTCCGGCCGAGCCGGCCCTCGAGGAACGTCGATTTCTGATATACGGCCGTCCCGGTGACGCAGCCGAAAAGAAAGCCCATGAGCCAGGCCGTCTGGGTCGGCTCGAAGATGACCGGGACCGTCTGGGTCCTGATCTTCCTCGGCCCGAGCTGCCGGACGGTCCGCTCGACCGCCTTGCGGGCTATCTCCTCCGGCCGCTCGAGGTCCTTGAAGTGGCGCTTTGACGAGGACCAGGAGTCCTCGACCCGGTTATCCGTGTCCCCGGCCTGGAGTCCGACCCCAAGGCCGCAATAGGTCTGTTCATATTCGCCGACAAAGCCGTTGGATAGCACCAGGACCGATCGGATCTCGTTCGTGGCGAAGGTCGCCCCGTAGGAGTTGGTGATGCGCTCGTCCCGCAGCGCCGCCCGCTCCGTCTCGACGGCCAGGGCGATCTTGGTCTTCGAGTCGAGGCGGGCGATCTCCGGGTCGTAAAGCCTGAGCCCCGCGGCATCGACCCGCTCGGCCGCGAGAGGCGCCAGGCCGGCGAACTCGTCGGGGTTCCCGAGCCCGGCCCTCCGCACGGCGTTGCGGACGAGCCTCCGGAGCGTGCCGCTGTCGAGGTCCGACGAGCTGGCGTAGGCCGTCCGCTTGTCCTTGATCACTTTGATGCCCGCCGAGCGCGAGCCGGCCTCGATGAGCGTTTCGATCTTGCCCTTGCGGACGTCGACGTTGAACTCGTAGCCGTCGACGACGGAGACCTCGGTCTCGTCGGCGCCGCACTTGCGGGCGTAGGCGACGAGCGATTCGCCCAGCTCGCGGAGCGACGGCTGGGCCTTCTTCGCGGCCGGCGTCACGATGTCCCTCCGACGGTCATCTTCGCGATCCGGAGGGTCGGACAGCCGTCCGTCACCGGGACGTCCTGGCCGTCCTTGCTGCACATCCCCGTCTGAAGGCCGAATTCGAGGTCCGAGCCGACCCGGTCGATCCTCTTCAGGATGTCGATGTTCGTGCCGATGAGAGTGGCCTGCTTGACCGGCGCGGTGAGCTTCCCATCCTCGATGAGGTAGCCGAGGCTGACGGAGAAGGTGAACTTGCCCGAATCCTCGACCTGGCCGCCCGAGAGGCTCGAGACGTAGAAGCCTTTTCGGACCGACCTCAGGATATCTTCGGGCGCGTCGTCGCCCGCGTCGATGTACGAGTTGGACATGCGCGGGATGG
>MEYC01000113.1:0-3832 GCA_001775715.1 Candidatus Aminicenantes bacterium RBG_16_66_30 | reverse complement strand
GTCTTCTTCATCAGCCTGGCCGAGAGCTTGTCCTGGAGCAGGCCCCGGACGACGCCTTTCTCGACGAGCAGGGTCTTCCGCGGCGCCGTGCCCTCGTCGTCGACGTTGTACGACCCCCGGTAGCCGGGGATGGTCGGATCGTCGTAGATCGTGACGAGCGGGGAGCCGACCTTTCTGCCCATCTTGTTCCAGAAGATCGAGGTCTTCTTGCGGTTGAAGTCGGCCTCGAGGAGATGGCCCACGGCCTCATGGATGAGGACGCCGCTGTGCCCGGGGGCGAGGACGATGGGCATCTCGCCGGCCGGGGCGTCGGCGGCGCCGAGGAGGATGAGCGCTTCCCGGGCCGCCTCTTCGCCGATGCGCCGCGGCGTGAGGACGTCGCGGAAATACTCCATCCCCACGCGCCCGCCGCCGCCCCAGTAGCCGGACTCGCGCTTGCCGTCCTTTTCCGAGATGGCGACGCAGACGAGCTTGACCATGGGCCGGGTGTCGCGGACGAGGAGCCCTTCGGAATTCGCGACGCACATGTGCTTGAGCGAATCCGAGTAGTGGACCTTGACCTTGGCGATGCGCGGGTCGTAGCCGCGGGCCGCGGCGTAGGCCTCGCGGACGAGGCCGATCTTGCGCCGGAGCCCGGCCTCGCTGGCCGGTGAGACGGCGCGGTAGAAGGTCCGGCGGAGCGTCCTCTCCCGCAGGGGCGGGGGCGCCGGCGTCCCGGCTTTGCCGCGGGCAATGGCGGCCGCGGTCAGCGCGGTCTTCTTGACCTTGTCGAGGGAGAGGTCGTTCGTGTAGCCGAAGCCGGTCCGGTCGCCGCGGATGATCCGGATGCCCATCCCCAGGCTGACCGCCTCGGCCGTCTCTTTGATGATGTCCTCTTCCATATTGATGAAGTCGTAGGTCCGGTGCTCCAGGAAGATCTCGGCGAAATCCCCCCCGCTCGAGAGGGCGACGCCCAGGACCGAGCGAAGGTCGGAGGGGGAGAGGCCGAACGGATCGTCTTTCATCTTCCCGCCATGATGGCACAATCGGCCGGGCGAGGCAAACCCGATCGGAGCACGTACCCGGGGCAAACCCGATGGGGACACGTACCCGGGGCAAACCCGATGGGGACACGTACCCGGGGTACGTGTCCCCGTACGCCGTTTGACGGCCAACAGGGGTAAGTCTATAATCTTACTTGACTATGGGAACAGAAGAGCTCAATCGTATCATGGACGCGGCCATCGATGCCGCCTTCCGCGAGGATATGCCCTCAGGCGACATCACCTCGGAGAGCGTCATCCCGGCCGGGTCCCGCTCCGAGGCCTATTTCCTGGCCAAGGAGGACGGCGTCCTGGCCGGACTTCCGGTCGCCCGCCGCGTCTTCGAGAAGCTCGACCCGTCCATCATCTTCATCGAGCGGTTCCGCGAGGGCTCGGCCTTCCACCAGTCCGACAAGCTGGCCCGGGTCAAGGGCCCGACGATCGCTCTCCTCAAGGGGGAGCGGACGGCCCTCAACTTCCTCCAGCGCCTCTGCGGCATCGCCACGGCCACCCGCCGCTACGTCGAGGCCGTCGCGGGGACCAAGACGCGTATCCTCGACACGCGCAAGACGACCCCCGGGCTGCGCCTCCTCGAAAAATACGCCGTGAGCACGGCCGGCGGGACGAACCACCGCTCCAGCCTGTCCGAGATGGTCCTCATCAAGGACAACCACCTCCGCCGCGTCGGGAGCGTCTCCGAGGCGGTCCGCCGGGCCCGGGCCGCCGTCCGCCCCGGCATCCGCATCGAGGTCGAGGCGGCCAACCTCCTCCAGGTCCGCGAGGCCCTGGCCGCCGGGGCCGACATGATCATGCTCGACAACATGACCGTCGAGATGATGCGCCAGGCCGTCGCCCTGGCCGCGGGCCGCGTCCCCCTCGAGGCCTCGGGCAACATGACCCTCGACCGCGTCCGAGCCGTTGCCGAGACCGGCGTCGATTTCATCTCCGTCGGGGCCCTGACCCACTCGGCCAAGGCGATCGACATCAGCCTGGACTTCGTGAGCTGAGGGGGCCATGAGCGAGCGTGACATCCGGGCCGACGTCCTGGTCATCGGATGCGGCATCGCCGGCGCTTCGGCCGCCCTCGAAGCGGCCAAGGCCGGCCTCGAGACCGTGGTCATCACCAAGTCCGCCGAGCCCGAGGAGTCGAACACCTTCTACGCCCAGGGCGGCATCGTCGCGTTCGCCCCCGACGACCGGCCCGGGCTCCTCAAGACGGACATCCTCGAGGCGGGCGACAACGTCGGCGACCCCGCGGCCGTCGACATCCTCGTCGCCGACGGCCCGAAGCTCGTCCACGAAACGCTCATCGAGAAGCTCAAGATCCCGTTCACGCGGAGCTCGCCGGACGCCCTCGACCTCGCCCAGGAAGCCGGACACTCCCGCCGCCGCATCCTCCACGTCGAGGACGCCACCGGACGGATGATCGAGGACCGCTTCCTCCGGGCCCTCCGGAAACACCCGAACGTGACGCTTTTCGCGGGGCGGACGGCCATCGACCTTCTGACGGTCCCGCACCACTCCAAGAACCCCGTCGCCTATTACCGCGAACCCCGGGCGATCGGCGCCTACGTCCTCGACAACGCGACGGGCGAGGTCAGCCGCGTCTTCGCGCCCTTCACCGTGCTGGCCACGGGCGGTTGCGGCGCGGTCTTCCTCCACACGTCCAACCCGCCGGGAGCCGACGGCTCCGGCTACGCGATGGCCCTGCGGGCCGGAGCCCGGATCGGCAACATGGAGTACATCCAGTTCCATCCGACGGTCTTCCGGCGCGAGAACGGCGACGGCTTCCTCATCTCCGAGGCCGTCCGCGGAGAGGGGGCGCGCCTCAAGACCCGCGACGGCCGGACGTTCATGGAGAAGTACTCGCCGCGCCGCGATCTCGCCCCGCGCGACGAGGTCGCCCGCGCGATCTATGAGGAGATGATCGTCACCAACTCGAATTCCGTCCTCCTCGACCTGGCCTCCTACGCCAAGGGGAAGGACATCCGCGAGCGCTTCCCGACGATCTACAAGACCTGCCTCGATGAGGGCGTCGACATCACCCGGTCGCCCATCCCGGTCGTCCCGGCCGCCCATTACAGCTGCGGCGGGGTGCTCGTCGACGCCTGGGGGCAGACCTCGCTTGGCGGGCTCTACGCGGTCGGCGAGGTCGCCTGCACGGGCGTCCACGGGGCCAACCGCCTGGCCTCGACCTCGCTCCTCGAGGGCCTTGTCTGGGGGACGCGGGCCGCCCGCGACATCGCCATGCGCTTCGACGATTCGCGGCCCTACAAGGGGTCCGAGATCCACCGCTGGTATCACCCCAAGGACGAGGAGGTAATCGACCCGGCCCTCGTCAACCAGGACTGGCTGACCATCCGCTCGACGATGTGGAACTACGCCGGGATCATCCGGACCCGCAAGCGCCTCAACCGGGCCAAATCCGACCTCGAATACCTCAGCCACCGCATCGAGAAGTTCTATCAGGCGGCGCGCCTCGAGCCGGACCTGATCGGCCTGCGCCACGGCATCCTCGTCGCCCTCATGATCGCCCGGGCGGCCCTGGCCAATCCCGTCTCCCGCGGCGCCCATTTCATAAAAGAATAGGGGTTAGGGGACACGTACCCCAGGTACATGTCCCCCTTTGCGTTTTTTTTTCCAGGACATCGGCCGCGCCGGAGGGAGGCCGCGGAAGAAGGGGCCGAGGGGTATCGTCAGGGGATCCGCCCCGCGCAGGGGTGTTCCTGGAGGAGGCCGTGGAAGGGCGGAGCGGGCACGGATGAAGAATGGGGACACGTACCCCAGGTACATGTCCCCATTCTTCAGAG
>MEYC01000112.1:5482-6514 GCA_001775715.1 Candidatus Aminicenantes bacterium RBG_16_66_30 | reverse complement strand
CGCGATTTGCACGGCCGCGGTGAGGCCGGAGAGGTCCTCGATAGCCCCGATGTTCTTGGGGTTGCCCGCTGGAACCAGGATGTCGGTGCCGGCAATGAAGTAGGGCACGAAGTCGATCTCCAGACTGCGCTCGTCCGTGACCGTCATCGCCGACATGAGGATGTCGAAGCGGCTGGCGTTCAGGGCGCCGATGATGCCGTCGAAACCGGTATTGATGAACTCGGTGCGCACCCCCAACTCCTCAGCCAGCGCGTTGGCGAGGTCGATGTCCAGGCCCTTGGGGGTCGTTGTCCCCTCCTCGAAGAACTCGATGGGCGCGTAGGCAATGTCCGAGCCCACCTGTAGCACCCCGTCCTCCAGCTCGGGCACACCCGTGGGCGTCTCTTCCTCTTCGTCCTCGCAGGCTGCGAAGACCATCAGAGCCACCGCAACCGCCGCCACCAACCAGAGCAACCGGAACCATCGTCGCGAACGCATGAACCCCTCCTTCTGCTGGCTCGTCAAGAGCCAAGATGATCCGATCATAGCCCCAAGGGGGCGCTTGTCAATCAGCCACCGTGTTCGTATCCGAGGCCTGACCTGCCTTGTCTCCTGCCTTCAGGCCTTCCAGCGCCGCTCTCGAGTCCCACGCCGCTGCCCGGAAGATGCCGCGCGTCATGATCGCCCTCGACTCGCCGGCACGACGCGAGAAGACATCGGCGCGCACGCTCTGAGCCTCAGCGTTGCCCGGATCCGCCGCCACCGCCCAGTCGGCAAGATGGCCGGCCATGGCCAGATCCCCGTCGGCCATCAGCTGCCAGGCGCGCTCGACAAGCGCCCGCACGCCGCCGGCCAGACGCGCGATCTCCGCTCCCTGCTGCGCCTGCGGGGCCGGCTTTAGCTGCGACGGCGTCCCATCGTACCAGCCGCCGTACAGGCGCCAGATGTTCCTCACTATGAACTCCGGTTCGTCGTAGACCGGCTGGAGGTAGGGACGTCCCGCCAGGCCGTCTGGCGGGCGAACTGTGTGCAGGATGGTATCCAGGGTTGCGC
>MEYC01000112.1:4897-5407 GCA_001775715.1 Candidatus Aminicenantes bacterium RBG_16_66_30 | reverse complement strand
CTCGCTCCCTGCCGACGATGATCACCCCATGTCCCGGCGAGAGCACTTCTGCCTCCAGCGCCGCCATCTTGCGAAGGGCGCGCGCCCAGTCCAGAGCGTAGCGCTGCACCTTCTGCGGGTTGCCGGCGTTGGGAACGGCCCAGATGAAGAAGTCTCCCGGGCAGAGGACCTTCCGGCCAGGTACCCATACCCACGTGTGATCGTCGGTCTCACCGCGGTCGTGGTATAGCTCGAACCGTTCGCCACCCACCGTCACCACCAACGAATGAGCATAGGTCGTATCGGGGTACGTGTATTCGGTCGGCCACTGGAGAGCGCCGCGCGGGGCGATGCCGCCGCTGGTGCTGCGCAAGGCGTCGACTCCAAACTGGCGCGTGTTGATGATGCTGTTGTAGCCGGCCGTGAGGATGTAGCGCTGGAAGCGAGCGGGCATGGCTTCGTGGCCGATCACCCTCGGCCCGGGCCAGCCGCGCTCTTTGGCCTCCTGAGCGAAGGGCGGGACGCCGAAGA
>MEYC01000112.1:4797-4884 GCA_001775715.1 Candidatus Aminicenantes bacterium RBG_16_66_30 | reverse complement strand
GCCGTGCGTGTAGACCGCGGTATCCAGCCTCGCCTTGGACCACGACCGGATGGCCTCGAAGGTCTGCCTCTGGTTAAAGAAGGCTCC
>MEYC01000112.1:0-4630 GCA_001775715.1 Candidatus Aminicenantes bacterium RBG_16_66_30 | reverse complement strand
TCACTCTTCCCATGAGGCTACCCTGCCTCCCGCCGCTCCGCCAGATAGCGGACATAGCGGCCCATGGCCCGCGCCGCCCTCTCCATGTCGGGATAGATGGCCACGCCCGCTGCCCCCAGCTCCTGGCGCGCGTCTAGCAGCGCTTTCCGGCGCCACTCCTCGCGCGACTCGGGGTCGGCCATCACCAGCACGGCGGCCTTGCCGTTCTCCCTTCCCAGACTCTTCAGCAGGTCGACGGCGCCCCGGAAAACCTTCCCGCCCTCCTCCCCTGGGGAGAGGATCCACTCCAGCCCTCTGACATTGGCGATGACGAGGTCGTAGGCGGGGCTGGCCACCATCATCTGGAGGATGTCCGCCGCCTCGAAGCGGCCCCAGGTGAGTATCGAGCTGTCGATGGGATTGCCAACCCAGTCCCAGGTTTGGGGGAGCCTCTCGCGAAGCTGCTCTCGCATTCCCTGGGGGATGGGAGCCACGTCCAGGCCCGCTTCGTTGCAGAGGTCCGCGGTCTCAACAGTCTCCCCACCGGCACCACCCAGCACGGCCACCCTCGGCCCCCTGGCCGGGCCGGCGTTTCGAAACGCCACCAGCATGTCGATGAGATCATTGAGGCTTCCGACCTCCAACGCTCCCGCCTGGCGGACAGCAGCCCGCCACACCGCCTGTTGGCTGGCCAGAGCCGCGGTGTGGGACGCGGCAGCAGCGCGACCCGCAGTCGTGCGGCCGCCTTTGAGGACCACGACCGGCTTCCTGGCGGCGGCGCGCCGCAGGGCCGCGAGGAAGCGTCTCCCATCATGCACCCCTTCGACGTAGGCGGCGATGATGTCCGTCTCGGGGTCCTCCGCGAAGTGGTCCAGGAAGTCAGCTTCATTGAGGTCGATCCCGTTTCCGTAGCTGATGACCTTGCTGAACCGCAGGCCGCGCTCCATCCCCCGCCCAATCACGCGGTAGGCGTGGCTGCCGCTCTGGGTCAGGAAGCCGACGTTACCCGGCTCGAAGAGAAAAACGGGATCGAAGGTGATCCTCCCCTTGGGGTAGTACACCCCCATACAGTTCGGCCCGATCACCCGGATGCCCGCCTCCCTGGTTTGCCGGCTGAGCTCCCGCTCGAGCTCCCTGGCGTCCTCACGACCGGTCTCACTGAAGCGAGCGGTGAAGAAATGGATGAGCTTGGCCCCCTTCGCCTTGGCCCCTTCCACCACCTCCAGGACAGCGCCGGCAGGAACGGCGGAGATGACGAAATCAACGGTCCCCGGTATCTCCTCAAGACGGGCGTACGCCTTGAGCCCCAGGAGTTCGCTCAGCTTGGGGTTCACTGGGTATACCGGGCCGGGGAATCCGATGTCGACGAGCCCCTTCACGAACTCGTATCCCTGGCTTCGTTCGTTCGCTGAGGCTCCCACGACGGCGATGCTTTGCGGCCGGAATAGGGCTGCGAGCTCATCGCGGGCAACCCGCTCCGACTTGGTTCGACGAGTGCGCATCTTTCTGTCTCCTGGCGGCATGCCGCCCATATTCTAGGCGCTAGAACCCTTGTGGTGAAGCGCTTGCCCAAGACCGCCGCCGACGTTCGCACCGAAAGGGGGCTCAGCGGGACCAGGCTGAGCTCCCTCTAGACCCCGACCTACAAGGCTACTGCCGCCTGATGCTGCGTCTGACGTGAGGGGGCGGCGCTGTCAGCGGATGTGCAACGGATTAACGGACAACGTGGGAAGCATCCGCTTATCCCTGCCTGCCGGCAGGCAGGCGTTTCCTATCCGTTGTCAGATCGACGGGTTATAATCCTCACCAGGCCTACGCCCTGAAACGGTGCCGTCGTCCCCCAGGGGAGGCGGCAGAAGGGACGAAACGATGAGAGCGCTCTCGGGCCCGGTGTGCTTGCTTCTGGCGATGGCTCTGGCCCTGCTCGCGGTAGCCGCCGCCTGTGGAGGGGGGGAGTCCGTCAGCCTGCCCACCCCTGGCCCCGGCGGCGAGACCGTCATCCGCATCGAGATGCGGGACAACTTCTTCTCCCCCAACAACATCACCATTCGGGCCAACCAGAAGTACATCCTGGAGCTGCGCAACCGGGGCAACGCGCCCCACAACCTGCGCATCGCTGGGCCGGACCTTGAGTTCGACACGGACGATGACATCGCCTCCGACCTCATCGACGGCGGCAAGACGGGCACCCTGGCCCTGGTGATGACCACGGCCGGCACCTTCCCCATCCGCTGCGACCCCCATGCCGTGGAGATGGAGGGGACGCTGACCGTCTGGGTGAAGCCTTTCATCCCGTCACCCACCCCTTCGCCGACGCCCAGCCCCACGCCCACGCCGGCGCCGACGGCGGAGGCGACCGCCACCGCCGAGGGCCCGCCCGTCTCCACGATTCCTCCCGCCGGGCCGTAGGAGTCATGGCATCCACCGACGACCCCCTCATCGTCCAGCGGCAGGGGCGGGTCTGCACCTTCGTCATCAACCGGCCCGACAAGCTCAACTCGGTCACCCCGGAGATCATGGTCCGCCTGGGCGACGGCCTGAGCGCCCTGAAGGAGGACGACGAGGTGCGGGCGGTGGTGCTGCGCGGCGCGGGCACCAGCGCCTTCTCCGCCGGATTCGACATCGCGCGCATTGGGGGCCTGCCCCAGGAGGCCGGGCTCGCGGGCAACCCGCTCCGACTTGGTTCGACGAGTGCGCATCTTTCTGTCTCCTGGCGGCATGCCGCCCATATTCTAGGCGCTAGAACCCTTGTGGTGAAGCGCTTGCCCAAGACCGCCGCCGACGTTCGCACCGAAAGGGGGCTCAGCGGGACCAGGCTGAGCTCCCTCTAGACCCCGACCTACAAGGCTACTGCCGCCTGATGCTGCGTCTGACGTGAGGGGGCGGCGCTGTCAGCGGATGTGCAACGGATTAACGGACAACGTGGGAAGCATCCGCTTATCCCTGCCTGCCGGCAGGCAGGCGTTTCCTATCCGTTGTCAGATCGACGGGTTATAATCCTCACCAGGCCTACGCCCTGAAACGGTGCCGTCGTCCCCCAGGGGAGGCGGCAGAAGGGACGAAACGATGAGAGCGCTCTCGGGCCCGGTGTGCTTGCTTCTGGCGATGGCTCTGGCCCTGCTCGCGGTAGCCGCCGCCTGTGGAGGGGGGGAGTCCGTCAGCCTGCCCACCCCGGGCCCCGGCGGCGAGACCGTCATCCGCATCGAGATGCGGGACAACTTCTTCTCCCCCAACAACATCACCATTCGGGCCAACCAGAAGTACATCCTGGAGCTGCGCAACCGGGGCAACGCGCCCCACAACCTGCGCATCGCTGGGCCGGACCTTGAGTTCGACACGGACGATGACATCGCCTCCGACCTCATCGACGGGGGCAAGACGGGCACCCTGGCCCTGGTGATGACCACGGCCGGCACCTTCCCCATCCGCTGCGACCCCCATGCCGTGGAGATGGAGGGGACGCTGACCGTCTGGGTGAAGCCTTTCATCCCGTCACCCACCCCTTCGCCGACGCCCAGCCCCACGCCCACGCCGGCGCCGACGGCGGAGGTGACGCCGACGGCGGAGGCGACCGCCACCGCCGAGGGCCCGCCCGTCTCCACGATTCCTCCCGCCGGGCCGTAGGAGTCATGGCATCCACCGACGACCCCCTCATCGTCCAGCGGCAGGGGCGGGTCTGCACCTTCGTCATCAACCGGCCCGACAAGCTCAACTCGGTCACCCCGGAGATCATGGTCCGCCTGGGCGACGGCCTGAGCGCCCTGAAGGAGGACGACGAGGTGCGGGCGGTGGTGCTGCGCGGCGCGGGCACCAGCGCCTTCTCCGCCGGATTCGACATCGCGCGCATTGGGGGCCTGCCCCAGGAGGCCGGGCCGCCGGGCAACCCGCTGGAGTACGGCCTCGAGGCCATGGCCGCGTATCCCTACCCTGTGATTGCCGTGGTCTACGGCTACGCCCTGGGCGGCGGCTGCCACCTCGCCGCCGCCTGCGACCTGTGCCTCGCCGCCGACACCGCGGTCTTCGGCATGACGCCGGCCAAGCTGGGGCTGGTCTACCCCATCGAGGGCTTTCAGTTCTTCGTGAGCCGTCTCGGCCTGGCCTACGCCAAAGAGCTCTTCCTCACGGCCCGTCAGATCCCGGCCCAGCGTGCCAAGGAGATGGGGCTCGTCCACCAGGTGGTGCCCGAAGCGGAGTTGGAGGCCACCGTCTACGCCCTGGCCCAGGAGCTGGCGGAGGAGAACGCTCCCCTGGCGGTGAAGGGCAGCAAGCTCATCATCAACCGCCTGGCTCAGGGCCCGCTGACGGAGGCGGAGGAGCGGGAGTTCCGCACCTGGATGGCCCGCGCCTTCGCCAGCGAGGACGCTAAGGAGGCTCGCGCCGCCTTCAAGGAGAAGCGCAAGCCCCAGTTCAAGGGGCAGTAGCAGGGAATGTAGGGGCAGGGCTCGCCCCTGCCCCTTGGGGCGGAGCAAGCGCCGCCCCTACGTCCCGTGGACAACGTTCGCTATGGAGCAGGTGCGGGCGGCGAGGTAATATGGGTTGGGAGCGCCCGGAGGAAGCGATCGCGTGAGGAAAGGGAGACAGGCCATCGAGCTGGCGGAGCGGTTGCTGGCCGGCGACACGCTGGCCCTGCCCCGCCTCATAAGCCTGGTGG
>MEYC01000111.1:4770-14614 GCA_001775715.1 Candidatus Aminicenantes bacterium RBG_16_66_30 | reverse complement strand
AAGAACAGGCGGAAGACGCTTCCCGTCCCCGGCTCGCTCTCGACCTCCACCCGCCCGCCATGGGCGGCCATGATGTGAGAGACGATCCTTAAGCCGAGGCCGACGCCGGTCGGATGGTGTTCGACGGCCGGCGCGGAGCGGAAAAAGGCCTCGAAGATCCTCTCCCGGTCCTCCGGCGCGATCCCCATGCCGCGGTCCATGACCGCGAGGACCGCTTCATCCGGTCCATCGGTCAGGCTGACTGTCACCGGTTCGCGGTCCGGGCTGTACTTGACGGCGTTGTCGAGGAGGTTCAAGACGGCCTGGCGCACGGCGTCCGGGTCGGCCCGGACCTTGACCGGCCCGTCCGGGATAACGACCTCGATCCCGATCCCGTCCGCTTCGCGGCCCGCCTTGACGAGGTCGGCGACGTCCCGGACGAGCGGGCCGAGATCGACCTCCCCGAACGTATAGACCATGGCGTCGCCCTCGATCTTGCCGTAGTCGAGGACGTTCGTGAGGAACCGCGCGAGCCGGCCGCACTCGCCGGCCATGAGGCCCAGCAGCCGATCGCGCTGGGCCGGCTCCTCGATCTTGCCCGACCGGAGGAGCCCGGAGAGCCCGTTGAGTGAGGTCATGGGCGTCCGCAGCTCGTGGGACAGCGCGGAGATGAACTCCGTCTTCAACCGGACGAGCTCCTCGGATTTCTCCCGCGAGGCCCGTTCATAGATCATCTCTTCCTGGATGCGGATCCGGCCGAGGTTGACGGCCAGGTCGCCCGCCAGGGTCTCGATAAGCTCGACGTCCTCGCTCGTGAAGCGGTGCCCCGAGAGCTTCGGGCCGAAGGCCAACAGGCCAGGAGGCGTCCCGGCGCCGCGGGGCAAGGCCAGGACGACGGCCGCCCCCGTGGACGCCAGCAGGCCTTCCTGGGTCAGGTTCACGTTCCTGAGGCCTCGGACCTTGTCGGCCCGGGCCCAGAGACCGCGGCCGTCCGCCGGCAAGCCCTCCAGCTCGGCCGCGGCGTCCCCGTCGAATCCGCCGAACCGGACCGGCCCGCCCGCCTCTCTCCCGGCCTCTCGCAGCAGCACGCCGACCGCCGTGACCGGCAGGACCGACGTCAGGATCCCGGAAAAAAGGGCCGTCAGCGCGCCGCCGTCGACGACGGCCCGCGATCTCTCCTTGAATCCCTGAACAGCCTTCCGATAGTCGTAGGCCTGGCGGAAGAAGAGCTTGTCGACGCCGTCCTGGACGTTCCTCCGGCCCGGGCTGAGGAGGAGGGCGACCGCGACGGCGGCGCTCACGAGGATCAGGGTATTGCCCGTGGCCGTCGCCCGGGGGAACAGCAGTCTCAGCGCGTCGACGGAGAAAAGATAGGCGCACAGCGTGAAGACGGTCAGGATCGTATAGACGAGGCCGCGGGGGAAGACGACGTTGACCTTGAGAAGGCGGAACTGGAGGATCACGGTGGCCAGGAAGATCGGCAGGAGGAAGAAAAAGGCGCTGGCGAAATCCTCCGAGAGCAGGGGCTTGTCGGAAAAGGCCAGGGGGAGCTGGTTGAAGGCGAGGAAAGGCCCCAGCCCCGCGGCCAGACCGATGAAATACCATTTGATCTGGGCCCGTTCCTCTTCGGAGGCCGAGCCGCGGAAGGCCCGGGCGAACTCGATGAGGGCGAGCACGCCGATGACGACGATGTAAAGCCGGAAAACGTGGACGCCCTGTTCCCGCAGCCGGAAGGCCCCGATCGACGGCCCCAGCTGGGACGCGAGGAACGTCGCGCAGAGGAACGCTCCCCAGGCCAGAGGAGTGACCCAGAAGAGCATCGGCCTCGCCATCAGCCGGTGCGGCGCATAGCTGCGGGCGAACCACAGGAGAACGGCCAGGGTCATGGGATAGGCGAAATTGAAGAGGACCCCCGGCAGGAGGTTCAGCGCCCGGCCCTGGACGCCCAGCGTCGCGCCGCCGATCATCGCGGCGGCGCCGAAGCTGAAGCACAGCCAGTAGAAGATCCGCGACCGGCGGTCGGACGGCTTCAGAAGGAGGACCCCGAAGCCGGCCAGGAAGCTGAAGCCGCCCAAAAGCATGAACGGGAACGGGAAGGGCGCCTGCGCATAGAAGGGCACGACCGTATCGCGGACGACGGCCGGCCCGCCGTCCGGGCCGAAGCGGATCTCGACGGGGTCGCCGATCCTCTTCCGGGTCAGGACGAAGCGCACGTCGGCCGGCCGCCGGATCTCGGTGCCATCGATGCCGACGACGGGCCGGGCGAGGTGCTCGGGCCGGATCCCGGGCCGGCGGGTCAGGTTGACCACGCCGAACAGGCTCAGGACCAGAACGGCCGCGCCGAAGGACAGGGGCCAGAAGAGGGATCCCTTTTTCATGACCGGCTCCCTCTGAGCCGGTCCGATTATAACATAGGCCGCGCTGCGCCGGCTCGGGCTTGATGCGGACCCGGGATTTGTCTTAAGATAAGGATAGAACGGCCGGCGGAAGCCGCATGAAGAAGCTCCGGATCGCGCTCATCTACAACTCCTATACCGACTCTCAGCCCGACGACAAGTCCGATACGGGCAGCCTCCACTACCTGCGCCAGATGATCCGCGGCATCGCCCGGGGCCTCCGCCGCCTGCGCCACGAGGTCGCCGTCATGCCCCTCGCGGGCGACCTTTCGGTCCTTCAGCGCAAGCTCCACCGTCTTCAGCCCGACGTCGTCTTCAACCAATACGACGACGTCGTCCACGGCGCCCTCTACGAGATGCGCGTCGCGGCCTTTATCCGCATGCTCGGTTACCCGATGACCGGCTCCCCCGCCCTGGGCCTCGGGCTGAGCCGCTATAAGTACATGTCCCTGAGTCTTCTCAAGGGCGCCGGGCTGCCCATCCCGCCGTCGACCGCTCTCGTCGAGCGGCTCTCCGACATCCACGAGCACAAGTGGACCTTTCCCCTCATCGTCCATGCGGCCCAAGAGCACGCCGGGATCGGCCTCGACCGCAACTCCGTCGTCGAGACCAAGACGGCCCTCAAGGAGAAAGCCCGGGAGATCCTCCATACCTACAAGCAGCCGGCCCTGGTCCAGCACTTCCTCAAGGGCCGGGAGTTCAACGTCGGGCTCCTCGGCGGCCGGAAGGTCCAGGTCCTGCCGCTGGCTGAGGTCGATTATTCGCAACTGCCCCGGAAGATCCCGCCGATCATGTCCTACGCGGCCAAGTGGGTCGAAACGTCCGTCGAATATCAGCGGACCGATGTCCTCTGTCCGGCCCGGGTCGACGCGTCAATGACCGCGCTTATCAGCAAGACGGCGGTCAAGGCCTTCCGCGCCGTCGGGGGCTGGGGCTACGGCCGAGTCGATATCCGGCTCGACGAGGACGGTCAGCCCGTCATCCTCGAGGTCAATTGCAATCCCTGTCTCGACAGCGGCATGGGCCTGGCCCGGTCGGCGGAAGTGGCGGGGATCCGATATCCCCAGATGCTTCAAGCCATCATAAAGGCCGCGTTCGAGGGGCCGCCATACGACATCCAACTGCCGATCTTTATCCCCGGGAACTCCGGCAGAGCGAAGGGCCGCTAGCCTGAGAGCGTCAGCCGGTCAGGCGACCGGTGTAGGCGTAGTCGAGGGCCAGGGCGATGACCAGGGACACGACGTCCATCAGTCTTTCGCCTTCCGCGCCCGGCCGGTAGCATAGCCGGAGGGCGACGGCCCGGGCCTCGAGCTTGCGGAGAAGGGCGTCCGCCTCGGCGGGCGTCAGCACGGACCAATGGATGACCCGCTCGACGAGCCGGTCCCGGTATCGCTTGAACAGGGCCGAGGCCGGCCTCAGGACCTGTCCCCGGGAGGGCGGGAAAGCGTCATGGAGGCTATCGTCGACGTAGCCGCGGGCGTCCCGGCGGAAGCGCTCGGCCTTCTTGCCGTAATGTTCGGCGAGGGTCAGGGTCATCCGATCGGCGGGGCAAAGATGCCTGGCGCGGCGGCTTTGGGGAGGGTCCTTCCGGATGTCCTTCATCAGCCGGTCGACGTAGAGGAGCTTGCGCAGGACCGGCCAGCCCCGATATCGCTGGCGCCATCCGGACTGGGGCGTCAGCCAGACGGCGAAGGTCTCGGCGAAATCCTCGTCGGGGTGCTTCTGGGCGTAGGTCCGGCCGTAAGGATAGGCGGTGATGTGCCGGACATAGTGGCGGCTCGTCCGGTCCGGGCGGAAGGAATCCCGATAAGGCTTGGTGAAGGGACCGAAGATCTCGCCCCAGCTCGAACGCCGCCAAAGGCGATAGGCGTAGTTCACGGCGTGCCCGGCCTCGTGGCGGAGGAACATCATGATCGACCGGCTGTCTTCGACCTCTCCGGTCTGCTCCTCCTCGAGGCGGATCAGGCGGGCGTCGGCAAGATAAAACGGGACGCCGATGACGGGCGTCCTGTCCGGACAGCCCCATTCGTCCGTCAGGTAGATATCGGGCTTGAAGCGGAACCCCCTCGCCTCCATCTCCCGGCGCAGCCGGCGGACGTATTTCTCCACGGGAGAGCCCTCGACGGCCAGGTGGAGCCTCGAAATGGGGGCTTTCAAGAGCTCGAACCGGACGGTCTCCCAACCCTGGACGAGTGCTCGGATCGACTTACCGCTCATCTTGGCCCCGAGAAAATGGGAAAATACGGCATGAAGGGGGGCTTGTCAAGGCGGAATTCCCCCCGGTTGAGCCGGGAAGCCCTTTATGGTAAGATAACTAACTGATTTGAATATAGGACGACGCCGCGGAAAGAATTCCCGCCCGTGAGATCACTCCCTGAGGAACTTCCCCTCCAGGGTTGACACCGTCCAAGAAGGAACGAATATGCGTTTTACCGAACTCGCCCTCGATCCCAGGCTGCAGCAGGCCATCGTCGACCGGGGGTACACCGACCTGACCCCTGTCCAGGAGCTGACCCTGGCCAGATCGCTCAAAGGCCAGGATGTGGCCGTCCAGTCCCAAACGGGAACGGGCAAGACGGCCGCCTTCCTGATCACCCTCTTCTCCCACCTCCTCCGGCACCCGAAAAGCTCCCGCCGGAAGGCCCTCGTCATCGTCCCCACCCGGGAGCTGGCCGTCCAGATCGAGGGCGAGGCCCTGCTCCTCAACCGTCCGATCGGGCTCCAGATCGGCTGCTTCTACGGCGGCGTCGGCTACACGGTCCAGCTGGCCCAGATCAAGGCCGGACCGGACATCATCATCGGGACCCCGGGGCGGCTCCTCGACCTGGCCGAGAAGAAGCGCCTCAACTTCAAAGAGTGCGGATTCCTCGTCATCGATGAGGCCGACCGGCTTTTCGACATGGGCTTCCTGCCCGACCTCCGGGACATCGTCCAGCAGATGCCCGACCGCCAGCACCGCCAGAGCATGCTCTTCAGCGCCACGCTGAACAAGCTCTCCCGGCGGGTGGCCGAGGCCTACCTCAACGAGCCGGCCTTCATCGAGGTCACCCCCCAGCAGCTGACCGTGGACACGATATCTCAGGAGCTCTACCGCGTCGGCAGCCACATCAAGCTCAACCTCCTCCTCGGCCTGCTCCAGCGGCGCGCGCCCCGCAACGCCCTCATCTTCACGAACATGAAGCACACGGCCTTCCTCCTCGCCAAGCAGCTCCAGGCCAACGGCTTCCGAGCCAAGTTCCTCAGCGGCGACCTCGCCCAGAGCGAGCGGCTCCAGATCATCGAGGATTTCATGGCCGGCCGCTTCCCGTTCCTCGTGGCCACGGACGTCGCCTCGCGGGGGCTCCACATCGACGACCTCGAGATGGTGATCAACTATGACGTCCCCCAGGACTGCGAGAACTACGTCCACCGGATCGGCCGGACGGCCCGGGCCGGAGCGACGGGCTTGGCCATCACCCTGGCCAGCGAGAAGACGGCCGACCACATCGAGGCCATCGAGAAGTTCATCGGGCAGAAGATCCCGGTCCTGCCGGTGACGGGGGACATGTTCGCCCGGGACATGAGCCTCGAGCGGCTGGCCGGCCAGAACCTGGACCGGAAACGGCCCTCGGCGCGCCGCGGCGGCGGGGCCAAGCGATCCTCGGGCCGCCCGGGACGCGGTCCCGGCGGCGGAGCGGGGCGTTCTCACGAGCGCCGGCGGCCTCATTGACAGTCCCCGTGACCCTTCGTTAGAATGACCGCCTGACCCGGGGTCCCGGGAACTCCGCGACCGAGGTTGTCCATGGAATCGAAGCCGTCTCCCGATCTCGAAGCGATCTGCGCCGCGTTCACCGTCGACGGCCGATGGGTCTCGACCTGCCCGATCCCCTCGGGGCACATCAACGACACCTATTGCACGAAGTTCGAGGACGGCGGCCGTCTCGTCCAGTACGTCAACCAGCGCATCAATCACCTCGTCTTCCGCGAGCCCGAGCTCCTCATGGAGAACATCGAGCGGGTGACCCGCTTCGCCCGGGAGAAGATCCTCGCCGCGGGCGGGGACCCGGACCGGGAGACCCTGACCATCGTCCCGACGCGCGAGGGCCGGTCGTTCCACCGGACGGCCGTGGGCACGTACTGGAGGATGTTCCGCTTCATCGGCGGGGCGCGGACCTACGACCGGGTCGAGGACCTCCGGCATGTCTACGCCGCCTCCAAAGCCTTCGGGCGCTTCCAGAGGATGCTGGCCGAGCTGCCCGGGGGCCGGCTCCACGAGACCATTCCCGATTTCCATCACACCCGGAAGCGCTTCGAGGCCTTCCGCACGGCCCTCGAATTCGACCCGACCCATCGGGCGGCGGCGGTCAGGCCGGAGATCGACTTCGTCCTCGCCCGCGAGAAGGACACCGGCACGGTCGTCGACGGGATGAGCGCGGGGCGCATCCCCGAACGGGTCACCCACAACGACACCAAGCTCAACAACGTCATGATCGACGACCGGACCGGCGAGGGGATCTGCGTCATCGACCTCGACACGGTCATGCCGGGATCGGTCCTCTACGATTTCGGCGACTCGGTCCGGCTGGGCGCGGCCACGGCCGCCGAGGACGAGCGCGACCTGGCCAAGGTCGGCTTCGACCTCGACATGTTCGACCGGCTGGCCGCCGGCTACCTCGACGCGGCCCGGGACTTCCTCGTCCCCGCGGAGACCGACCTCCTGGCCTTCTCGGCCAAGCTGCTGACGCTCGAGTGCGGCATCCGCTTCCTCACCGACCACCTCAAAGGCGACGTCTATTTCAAGATCCACCGCGAAGGGCACAACCTCGACCGGGCCCGGACCCAGTTCAAGATGGTCGCCGAGATGGAGAAGCGGATGGGCGCCATGGAGGCCGTGGTCAAGAAGTATCTCTAAAGCTCTCCTCTTCTCCCGGAGGTGCCCATGGACGTCCGTCACATCAAGCGATCCGCGCTGTGGCTCATCCTCGCCGTTTCCGCGGTCGCGGTCCAAGCCCAGGGGCCGGCGGCCGGGCCGAGGCCGATCGACGACGGCCTGGCCCGGGCGTTCGCCTATCGGGCCCTCGGTCCGGCCCGGCAGTGCGGCCGCATCCTGCACGTCGCCGTTCCGCCGTCCCAGCCGTTCACGTTCTACGTCTCGCCCGGCACGGGCGGCCTGTGGCGGACGATCAACAACGGGACGACCTTCGAGTCGCTTCTCCCCGAGGCGAGCAACGTCCCCGTCGGGCACTTCGCCATCGCCCCCTCCGATCCCCAGGTCATTTGGGTGGGCACGGGCGACCCGGCCTCCGGGCGCATCCCCATCCGCGGCTTCGGGGTGATGAAGTCCGTCGACGCCGGCAAGACCTGGGCATCGATGGGGCTCGAACGGACGCGCCACATCGGCCGGATCGCCATCCACCCCTCGGATCCCGACATCGTTTACGTCGCCGCCCTGGGCTATCACTTCTCCGCCAATCCCGAGCGCGGCCTCTACAAGACCGAGGACGGCGGCCGGTCCTGGGCCAAGGTCCTCGACCTCGGCGACAAGATCGGCGTCGTCGAGGTCGTCCTCCGGCCGGGCGCCCCCGACGTCGTCTTCGCCGCCTCCTACGACAAGTCGCGCATCCCCTGGAACTTCGACGACTTCGGTCCGGGGACGGCGATCTACAAATCGACGGACGCCGGAAAGACCTGGCGCAAGCTCGCCGGCGGCCTCCCCTCCGGGAACCTCGGCCGCGCCGGCCTGGCCATTTACCCCAAGGACCCCGACATCATGTACGCCACGATCGATAACGCCAACGAGCGGCCGCGGACAGAGGAGGAGGCCAAGCGCGCCGCGGCCGCGGGCGCCGTGTCCCCGAGGCCTGCCCAGATCCCCCGCATCGGCGGCGAGGTCTACCGCTCCGAGGACGGCGGCGAGACCTGGAAGAAGACGAACGCGGACAAGGAGCCCATCGGCGGCGGCAAGTGGTACGGGCAGATCTACGTCGATCCGAACGACGACAAGGTCGTCTACGTGCCCAACACGCCGCTCTTCCGCTCCCTCGACGGCGGAAAGACCTGGGGGGCCAAGGCCCCGGAGAACCTGGCCGGCTCGGTCCACGTCGACCATCACGCCATCTGGATCGACCCGGCCGATTCTCGGCACATCATCCTCGGCCACGACGGCGGCCTGGCCGTCTCCTACGATTTCGGCCGGACCTGGGACGCGTTCGACTCCCTGCCGCTCGCCCAGTACTACGCCATCGGCGTCGACATGGACGAGCCCTACAACATCTACGGCGGGCTCCAGGACAACGGCTCGGTCAAGATCCCGTCGAACGGCCCGTCCGGCGCGATCACCCGCGACGACTGGACTTCGGTCGGCGGCGGCGACGGCATGTTCAACGTCGTCGATCACGAGGACAGCCGCTGGCTCTACAACTCCTCCCAGAACGGAGCCCTCCAGCGCGTCGACCAAAAGCTCGGCGTGTCCCGGTCGATCCGGCCCCGGCCCGCGGCGGGGCAGCCGGCCTACCGCTTCAACTGGACCGCCCCCATAGCCGTTTCGCCGCACAACAGCCGGATCATCACCATCGGCGCCCAGGCCCTGCTCCGCTCCCTCAACCGCGGCGACTCCTGGCAGGAGATCTCGCCCGACCTGACGACCAACGACCCGGTCAAGCTCAAGGGCAACATCGAATTCTGCACCCTGACGACGTTCTCGGAGTCGCCCCTCCAAGCCGGTCTCATCTGGACGGGCTCGGACGACGGCAAGGTCCAGGTCACCCGCAACGGGGGCGGGACCTGGCGCGACGTGACGAAGGGCCTCGCGGCCGCCGGCGCGCCCGCCGACTATTACGTCACCCGCGTGTTCGCCTCCGCCCACAAGCCCGGACGGGCCTATGCGGCCAAGGCCGGCTGGCACCGCGACGACTACAGGCCCTTCGTCTTACGGACGGAGGACTTCGGCGAGACCTGGACGTCCGCCGGCTCCGGGCTTCCCGAAGGCACAGTCTATGTCCTCGCCGAGGACCGGAAGAACGCCGATCTTCTTTTCGCCGGCACGGAGAAGAGCGTTTTCGCCACCCTCGACGGGGGCCGGTCCTGGGCCCCGTTCGGGAGCGGCCTGCCGGCGAACGCGATTGTCCACGATCTCTTGATCCATCCCCGTGAGAGCGATCTCGTCGTGGCCACGCACGGCCGCGGCCTCTACGTCGTCGACATCACGCCTCTCCAGGAGATGACGGGATCGTTCGGGGCGAGCGATGTCCATCTCTTCGCCGTCGAGCCCAAGATCCCCTGGCCGGTCCGCCGGAGGAAGCTCGAGGGCTCCGACGGCGACCGGACCTTCAGCGCCCCGAACGAGCCGGCCGGGCTGGTCATCAGCTATTTCCTGAAGACCGCGGCCAAGGACCAGGTCGTCGTCCGCGTGACCGATCCCTACGGCGAAGAGATCGCGGTCCTCGACGGAACGGGGGACGCAGGCCTCAATAGGGTCGTCTGGGACATGC
>MEYC01000111.1:0-4731 GCA_001775715.1 Candidatus Aminicenantes bacterium RBG_16_66_30 | reverse complement strand
CCAGGGCACGGGCCAGCCGCGGCAACGGTTCGCCGCGCTCGCCCCGCCGGGCGAATACGTCGTCGTCCTCGAGACGGGGGGCCAGAAGCTTTCGCAGCGGACGCGCGTTCGTCCCATCCCGGAATGAGCGTATGAAAGGAAGGACCTCCATGGCTCATCACCCCATTGGCCCCGGCAGGAAGATCGCCTTCGCGGCGGCCCTCCTGCTGGCCTTCACGATCTCCGCGTTCAGCGGGCGCCTCCTCTTCGAGAAGGAGGAGTACGCCGCCCGCCGGACCCGGCTCATGGACAAGATCCCCGACGGGGCGGCCGTCATCTTCGGCGCCAAGCCCCTGGCCGGATATTACCCCTTCGTCCAGTCCAACGATCTCCTCTATCTCTGCGGGGTCGAAGCCCCGGACGCGGTCCTGGTCGTGGACGGCAAGCGCCGGGTGAGCACGCTGTTCATGACCCTGACCGAGCGGGCCGCCCGGAACGACGGGATCCCGCTCGACCTCGTCCGCGATCCGGGCCGGGCCACGGGGATCGAAGCCGTGCTGCCCGCCGACCGGCTGACGGCCTGGCTCGCCGGCATGGCCGCCCGAGGCTACGCGCTCTACACGCCCTTCATGCCCGAGGAGCTGGCCCGGGAGTGCTCCACGGAGAAGTGGCGGACGCTCCAGGCCGGGATGGTCGCCGATCCCTGGGACGGCCGGCTGACGCGCGAGAGCCAGTGCGTGAAGCTCCTCCGCGAGCGGTTCCCGGCCGCCGAGGTCAAGGACTGCTCCGCGATGATCTGGGAGCTGCGGACCGTCAAGTCGGCCGCCGAGATCGAGGTCCTGCGGAAGGCCGCGGCGATCGCCGTCCGGGCCTACCGGGAGGTCCTCAGGGCCGTCCGCCCGGGCATGCCGGAGTACGAGCTGGCCGCCCTGTTCGAATATCATTGCAAGAAGGAGGGGGCACGCGACCTCGCCTACTACATCATCCTCTGCTCGGCCGAGAACCATCCCTACGTCCACTACTACAAGCACGACCGCATCCTTCAGGACGGGGACTTCGTCGTCATGGACGCCGGGCCGGATCTCGCCGGCTACGACATCGACATCACCGTCTCCTTCCCGGTCAATGGGAAGTTCACGCCGCGGCAGAAGGAGATCTACGAGGCCTGCCTGGCCGTCCACGAGGCCAACCTGAGCCTGTACCGACCCGGCCTGACCGTGGAGGCCGTCCGGAGCGGGGTCACGGAGATCCTCCAGAAAAAGGGCTATGATCTCAAGAAGGACGTTTTCCGCCAGCTCTCCGGCGGCTTCGGCCACTATGTCGGGTTGGCCGTCCACGACGTCGGCGGCGGCCCGGCGGCCCTGAAGCCGGGGATGGTCTTCGCCAACGAGCCGCTGGCCCTTTATCCCAGCGAAAACCTCGGCGTCAGGGTCGAGGACACCGTCCTCGTCACCGAGAGCGGCTGCGAGAACCTGACGGCGGGCATCCCGCGGAGCGTCCGGGACGTCGAAGAGTTCATGAAAAAAGCGAAAGTGAAGGGGGTCGGCGGCGGGAAATGATCAGCGGCGGGACAGGGCCAGCCAGACGGCCTTGCTGATCTGGATGTCCTGGACGGCGACGCCGGTGAGATCGGCGACGGTCGTCTCCTCGTCGGAGGAGCGCCGGAGCGTCTCATCCTCGATGACCCGGCCCAGCTCGACCAGGCGGTCCCGGCCGATGGCCCCGGCGCTCACGGCCCGGTAGGCCTCGCCGCGGAGCTCTGACTGGCTGAGACTGTCGACGACGATCCGGTCGGCCCGGGCCAGGATGGCCGGATCGAGCTCCTGCTTCGCGGCCGTATCCGAGCCGACGGCCGTGATGTGCGTCCCCGGACGGATCCAGGCGGCCTCGAGAAGCGGCCTCGTCGAGGGCGTGCACGTGACGATGAGGTTGGCCGCGGCGGCGACCTCTTCGGCCCGGAGCGTCGTCCGGACCTTCAGGCCCGGCCGCTCCATGTCCCGCCGGAAGGCGGCGAGCTCCACCTCATCGATGCCCCAGACGACCGCCGTGTCGAAAGTCCTGACCCGCCGCAGCCATTCGAGCTGCATCCGGCCCTGGACGCCGGCGCCGACGATGCCTACGGCCGGGACGTTCCGCGGGGCCAGATACTTCGCGACGACCGCCCCGGCCACGGCCGTCCGCAGGTTGGTCAGATAGCCCTCGTCGAGGAGCACGGCTTCGAGGACCCCGGTTTTCTGGCTGAAGACGAGCATGAGGCCGTCGCCCGACGGCAGGCCCCGCTGGGGATTTTCGACGAAGCCCGAGGCGATCTTGATCACGTAGACGTCGTCGCCCTTGATGTAGCCGTACTTGATGTGGACGTCGCCCGGCGGATCGTCGAACTCGAGCTCCCCGACCGGAGGCACGACGACCTCGCCCCGGGAATAGGCGGCGAAGCCCGCTTCGATGAGCGGCAGGGGGTCGATCGCGCCGAGGGCCTTCCGGATCTCGGCCAGGGTGACGACGGCAGGCATGGAGGCTCAGGGCTGCCGGACCGAGAGGCCCAGCTTTTCGAGCGCCTTGACGGCCGTCGCGAGCTTCTGGCCCTTGACGAAGATGTGGTCCGTCGTGTACGCCGAAATGGCGAAGAGGTTGACCTCGGCGTCGGCCAAGGCGGTCGAAACCGCGGCGAAGAACCCGACCAGGCTGAGCGGTAGGACCATATCGAAGGTGATCATCCGCCAATCGCCCTCGAAGCCCAGGAATTTCTGGGAGCCGAGCTTCGATTCGGAGATGATGCAGGTCGTCTCCCGGTCGTCCTTGATGACCGCCAGCGAGCCGGCCAAGGCCCGCTTCGTCTTGACGATGGCGTAGGTCTCGTCCGATACGATGGCCCGCCCGTTCCGGAAATACGTTCGGATGTCGCTGCGCTTCATGGCTTGTGTCCCCCCCCGCCCTTTTTCCGCTCCCGGATCTTCTCCAGGACCCATCGCGGCTTCTCGACCTGACGGGCCCGGGCGATGGCCAGCGCCCCTTCGGCGACGTCCTTGGTGATCGTCGAGCCGGCCGCGATGTAGGCCCCCCGCCCGACGGTGACCGGGGCGACGAGCTCGGTGCCCGAGCCGATGAACGCCCCCGCCCCGATGTGAGTGGGGTTCTTCGAGAAGCCGTCGTAGTTGCAGGTGATCGTCCCGGCTCCGATGTTGACATCCTCCTCGACGCGGCTGTCGCCGACGTAGCTCAGGTGCTGGGCCTTGGAGCGCGGCCCGAAGAGGGTGTTCTTCATCTCGACGAAGTTGCCGACCTTGGACCCCGCGCAGACGCGGGTCTTGGGCCGGAACCGGGAGAACGGCCCGACCTGGACGTCGTCCTCGAGGACCGTGTCCTCCATGACCGTCGAGCTCAGGACCTTGACCCGGGCGCCGATCGTCGAGGCGACGATATGGACGTGAGGGCCGATGCGGCCGTCGGCGCCGATCCTCGACGGCCCTTCGATGACGACGGACGGATAAACGACGGTCCGCGGGCCGATCGCCGCCTCCCAATCGATCCAGGCGGACGCGGGGTCGAGGAAAACGACGCCGCGCCGGGCCAGGCTGTCGTTCTTCCGGTCATGGAGAAGCCGGGCCACTCGAGAGAGGCTCGGGCCGCTCCCGGACGGAAGGACTTCCTCGGGATCGGGGCACGACAGGAAGCCGACGCGCTTCCCTGCCCGGGTCAGGCGCAGGGCCAGGGCTTCGAACCCGGCCGGGCCTTTTGTCCGGGCGAGGCCCCTGAGCAGGGGAAAGACGTCCGCGGACCGGACGACGAGAAGCCCCGTGAGGCCGCCCCCGTCGCCGCCGCTCAGGAAGGTCAGAGAGGACCCCTTGGCCGCGTGGGCGCGGAGCAGGTATCTCAGAGTCCGCTCGCGGACGAGCGGAAGATACGACGGAACGATGAGGAGGTCGCGGTCCGGATATCGATCGAGGACCTTCCGGGCCGTCGACAGGGCGTCGAAGATCCGCGGCCGGCGGGAGACCTGCGGCCGCGCGGGCTCGAGCAGAAAAACGGGCGTCCTCGTTTCGACGCGCTTGATGATGCCCTCCCAGCCGTCCCGTGCGACAGCGCCTTCGCCGGGCAGGGTCAGGACGGCGTCGGGTCCGACGCGGCAGGCGGCCTCGAGGGCGTAGGCGCCGAGCGGCCGGCCCAGGACCGGCGAGAAGTCCGTCCGCTCTTCCCCCCCCAAAAAGAGAACGACGGCTCTTCTTTTCATAGCAGCTTGGTGATGAGCTTGAACTTCTTGTCTTCCCAGAGCGGCTCGAAATCGGGCTCGTTCTGGGCCAGGACGGAGAAATTCTTGTCCTTTTGGACGGCCTTCTTGAGGAATTCGAGGGCGGCGTCGGCTTCCCCCATCAGACAGTGGACGTCCGCCATGAGGTAGTGGACGAGACCCTCGCTCTCCTTGAAATCCAGGGTCTTCTCCAGGATCTTGACCGCGCCGGCATAGTCGCGCTGGTTGATCTTGGAGACGGCGGAGCGATAGTGGTCCTCGAAGCCCTTCAACGAAACGGACTCCTTCTTAGGCCGTTTCACTATGGCGAGATAGACCTTGGCCCGGTCGACGATCTCGCGGTCGACCGGGAACTTCTCGATGAAGCCCTTGAACGACTCGGCGGCCTTCTCGAATTCGCCCTTGTGGAATTCCTTGACGGCCAGGCCGTAGGCGGCCAGGGCCTTCTGATACTCGTCCTTCTTCGATCGTTGTTCGCGCACGGTTGTTCCTCTCGATACCTG
>MEYC01000110.1:17238-24089 GCA_001775715.1 Candidatus Aminicenantes bacterium RBG_16_66_30 | reverse complement strand
TGTCGTTGCCGCCCATGCTCACGGACAGGCCGTAGGGCCGTTTCCGCGAGATCTTGACCTGCCATCCGCCGGCGTTCCCCGTGAGCTGCTGCCAGACGGTGACGGCCTGGCGGACGCCGGAGCATCCCGTCGGGTGCCCCCAGCCGATGAGCCCGCCCGAGGTATTGAATGGGACTTCGCCCTTGCGCGAGGTCTTGCCCGCGAGGACGTAGTCGGCGCCCTCGCCCTTCCCGGCCAAGCCGATGGCCTCGATCGAGAGGATCCCGGATATGGTGAAGCAATCGTGGCACTCGACCGTCCCGATCTGGTCCAGCTTGACGCCGGCGGCGTCCAAGGCTTTTTGAACGGCCCGCCTCGTCGTCTCGAGCTCGGTCGGATCGGCCGGCGGCACGGTCAGGTCGGCCTCGACCTGGCCCCAGCCCACGACCTCGACGGCCTCATTCTTGGAGACGCCGCAGCGCTCGAGTCCCTCCTCGGACATCACGGCGATGGCCGCCGCTCCGTCGGACACCTTGGAGCAGTCGAAGACGTTGAGGTGGTCGACGAACGACCGGGGGTTGGGCTCGGTCAGGCCCACAGCCTCGAGGTCCGGGCAGGTGTTGGGAAACTCTTGGGCCGTGTCGCACAGCCGGGCATTCTCGACGGCGTTGCGGTACCAGCGGGCAAAAGCCCGCCGGGTCTTGTCCCGACCGTACTTCTCGAAGTAGGCCCCGGCCCGGTCGCTGAAGAGCGAGGGGAAGAAATAGGCGTGGCCCTTCTTGCGCTCGCCGCGGTACCAGCCTGCCCCGCCGAGGATGTCGGCGCCGTAGACGGCCTTGACCGTGTTCTGGACCTCGACGCCGACCGCCAGGACGACATCGGCCGTCCCGGCCAGGACGCTCTTCATGGCCGCGGTCAGGGCCACCCCGCCCGAGGCGCAGGCGCATTCGACTCGTATCGACGGTTTCCAGCGGAGGTCTGGGTCGATCGAGGGGATGAAGGCCGCGAGGTGCCCTTGCCGGTTGAAACGGGCGGCCATGAAGTTGCCGATGACCCCTTCGTCGACGTTCTTGCCGCCGCCTATTTGGGCCAGGACGCCGCGGCCCGCTTCCTGGATGTATTCCTCGAGGCCGGGCCGGGGCTTCTTGGGATGGAATTCCTTCCGGCCGGTCCCGAGGGACGTCGTGTGATGGCCCGCGGCCATATAGACCTTGCGTCTGTTCTTTCTCATGGTCCGACCTTTCTCGCTGGATTATTCACGAGCCGAGACGGCTGAAGATGCAAGGCGTCAAAGGGCGAAGCTGTACTCGGAGTACTGCGAGCCCTTTGCAACGAAGCAGATGCGGCCGGATCGGCTCGCCCGAAGGGGGAAAACGCAGGTCTTGGTTCTTCTTGATCGATGGAGAAACATTGCGTTTTCATGAATAGTCTAGCTCAATCGAAGTAGCCGTTGATCGGTCCGTAGGCGTGGTAGAACCCCGTCAGCATGACGGTGTTGACGTCCTCGTCCCTGCGGGCGACGCCGTCCTTGACCAGGCCGAGCCCGATCTCCTTGGCGTTGCGGCCGCAGCTCACGGCCAGCTCGGCCCCGAGCGTCGTCATGCCCCGGAGCTCGTGGAAATAGATGTCGAGATAGCCCGCTTTATCCGTCATGGAGATGACGCCCTTCCAGGGCTTGGCCGAGGCGGGCAGGGGGCCCAGGCGCTCGTCGCACCGGGCGGCGACTTCGCCCAGCGGGACATAGGCTTTGGTCTCAGGATCGAAGACCCCGGCCGGGCGGCCCTTCTCGTATTTCAGGAAGCCGTCCTTCTGGGAGCCGTCGGCGAACTGGCCGCCGGCGATCCCCATTTCGACCAGCCGGTCGACGAGCGGGCTGTGGAGGCCCTTGCCGGGGAGCCGCTCGTTCATGACCCCGAGGATGAACCGGCAGACGTCGAGCCCGACGTAATCGACGAGCTGGAAGATGCCCATGGGCCGGATGAGGAACTCCTGGCTGACCTTGTTGACCGCGTAGACGGCGCCGGCGAAGCCGAGCTCCGGGGCCAGCCGCTCGACCTCGGCGATCGCGAAGAGGGCATCCCGCATGAAATGCCCGTTGCCGATGAAGCCGGCCACGTCGTTCGAGGCGACGACCGTCTTGCGCAGCTTCTTGGCGTACTGGGCGGCGAACTCGGCCAGCTCGGGGAGCGTCGTCCCGGCCTGGATGAGCTCGACCAGCTTCTGGACCGCGGGGGGGTTGTAGAAATGGAAGCCGACGATGCGCCCGCGGAGGCCGATCCTGGCGTCGAGCTCGGAGATGGGGATGGACGAGGTGTTGGTCAGGAACCAGGCGTCCTTCGTGTTGTGGTCTTTGATCTGCGACAGGAGCTTGACCTTGAGCTCCGGATTCTCGTTGACGGCCTCGAAGACGAGCGACGAGCCGTAGGCGGCCTCGATCCGGGTCGTCGGCCGGACGAGGGCCAGGACGTCCTCGACGTACTGGCGGATGATCTCCTCGTTCTCGACGAGGTCGGCCCGGCCGGCGTAGACGCCCCGCAGGGCGACCGTCTTCTTCTCGGCCGCCCGCAGGACCTGGTCGCGCAGATACTTCGTCAGCCCGGCCAGGGCCTTGGGCGAGACGTCCACGGCGTTGAGGGC
Source organism: Candidatus Aminicenantes bacterium RBG_16_66_30 (assembly GCA_001775715.1). GTDB lineage: Bacteria > Acidobacteriota > Aminicenantia > Aminicenantales > Saccharicenantaceae > RBG-16-66-30. Next base: position 21,473 of record MEYC01000110.1, on the reverse strand, counting down.
GAAGTCCCGGTCCTTGTGGGCCGGGTCCAGGGCCAGATCGGCCATCTCCAGGGCCGTCAGCAGGACGATGCCGCTGCCCATCTTTCCAGCCGCCCCCAGGACGGCGACGTTCTCCAACCGGTCGACATAGCTCATCGGCGACCTCTCCTCAGTCCGTTCTCAGGACTTCCACTCGGGTTTTCGTTTTTCCAGGAAGGCCTTCATCCCCTCCGCCCCTTCGTTGCCGAAGGGCAGGCCGAAGGCCTCGGCCTCGAGGGCGCAGCCGGCCTCGAAGTCCTTGAGCAGGCCTTCGCGGGCGACGCGCTTCACCAGCCGGACGGCCAGGGGGCCCTTGGCGGCGATCGTCTTGGCCGTCTCCACGGCCGTCGGCAAAAGGGCCTCGGGCTCGACGACCTTCTGGACAAGGCCCATGCGCAGGGCGTCCTCGGCGCCGACCATCTCTGCGGTCAGGAGGAGATAGAGGGCGTGGCCGAGGCCGATGAGCCGGGGCAGACGCTGGGTCGCCGCGTATCCGGGGATGAGCCCCAGATTGACCTCGGGCTGGCCGAACTTCGCTTTCGAGCTGGCGATGCGAAAGTCGCAGGCCAGCGCCAGCTCGCATCCCCCGCCGAGGGCGAAGCCGTTGACCGCGGCGATGACCGGCTTTTCGAGAAGCTCCAGGCTCCGGAAGGTCCGCTGGCCCAGCCGCGAAAAGGCCCGGGCCTCGTCCGGGGTCTTCCCGACCATCTCGGCGATGTCGGCCCCGGCGACGAAGGCCTTCCCGTCGCCGGTGATGACGACGGCCTTGATATCGGCCCGCCCGCCGATCTCGGCGACGAGGGCGTCCATCTCCTGGAAGAAGCGGGTGTTCAGGGCGTTCATGGCCTGGGGGCGGGAGACCGTCACCACGGCCACGGCGTCGGCGATCTCCATCTTCAGGATCTCGTAGATCATCGGTCCTCCTATTCGCTCAGAAGCGACCGGGCGATGACGAGCCGCTGGATCTCCGAAGTCCCTTCATAGATCTCGGTGATCCGCTGGTCGCGGTAGAGCCGTTCGACCTTGTAGTCCTTGATGTAGCCGTAGCCGCCGTGGATCTGGAGGGCCTTGTGGCAGACCCGGTGGGACATCTCGGCGGCGAAGAGCTTGACCATGGCCGACTCCTTGGTGAACCGCTTCGCGCCCGAGTCCTTCATCCAGGCGACCCGGTAGAGCATGGTCTTGGCCACCTCGACGTCGACGGCCATGTCGGCGAGCATGAACTGCAGGGCCTCGAACTCCGCGAGCGGCTTGCCGAACTGGACGCGCTCTTTGGAGTACTTGACCGCCTCCTCGAGGGCGGCTTCGGCGATGCCCACGGCCTGGGCGGCGATGCCGATCCGTCCGCAGTCGAGGGTGGCCAGGGCGATGCTCAGGCCTTTGTTCTCCTGCCCGAGCAGGCTCGTCGCGGGGACGCGGCAGTCGGTGAAGACCATCTCCGTCGTGCTCGAGGACCGGATCCCCAGCTTGTTCTCGTGCTTGCCGACCTCGAAGCCGGGCGTGCCCCGGGGGACGACGAACGCCGAGATCCCCTTCGCGCCCTTCTCCCGGTCCGTGCTGAAAAAGGCGATCATGAGGTCGGCGAAGCCGCCGTTGGTCGTGAAGTTCTTGGTCCCGTTGAGGACGAAATCGTTCCCGTCACGGACGGCGGTGGCCCGGATGTGGCCCGGGTCGCTGCCGGCCCCGGCCTCGGTCAGCGAAAAGCAGCCCAGCCATTCCCCGGATGTGAGCTTGGGCAGATAGGTCTTTTTCAGATCCTCGGTCCCGAACATCATGATCGCGTCGTTGACCAGGGAGTTTTGGACCGAGACGCCCACGGCAACGCCGGCGTCCGCCTTGCTGAACTCGATCATAGCCCCGGCGTAGGCCACGGCCCCGACGCCCGTCCCGCCGTAGTCCTCCGGGACGGTCATCCCCAGGTAGCCGAGCTCCCCGAGCACCTTGAGGGCGCCGACGTTGGTCTGCTGCTTTTCATCGTACTCGGCCGCGAGGGGGGCCAGCTCCTTTTCGGCGAACTTCTTCGCCCCGTCGATGATCATGCGCTGTTCTTCGGACAGTTCGAAATCCACAGGTACCTCCTTGGCTCGCTTATTCGGATGTGCGGCGGGCGTTCCGCCGGATGTAGTCGACGATGTCCTGAAGGTCGTCGCCGGGCCCGAAGACCCGGCCCACGCCCAGCTCCTTGAGCTTGTCCTGGTCCTTGGTCGGGATGATCCCGCCCCCCGTCAGGAGGCGGTCGCCCAGGCCGGCGCCGACCATGAGCTCGCGGACCTTCCGGAAGTTCGTCATGTGGGCCCCGGACAGGATGGAGAGGCCGATGACATCGGCGTCCTCCTCGACGGCGGCCCCGACGATGGACTCCGGCGTCTGCTGGAGCCCGAGATAGACGACCTCCATCCCGGCCTCGACCAGGGCCCGGGCGACGACCTTGGCCCCCCGGTCGTGGCCGTCGAGGCCCGGCTTGGCGATGATGACCTTGATCTTCCTCTCGGCCATGGCGTTGTCCTTTTTCTCTGGAATGTCAGTAGAACGGCTGTTCCCGGTATTGCCCGAAAACCTCCGTCAGCGCGTCGCTCGTCTCCCCCAGACTGATATACCTCCGGGCGCAATCGAGGAGCGGCGGCATCAGGTTCCGTCCCCCGGCCGCGGCCGCCTTCAGGGCTTCCAGGCTCTCGCGGACCGCGCCGTTGTCGCGCCCCGCCTTGGTCCGCCGCAGGAACGCGACCTGGTCCCTTTCCACGGCCTCGTCGATCTCGACCAGAGGGATCTCCAGCTTCTCTCCGGGATTGACGAACTCGTTGACCCCGACGTGGAACTTCTTCCGGCGCGACAGGGCTATCTCGTATTCGTAGGCGGCCCGGGTGATCTCGCGCTGGAAGAAGCCCTGCTCGATAGCTTTAACCACCCCCCCGAGCTCGTCGATCCTCCGGAAATACCGCTCGGCCTCGGCCTCGAGCTCGTCCGTGAGCTTTTCGACGTAGTAGGACCCGCCGAGGGGGTCGATGACGCTGGCGACGCCGCTCTCGAAGGCGATGATCTGCTGGGTTCGCAGGGCGATCTCCACGGCTTTTTCCGAGGGCAGGGCCAGGGCCTCGTCCATGGAGTTCGTGTGCAGGCTCTGGCAGCCGCCGAGCACCCCGGCCAGCGCTTCGAGGGCCGTGCGGACGATGTTGATCTCGGGCTGCTGGGCCGTCAGGCTGCAGCCGGCCGTCTGGACGTGGAAGCGGCAGAGCCAGGCCCGCGGGCTTTTCGCCTTGTACTTGTCCCGCATCGCCCGGGCCCAGATCCGCCGGGCGGCCCTCATCTTGGCGATCTCCTCGAAGAAGTCGAGGTGGGAGTTGAAGAAGAACGACAGCCGGGGCGCGAAATCCTCGATGTCGAGGCCCGCGGCCAGGGCGTGATCGACGTAGCAGAACCCGTCGGCCAGGGTGAAAGCCAGCTCCTGGGCCGCCGTCGAGCCCGCTTCGCGGATATGGTAGCCGCTGATGGAGATGGTGTTCCATTGGGGGACCTCGGCCGCGCAGAAGGCCATGAGGTCCGTGATGAGACGGAGGTGCGGCTCGGGCGGGAAGATCCATTCCTTTTGGGCGATATACTCCTTGAGGATGTCGTTCTGCAGGGTGCCGCGGAGCTTGTCGAAGCCGATGCCGCGCTTTTCGGCGTTGGCCAGGAACATGGCGAAGATCCAGGCGGCCGGCGCGTTGATCGTCATGGACGTCGAGACCTGGTCGAGCGGGATGCCGGCGAACAGGCGCTCCATATCGGCGAGCGTGTCCACGGCCACCCCGGTCTTGCCGACCTCTCCGACGGCCAGCTGATGGTCGGAGTCACGGCCGTAGAGGGTCGGATTGTCGAAGGCCACGGAGAGGCCGGTCTGGCCTTTCTCGAGAAGGAAGCGGTAGCGCTCATTGGTCTGGTCGGGGGTGCCCATTCCGGCGAACTGGCGCATAGTCCAGAGCTTGCCCCGGTACATCGAGGGATGGACGCCCCGCGTATAGGGGAATTCGCCGGGGAAGCCGAGCCGCGCTTCGGGATCGGCCTCCGCCGCGTCCTCCCAGGTGTAGAGGGGCTCGAGCGGACGTCCCGAGATCGACGAGAAATCTGCGTCGCGGAGCCCGCTCCGCTCGTATTTGTCCTTCCAAACGCGGCTAGACTTCTTTTCCACGGGCGGCCCTTTCATCGCGGAATCCGACGCGAACGCGGGAACATGTCTCGCG
>MEYC01000110.1:14466-17174 GCA_001775715.1 Candidatus Aminicenantes bacterium RBG_16_66_30 | reverse complement strand
CCCCGGCGAGCGCCGCGAAATCCTCCCACAGCCATCGCTGGATGGCCGACCGGATCTCCTGTTCGAGGCGATGGAGCCGTTTTTCCCGGTGGCGCCCCGAGCCGATGCAGTCCCGGATGAGGCGCTCGACCTCGGCGGCGGCCTCGTCCATCCCCCGGTCGAGGAGCGCCGAGGCTTCGAGGACCCGCGGGAAGGGCCGGTCCTTCCGGACGGGACGGATGTCCATCAGAAAGCGCAGGGACTCGAGAAGGGCCTCCGTGCCCTGGAGATCCGATTTGTTGACCAGGACAAGGTCGGCGGCCTCGATGATCCCGGCCTTCAGGGCCTGGATGATGTCGCCCGTGCCGGGCTGGAGGACCAGAACGACGAGGTCGGAGCACCCGATGACGTCGAGCTCGGCCTGCCCGACCCCGACCGTCTCGATGAAGATGCGGTCGAGGCCGAAGGCGTCCAGGACATCGGCCGCGTACGGCGTCGCGGGGGAGAGGCCGCCGTGGCCGTCGCGGGAGGCCATCGAGCGGATGAACGCGCGCCGGCCGTCATCGAGGTCCTGCATCCGGATCCGGTCGCCCAGGAACGCGCCCCCGGAGAACGGGCTGGTCGGGTCGACGGCCAGGATCCCGACGGCGTGCCCGGCCCGGACGGCGCGGCGGGCGAGGGCGGCGGTCACGGTGCTCTTGCCGACCCCCGGGGGCCCGGTCACCCCGATCCGGAGGCCGCCCCGCTGGGCCGGGATGATCCTGTCCAGGATCTCGGGGAGGGCGTCGGGGTCGTTCTCGACCGCGGTGATCAGGCGGGCGCAGGCGAGACGGTCGCCGGCGAAGAATTCATCCCAGAGGTCCTGCATCCGGATCCGGTCGCCCAGGAACGCGCCCCCGGAGAACGGGCTGGTCGGGTCGACGGCCAGGATCCCGACGGCGTGCCCGGCCCGGACGGCGCGGCGGGCGAGGGCGGCGGTCACGGTGCTCTTGCCGACTCCCGGGGGCCCGGTCACTCCGATCCGGAGGCCGCCCCTCTGGGCCGGGATGATCCTGTCCAGGATCTCGGGCAGGGCGTCTGGGTCGTTCTCGACCGCGGTGATCAGGCGGGCGCAGGCGAGCCGGCCGCCCGCGAAGAAATCATCCCACAGGTTCTGCCGGATAAATGTCATGCGAAAAAAAATCCCGATTTTCTACGAGGCTTTTATATCTCTTTTAGGCTGCGGCCGTCAATCCAAGGCAGAAGCCGATTAAGAGGATCCTCGAGATATAAACCCCGAGCTTTATAATCGGCCATTATTAACATGGGAGATTATAACGGCTGAGATTGACCTATCGGGCGGCTGCTCCCCCGTAATAGTTCAGGCCATCAGGCTGCAGATCGCCGCGACGTTGACCATGTCATCGACTGAACAGCCCCGGCTGAGGTCGCAGAACGGCTTGTTGAGGCCCTGCACGATCGGGCCGACGGCCTCGGCCCCGGCCAGCCGTTCCGTCAGCTTGTAGCCGATGTTGCCCGCGTCGAGGTCGGGGAAGACGAGGACGTTGGCCTTGCCGGCGACCGGGCTGCCTTTGCATTTCCGTTCGCCGACCGAAGCGACCAGGGCGGCGTCGGCCTGCATCTCGCCGTCGAGGAGGAGATGGGGAGCCTTGTCCTTGGCGATCTTGGTCGCGCTGACGACCTTGTCGACGTCGGCGTGGGCGGCCGATCCCTTGGTCGAGAAGGAGAGCATGGCGACGCGGGGCTCCTCGCCCGTGACCGCGTGGAAGTTCTTGGCCGAGGTCAGGGCGATGTCCGCCAGTTGGGCGTCGGTCGGATTGGGGACGACGGCGCAGTCGGCGAAGCAAAGGAGCTTTTCCGGGAAGACCATGATGAAATAGCTCGAGACCGTCGAGATGCCGGGCGCCGTGCCGACCGTGTGGATGGCCGCCCGGATGACGTCCCCCGTCGACGAGATGTTGCCGCCGACGACGGCCCCGACCTTGCCGGTTTCGAGCAGGAGGCCGGCGAAATAGAGGGGGCTCTGGGCGGCTTCGGCGGCCTGCTCGGGGGTCCAGCCCTTGGCCTTCCGCTTTTCGTAGAGGAGTCCGGCGAGGTCGCTTTTCCACTCCGAGGCGAGCGGGTCGATGACCGGAATGGCCCCGAGGGCCAGTCCGTTGTCCTGGGCGATCTTGGCGATGGCCGCCGGGTTCCCGACGAGCCAGGGCTCGGCGATCTTCCCGTCCTTGAGGGCCAGAGCCGCCTTCAGCGTCCTGGCATCCTCGGCGTCGGGAAAGGCGACGCGGAGGAACTTCTGAGCCGCCTTTTTACGGATGTCCGGAATGAACGTATTCGGCATCGATGACTCCTTTATCCCTCCATGGTTATTTCGGGGATATCGAACCAGTAGCCGTTCCCGGCGACGGCGTTCATCTCCGCCTGGACGATGGCCTGGTGGCCTTGCTCGATCTCGACGAACCGCTCGAACAGGGCCCGGTGCTCCGCCGGAAGCTCCTGGACCACGCGGGCGTAGAAGGCGCTCGTCTCGACCTCGATATCGAGGGCCCGCTTGAGGAGCCGCGTCTCCGCCTCGGGCGCTTTCCGCGCGACCCGGCTCTCGAGCTTCCGGATGCCCGCGTCGATCCGCTCGCGCGAAGGAATGACCGTGCCCAGCGAGGCGGGCGTCACCCGGCCGGTGGCCTTCCACTCGTTCAGCCGGCCGACCAGATAGACGACGTGCTCCTCCTCCT
>MEYC01000110.1:9923-14433 GCA_001775715.1 Candidatus Aminicenantes bacterium RBG_16_66_30 | reverse complement strand
GGCTCGTCCGGGCGGCCTCCTGGTAGACTTGGACGACCCGTTTTTCGTACTGGATGGCGGTGGTGATGGCCTCTTCGATGGTCATGATCGCTCCTCTCTAATTTTCCGGGATGGTGCTTGGCGGTCGCTCGTAATCGATGATGGTCTCGAGCAGATGCCGCCGCAGGGTGGCCAGACGGCGGCTGAGGGCCCGGGCGACGCGCCTCATCACGACGTAGCCGACTTCCGGGTCCTTCTCGAGATAGTCGAGGAAGCGGGGGCCGTTGATGGCCACGGCTTCGACCGCGGTGACTGCCTCGGCCGAGCTGTTGTGATGCCCCTGGCCGACGACGGTGGAGAAGCCGAAGGCCTGCCCCGGCGTTTCGAGCGACGCGAGGGTCACCGGCTCGGGCAGGGAGGAGGCGTGGACCGTCAGCCGGACCGAACCCTGCAGGAGCAGGAAGGCCCATTCCGAGGCCCGCTCCGGCGAAAAGATGATCTCGCCGGGGGCGTAGCGCTTCTTCTCGGCGATGGCCGCGATGGCTTCGAGGGCCCGGCCGGGCAGACCGACGAAGAGCTCCAGCTCGCCGAGCGTTTTGGGGTCGACCACGTTCGCCTCCTTCCTCCCCCGGCTCACCGCCGGAGGTATTTGTCCATCTGGGCCGCCGCGATCCGCGCGTCGCCCATGGCCAGGATGACCGTCGCTCCGCCGCGGACGATGTCGCCTCCGGCGTAAACGCCGGGGAGGCTCGTGGCCATCGTCGTCCAATCGACCTCGACGTTGCCCCACTTGCCCATCTTGAGACCGGGGGTCGTCTGGGGGATGAGCGGGTTGGGGCTCTGCCCGATGGCGCAGACGACGAGGTCGACGTCCATCGTATACTCGGAGCCCTCGATCGGCACCGGGCGCCTCCGGCCCGAAGCGTCCGGCTCGCCCAGTCCCATCTTCTGGCACTCCATGGCCCGGACCCGGCCGTGCTCGTCGCCAAGATAGCGGATGGGCGTCGTCAGGAGCTGGAACTCGATCCCCTCCTCCTCGGCGTGGTGGATCTCCTCGGTCCGGGCCGGCATCTCGGCCCGCGAGCGCCGGTAGACGATGACGGCGCGCTCGGCGCCCAGCCGTTTGGCCGTGCGGACGGAATCCATGGCGACGTTGCCGCCGCCGATGACCGCGGCCGTCCGGGCCTTGAAGACCGGCGTGTCGTAGGCCGGGAAGTCGTAGGCCCGCATGAGGTTCACCCGGGTCAGGTACTCGTTGGCCGAGTAGACGCCGACGAGGTTCTCGCCGGGGATCTTCATGAAGTTGGGCAGGCCCGCTCCCGAGCCGACGAAGAAGGCCTCGTAGCCCTCGTTCCTCAGATCGTCGATCGTTGCCGTCAGGCCCACGACGAAGCTCGTCCGAACCGTGACGCCGAGGCGCTTGAGGTAATCGACCTCGGCCTTGAGGATGGCCTTGGGCAGCCGGAACTCCGGGATGCCGTAGATGAGGACGCCGCCGGCCTCGTGGAGGGCCTCGAAGATCGTGACCTCGTGGCCGAGCTTGGCCAGGTCGCCGGCCACGGTCAGGCCGGCCGGCCCGGCCCCGATGACGGCTGCTTTCTTTCCCGAGGGCGGCGGCAGGGGCGGGATCTTCAGCGAGCCGCTCAGCCGCTCGAAATCGGAGGCGAACCGCTCGAGGTTCCCGATGGCCACCGGGACGCCGGAGGCCTTTTTCATGGTGCAGACCTCCTCGCACTGGCTCTCCTGGGGGCAGACGCGGCCGCAGATGGCCGGGAGGGAGTTGGTCTCCTTGAGCTTCCAGGCGGCGGCCAGGAACTCGCCCTTCTCGATGAGCTTGACGAAGCTGGGGATATCGATCGAGACCGGGCAGCCGGTGACGCACTGGGGATTGGCGCAGTCGAGGCAGCGCCGGGCTTCGACCTGGGCCATCTCCGGCGTCAGGCCGATGTTGACCTCCTGGAAATCCTTGTTCCGGACGCCGGCCGGCCGCTCCGGCATCTTCTGGCGGGCGAGCTTCATCCGCTCCTTGGCCGGGACGGACTTGCGCTGCTCTTTCCGCCAGTCCTGGTCGAACTCGGCCTTGAGCTTTTCTTTCAGCTCCGGCGCCAGCTCTTTCTTGTCCTCGGCCATATCTCTCCGTCCCTCGCGCTAGGGGAACTCCGTCTCCTCGTAGCGGCAGAGCGACCTCGTTTCGTCATCGAAATAGGATTTCCGACGCATGAACAGCTCGTCCCAGTCCACGTGATGCCCGTCGAAGTCGGGCCCGTCGACGCAGGCGAACTTCGTCTTGCCCTCGGCCGTGCAGCGGCAGGCGCCGCACATGCCCGTGCCGTCGACCATGATCGGATTCAGGCTGACGACCGTTTTGACGCCCAAAGGCCTCGTGGCCTGGGCGCTGGCGTACATGAGATAGGTGCAGCCGACCGCGATCACCCGGGCCACCGGAGCTTCGGCCTCGAGGAGCCTTTCGAGCGGCCCGGGGACGAACTCCTTGGAGCCCAGCGCGTAGTCGCGCGACGAAAAGAGGACCCGGTCACAAACCGAGCGATAGCGGTCCTTCCAGTAGACGAGATAATCCGCCTTGGCGTCGATCAAGGCGATCACGCGGTTGCCGGCGGCTTTGAGGGCCCGGGCGGCCGGCCAGAGGGCGCCGATGCCGAAGCAGCCGGCGACGAGCACGACCGTCCCGAACGCGGCGATCTCAGAGGGGCGGCCGAGCGGACCGACGAAGACCGGGATCTCGTCGCCGGCCTTGAGAGCGGCCAGCTTGCGCGTGGTCGTCCCGACGACCAGGAAGACCGCTGTGACCGAGCCGCGCTCGACGTCCCAGTCCGCGATCGAGAGCGGGATCCGCTCGCCTTTTTCGTCGGGCATGACGATGACGAACTGCCCCGGCCGGCACTTCCCCGCGACCTCGGGGGCGTGGACCTCGAGGAGGTGCAGATTGGGGACGAGGCGCTCCCGGGTCAGGATCTTGGGCATCGTCGTCCTCGTATGAGCTTCAAACTCTTGTTCTCTAGGGCCAGGCTCAGGCCCTTGTAATCGTCGGGATCGCGCGGCGTCGCGACGCGGGCGCGCCGGCGGCCCCGGCCGGCGTCCGTTCCGGCGATCGCCGCAGCTCCGGCCGGTCCATCGGCCAGGAAGGCCGAGCCGTCGCCGGCGGCCGCCAAAACCGCGGCGCCGAAAGCAGGCGCGGCGGCGGCGAGCGCGGCGCGGACATCCGCCTCCGAACCGTACCCGAATCCCGGCGCGCCGAGCCGGCCGGCCAAGTCCTGCAGGATCCGCCAGCCGGGCCGGGCCTCGTCGGGAGGCGCTACGGCCGGGCGGGAGACCTGGATCCGGCCTTCGACGTTCACGAACGTCCCCTCCGCCTCGAACGATGTCGCCTCCGGAAAGACGATATCGGCCAAGGCCGAGGTTTCGTCGCCGTAGCTGGCCTGGACGATGACGAACTCGGCTTCCCCGGGCTTGAGCTTTGGGTGGGGGCCGGCGAGATAGAGGGCCCGGGCGCCGGTCGAGGCCGGGCGCGCGGGGAAGGCCTCCGCGATAGCGAGGCCGCCGCGGACGTTGGCTTCCCGGTCGAGCGCGACGAGCCGCCCGCCGACGGAGGCGGCCGCGGCTTCAAGGGCGGCGAGCCGGGCGGGCCCGTCTTTCCCGCCGATGAGCGACGGGCCGACCAGGATAACCGCGGGCTTGGACGAGTCAAGCCGCGAGGCGAGATCCGGGACCCTCTTTCCGGCGTCGATCCTGACAACGGCCGCGCCCTTGGACGCGGCCCTGTGGACATGGAGCCCGACGATGGGCTGTGTGACGGGCAGGTCTTCCCCGACGACGATGACGGTCCTGGCGTGATCGATGTCGGACATACGGAAATTCAACGGCAGGGCCCGGCCCGCGATCCTACCGAGATCCCGTAGGCCCGCCGCCGCGGAGCCGGCCCAGGGGCCGGTGACCGCCGGCGCCCGCAGGACCTCGGCGGCGAACCTGTGCAGGACGAAGAGGTCCTCGCACGAGCTCTGGGCCGACGCGGACACGGCGACCTCGGCGGGGGCGAAGGCGGCCAGCCGCTTCGCGGCCAGCTCCAGCGCCTCTTCCCAGCCCGCCTCGCGGAGCGAGCCGTTCTCGCGGATGAGAGGCTTGAGCAGCCGGCGAGGATGGCTCAACGCGGGACCGACCAAGAACCGGCCCTTGACGCAGGCTTGACCCTCGTTCGCGGGCCCTTCCGGGTCGGGCGAGGTCCCGGCGATCCGGCCTTCCCGGATCCTGGCGTTCAAACGGCACCCCTGTCCGCAGAGAGTGCAGACGACAGTCCTCGCGGCCTCGGCCGGGCGGTCGTAGCGGGCCGCCCGGTCCGTGAGCGATCCCGTGGGGCAGGCATCGACGCACGCGCCGCAGAACTGACAATTCGAATCGATCAGCCGGCGGTCGAGGGCCGTGCCGATCACGGTCTCCGATCCGCGGGAGACGAAGGTGAGGACGGAGGCGCCGCGGATCTCCTCGCACACGCGGACGCAGCGGCCACAGAGGATGC
>MEYC01000110.1:0-9914 GCA_001775715.1 Candidatus Aminicenantes bacterium RBG_16_66_30 | reverse complement strand
AGAGGCTGTTGTCGCGGTCGATGAACGGATCGTCCCGGCGGACCTCGCCGGGACGGCGATGGCTGGGGAAGGGGACCAGGCCGAGGCCCAGGGCCTCGACGACGCGCTGGAGCTCGCACCGGCCGTTGGCCGGACAGAGGACGCAGCCGGTCACCTCGCCGGTCTTGCGGATGGTCGACTTGAGATCGTCGCACGACGGCTTCTCGGCGCAGATCAGGCAGGCGTGGGGATGTTCGGCCAGGATGAGCTCGAGGATCCCCTTCCTCAGGACCTGGAGATCGGCCGTCGCGGTGGAGATCTCCATGCCCTCCTCGGCCGCCGTGCTGCAGGCCGGGATGAAGCCCTTCCGTCCCTTGACCTCGACGAGGCAGAGGCGGCAGGCGGCATAGGGGCCGAGCCCAGGGTAGTCGCAGAGCGAGGGCACGAAGATGCCGTTCGCCCTGGCCACCTCCAAAAGCGTGGGGCTCCCTTCCGCCGTGACCGCCCGTCCGTCGATGAGGAGCTTCATGCGTCCTTCGGGGCGGCCGCCCCCTCCCGCGAAGCCCCCGCCCGATCGCCCGCGCGTTTGATCACGGCCCGGACCTTGGCCGGGCAGGCGTTGAGACAGGCTCCGCATTTGATGCAGACGTCCGGATCGATGACGTGGACCTTCTTCCGTTCCCCCGAGATGGCGTGGACGGGACAGGCTTTGAGACAGAGAAGACAGCCCACGCACTTCTCGGGATCGATGGTGAACGTGATCAGGCTCTTGCAGACCCCGGCGGGGCAGACCCGGTCCACGATGTGGGCCAGATACTCGTCCCGGAAATGCCTCAGCGTGGACAGCACCGGGTTGGGCGCCGTCTGACCCAGGCCGCAGAGGGAGCCCCTCTTGACCGTCGCGGCGAGCGTCCCGAGCTTCTCGAGGTCCTCGAGGCTTCCCTCTCCGGCCGTGATCCGGGCCAGGATCTCGGCCATCTGGCGCGTGCCGATCCGGCAGGGGGAGCATTTGCCGCAGGATTCCTCCTGGGTGAAGCGCAGGAAGTACAGGGCGATGTCCACCATGCAGGTGTCCTCGTCCATGACGATCATGCCCCCCGAGCCCATCATGGCTCCCGCCTGGGTCAGGCTCTCGTAATCGATGGGCAGGTCGAGGAGCTCCTTGGGGATGCAGCCTCCCGAGGGACCTCCGATCTGGACAGCCTTGAAATCCCGGCCCTTGGGGATGCCGCCGCCGATGGCGTAGACGATATCGCGCAGGCGGATGCCCATGGGGACTTCCACCAGCCCCGTATTATTGATCTTGCCGACGAGCGAGAAGATCTTCGTACCCTTGCTCGTTTCGGTCCCCAGGCTCGAGAACCAGGCCGCGCCGCGGCGGATAATGGAGGGGACGTTGGCCCAGGTCTCGACGTTGTTGATCACCGTCGGCCGACCCCACAGGCCGCTCTGCGCGGGATAGGGGGGCCGCTGCCGGGGATAGGCCCGCTGGCCCTCGATCGAGGCGATCAAGGCCGTCTCCTCGCCCGACACGAAGGCGCCGGCGCCGCGGACGATCTCGAGATCGAAGTCGAAGCCCGTGCCCAGGATGTCCCGGCCGAGCAGGCCCATCTCCCGGGCCTGCCTCAGGGCGATGCCGATGCGCGAAACGGCCAGGGGGTATTCGTCGCGGATGTAGACGAACCCCCGGGCCGCGCCGATGGCCTTGGCCCCGATGATCATCCCTTCCAGGATGGCGTGCGGGTCGGCTTCGAGGACGGAACGGTCCATGAACGCCCCGGGGTCCCCCTCGTCGCCGTTGCAGATGAGGTACTTGGGCGAGCCCGGCTCCCGGCGGCAGAGGTCCCACTTCCGGCCCGTCGGGAATCCGGCGCCGCCCCGTCCTCGGAGACCCGCCGCGCTCACCTCGGCGACGATCTCCTCGGGCGTCATGCGCTCCAAGGCCTTGGCCGCGCCCTCGTAGCCGTCGTAGGCGATGTACTCCTCGATCTTTTCCGGGTCGATGCGGCCCCGGTTGCGCAGGACGATGAGCCGCTGGTGCTTGAAGAACTCGATGTCGGCCATCTTGGGGACGGGGAGGCCCCCCTCCGGCGGCACGTACATGAGCCGGGGGACCGGCCGCCCCTTGATGAGGTGCTCCTCGACGAGGAGGGGCACGTCCGCGGGGGACAGGCGCTGGTAGAAGACGCCGTCGGGATGAACGAGGAGGATGGGGCCCCGCTCGCAGAAACCGTTGCAGCCCGTGGTCACGACGAGGGCCTCGTCCTGAATGCCGCGGCGGGCGATCTCCGCCACCAGGGCGTCCTTGAGGGCGAAGGCGCCGCAGGACACGCAGCCCGTTCCGGCGCAGACGAGGAGGTGGGTCCTGGCGGTCTTCAAAGGGCTTCCCCGTCCTCCGGCCCGCTCCCGGCATCCGGCGCCGGGCCGCCGGCCCGGAGGATCGGCTGGAGGACCTTGTCGGCCTTGGATTCGTTCATCTGACCGTGGTACCGCCCGTCGATGACGGCGAGCGGCGCGAGAGCGCAGGCGCCCAGGCAGTTGACGCGCTCGAGGGTGACCTCGCGGTCGGGGGAGGTCTGCCCGGCCCGCAGCCCGAGCTTCCGTTCGAAATGCTCCAGGACCGTGGCCCCGCCCCGGACATGACAGGCCGTCCCCATGCAGACCGTACAAATATGCCGGCCGCGGGGCGCCAGGCTGAAGGACTTATAGAAGGTCGCTACGCTGGTGACGTGGGCCGGCGGCATCTTCAGCTCCAGGGCCACCGCCTCGAGCGTTTCGGGCGCGAGCCAGCGGAGCCGTTCCTGGAGGTCCTGGAGGATCTGGATGACCGCCCGCCTCTGGCCGCCGTACTTCCGGACGACGATGCGGGCGGCCGCCCGTTCTGCCGAAACGGTCGATCGTCTCAGGCCCGGGGAGGCTTGGCCGCGCCCCGCGACCCCGGCCGTTCTTCTCTGCTGCATCGTTAAGGGAGTACCTTACAGGAAAGACGGGAATCTTTCAACGAGTATCGGCGGGCTAGTCGCGGCACCGCTGCCAGTCGGACTCGCTGAACGTCCGGTCCAGCTGCTTCCACAGCTCTTTGACGTCGCAGGTCATGACGATCAGGTCTTGAGAGCTCCCTTGAAGGTCCTTGACGAAGTCCGGCATCATCGATTCCTCGCGGAAGCCGAGCCGGCGGAAGATCTTCTGGGCTCCGACCTGGGGCCGCATCATCCGGGCCACGATCGTCTGGATCTGGTTCTGCACGGCGATGAAATAGAGCTCGCGGATCACGATCGTCCCCAGCCCCCGCTTCTGGAACGGACGGGCGACGATCACGCGGATCTCTCCCTGGTGCTTGCTCCAGCCTTCTCCGGACAGCTCCAGGGCGCCGCTGGCGACGATCAGGCCGCCGTGAACGGCCACGATGCGGATGTCGTCGCCGGCATCGACCCGGCGCAGGCGCTTGACCACGGCCCTGCGGTCCGTGACGTCGAACTTCAGGTATTTCCGGTCTTCCTCGGGCAAGGCGCCGTAGAACGCCATCAGCCGGTCGGTGTCCTGCGGCCCGAGCGGCCGGATGGTGACCTCCGTGCCGTCCTTCATCCTCTCGATCTTATCCATGCGGGCATCTTCCTTTTCTGCGGTTTTTCGTCGTTTCTTCCTCTATTATATAATGAAGCGGGTTGGGGAATGTCAAGCCGCGGGCCCGATTGACAGGACTCCGACGCCAGTGTTATGGTGAACCGAGGCGGATCGATGCCCTTTCGACGGATGGTCCAACGGCTCCTGGATCTCCCTCTGCGGCGCAAGCTCATCCTGAGCTTTCTCGCGATCATCGCCATCGGCGGCATCCTGACGCTGCTCGTGGGCACCCGGATCGAACACCAGACCATCATTTCCCTGGCCGAGGCCAAGGTCCGGCACGACCTGGCTTCGGCGTGGATGGTCTATGAAGAGCGGCTGAACAGCCTCCGCGACACCGTCCGGCTCCGCGCCCGGCAGGAGGATCTCCGGGAGGCCCTCGGGGGATCGGACGTGGCCGGGGTCTCGGGGCGGCTCGACGCGATCCGCCGGGAGTTCGGTCTCGACGTCCTCAACCTCACCGACGCCCGCGGCCGGGTCGTCGTGCGGTCCCGGTCCGCCGACGCGCCGGTCGGCGACGCCGCCGCCCGGGACCCTCTCGTCGCCCGGGCCCTTCGGAACGAGACCGCCGCCGGGACCCGGATCGTCTCCCGGGACGAGCTTCTCCGGGAAGGGGACGACCTGGCCGGCCGGGCCTGGTTCCAGTTCGTCTCGACGCCCATGGCGGCCGCGAGGCCCGAGGACCACGAGGACAAGGGGATGATGCTCGTCGCCGCCGCGCCCGTCATCGACGATTCCGGCGTCCTCCTCGGCGTCCTGACGGGCGGCCTGCTCTTCAACAGAAACTACGATCTCGTCGACCGGGTCAAGGAGATCGTCTTCAAGGGGGAGAAGTACAAGGGCCACGACATCGGAACAGCCACGCTGTTCCAGGACGACCTCCGGATCTCCACCAACGTCCTCGACAGCCAGGGCCAGCGGGCGGTGGGGACCCGGGTGTCCCGAGAGGTCAAGGAAGCGGTCCTGGACCGGGGGGAGACCTATGTCGGGCGGGCCTTCGTCGTGACGGCCTGGTACATCACCGCCTATAGGCCGATCCACGACATCGCCGGCCGGACGGTCGGCATGCTCTACGTCGGCATGCTCGAGAGGCCTTACATCGATCTGCGGAACAGGGTCATGGCGACGTTCGTCGGCATCGCCGCCCTCTGCGTGCTGTTCCTCATCGGGCTGTTGTCGTTCGTGGCCCGCCGGATCACGCGCCCCCTGGCCGTCATGGTCGACGCCACGGGCAAGATCGCCTCGGGCGACCTGGCCCACCGCGTCCGGGCCGAGAGCCAGGACGAGATCGGCCAGCTGGCCCGGGCCTTCAACCGCATGACCGACGAGCTCAGCCTGGCGCAAGAGGACCTGACCCAGTGGGGCAGGACCCTCGAGCGGCGGGTCGAGGAGCGCACGCGGGAGCTGCGCGATACGCAGGATCAGCTCGTCGTGTCGGAGAAGCTGGCTTCGCTCGGCAAGATGGCCGCCGGGGTCGCCCACGAGATCAACAATCCCCTGACCGCCATCCTGCTCAACAGCCATCTTCTCCTGGAGCGGCCGGGGCTCGATCCGGGCGAGGAGGAGGCCCTCCGGCTCATCGCCGACGAGACGACCCGCTGCGCCGGGATCGTCGGCGGCCTGCTCGATTTCGCCCGCCAGACGCCTTCGCAAGCGGCCCCGACCGATATCAACGACATCGTCGACCGCACCCTCCAGCTCCTTGAGATGCAGGCTTCGGTCCGCAACATCCGCATCGAGAAGGCCCTGGACCGCACGCTCCCCGCGATCGAGATCGACAAGAACAAGATCCAGCAGGTCTTTTCGAATCTGGCCATCAACGCCTGCGAGGCCATGCCCACCGGCGGGACGCTCGCCGTGGCCAGCCTCATGAGCCGCGACGGCACGCACATCGAGATCACCTTCACCGATACGGGCGTGGGGATCCCCAAGGAGAACATCCCCCGGCTGTTCGATCCCTTCTTCACCACCAAGAGCTTCGGGACCGGATTGGGCCTGGCCGTAAGCTACGGGATCATCCGGCAGCGCGGCGGGACGATCCTCGTCCGGAGCGTGGTGGGGAAGGGCACCGTGTTCACGGTCCGGATCCCCCTGATCCCCCCCCGGGAAGACAAACGCATCGAGGAGGCGCCGCTATGACCAAACCCCGCAAGCACCGGATCCTCGTCGTGGACGATGAGCTGACGGTCTGCAAGAGCATCCGGCAGGTGCTCGTCGGCGGCGATTGCGACGTCGATATGGCGCAAAGCGGCGAGGAGGCGCTCAGCAAGGAGGCCGAGCAGCCGTACGACGTCCTGATCGTCGACCTCATGATGCCCGGCCTCAGCGGCATGGACCTGCTCCGGATGCTGAAGGCCCGCAACCCCAAGGCCCGCATCATCATGGTGACGGGGTACCCGACGATGAGGAATACGCTCCAAGCGATGCAGCTCGGGGCGATGGACTTCCTGCCCAAGCCCTTTCTGCCGACGACCCTCCGCAGCCTCGTCGCCGCGGCCCTGGCGGCCGGGGACGACGAGGCGGGAGGATCAGGCGGCGCGGGTTAGGGCCCGGCGGAGCTCGATCCCGATATCGGCCGGACTGACGGCGACCCGGACCCCGGCGGCCCGGAGGGCGTCCATCTTCTCCTGGGCCGTCCCTTTGCCGCCGGCGATGATCGCCCCGGCGTGACCCATCCGCCGCCCCGGCGGGGCCGTCTGGCCGGCGATGAACCCGACGACGGGCTTGGGGAAGGACGCCCGGATATAGGCGGCGGCCTCGTCCTCGGCCGTTCCGCCGATCTCGCCGATCAAGATCACGGCCTCTGTCCCGGGATCCCGCTTGAACAGCTCCAGGAGCTCGATGTACTTGAGCCCGACGATCGGGTCGCCGCCGATGCCCACGGCCGTCGATTGGCCGTAGCCCTGCTGCGAGACCTGCTGGACGGCTTCGTAGGTCAGCGTCCCGGACCGGGAGATGATCCCGATCGTGCCCGGCTTGTGGATGGGACCGGGCATGATGCCGATCTTGGCCTTGCCCGGCGAGATGATGCCCGGGGTGTTCGGGCCGATCAGGGCGACGGGCTTGCCGCGGAGATAGGTCTTGACCTTCAGCATGTCGAAGGTCGGGATCCCTTCGGTGATGCAGACGACGAGCCCGAGGCCGGCGTCGGCGCACTCCATGATGGCGTCGGCCGCGGCGAACGGCGGCACGAAGATCGCGGCCGCGTCGACCCCCACGGCCGCGGCGGCCTCGGCCACGGTGTTGAAGACGGGGACGCCGAGGTGATTCGTCCCGCCCTTGCCGGGCGTCATGCCGGCCACGACCCGGGTGCCGTATTCGATCATCTTCCCGGCGTGGAACGTCCCTTCGCCTCCGGTGATCCCCAGAACGATGACGCGCGTCTTTTCATCGAGAAGGATGCTCATGGAAGGCTCCTTGGGTCCGTTTCCTTCACCAGAGCGACGATGCGCTCGGCGGCTTCCCTCATGCTGTCCGCGGACGAGAAGGCCAGGCCCGATTCGGCCAGGATCCTCTTGCCCAGGTCCACGTTCGTCCCCTCGAGCCGGATGACGACGGGGATCTTCGTCCCCAGCGCCCGGGCCGACTTGACGACGCCGTTGGCGATCATGTCGCAGCGGACGATGCCCCCGAAGATATTGATCAGGGCCCCCTTGACGTCGGGGTCGCTGACCAGGATGCGGAAGGCGTTGGTGACGGCCTCTTCCGTGACGCCGCCGCCCACGTCGAGGAAGTTGGCCGGCATCCCCCCGGCGTACTTGATGATGTCCATCGTGGCCATGGCCAGGCCCGCGCCGTTGACCATGCAGCCGACGTTCCCGTCAAGCTTGATGTAGTTGAGGTTGTACTTGGAGGCCTCGATCTCGAGAGGGGATTCCTCGCTGAGGTCCCGCATCGCCTGGATGTCGGGGTGGCGGCCGAGGGCGTTGTCGTCGAAGTTCATCTTGGCGTCGAGGGCCAGGACGTCGCCTTGCTTGGTCACGAGGAGGGGGTTGATCTCGGCCAGGGAGGCATCGGTGCCCTCGAAGGCGCGGTACAGGCCGCCGATGAACTTCTGGGCCTGCTTGAGCGCCTCGCCCTCGAGGCCGAGCTTGAACGCCAGCTTCCGGGCCTGGAAGCCCAGGAGCCCCGTGGCCGGGTCCACGTATTCCTTGAAGATGCGCTCGGGGGTCTCGGCGGCGACCTTCTCGATCTCGACGCCGCCCTCGGTCGAGGCCATGAGGACCGCCGCTTCGCGGGCCCGGTCGATGACGAGGCCGAGGTAGAGCTCCCGGGCGATCTCCAGGGCCTCCTCGACGAGGACGCGCTGGACCCGCTTCCCCTCGGGGCCGGTCTGGTGGGTCACGAGCTGCATGCCGATCATCCGGCCCGCCAGGGCCTCGGCCTCGGCCGGGGTCGCCGCGAGCTTGACGCCGCCGCCCTTGCCCCGGCCGCCGGCGTGGATCTGGGCCTTGACGACGACGCGCGGCCCGATCCGCTCGGCGATGGCCCGGGCGGCCTCCGGCGTCTCGGCGACCTCGCCGCGCGGGACGCGGACGCCGAAGCGGGCCAGGATCTGCTTGGCCTGGAATTCGTGGATCTTCATGCCTCTCTCCCTTATTTCGCCAATGAAAACGCCCGGCGGCCCGGGCCCCATCCTTATAGCAAACGCCCTTCCCGAAGTCAAACCCGCCGCGGCGGCGCGCCGGCCGGATATCTCCGCCGAAATGCTTGACAGTCTCCGGAAAAAAAGACTATAGTATTCATCTTTGAATACGACACATCGTCTTATGAGTTAATGAGTATTGATCGTCGGCTGAAGCGATTCTCCGCAGCCATTCCTTCCGGCGTGGATGCGTCCCGGTCATCCGCACTCATCCCATCTTATCATCCGCATGCGGGGCGCCGATCCGCCCCGAGAGGACCCCGGTCCTTATCCCCGGCCGAAAGGATCATCCATGCCTAAGCCCAAGTTCGCCGTGTATTGGGCGGCCAGCTGCGGCGGGTGCGAGATCGCGTTCCTCGACATCCGGGAGAAGATCCTGGATTTCGACGCCGCCGCCGATCTCGTGTTCTGCCCGTGCCTCCTGGACACGAAGTACAAGGACGTCGAAGCCATGGCCGACGGAGAGATCGACGTCACCTTGTTCAACGGGGGCATCCGGAACGAGGAGAACCTCCACATCGCCAAGCTCCTCCGCCAGAAGTCCAAGGTCCTGGTCGCGTTCGGCTCCTGCGCCTTCGAGGGCTGCATCCCCGGCTTGGCCAATCTGACGACCAAGTCCGAGATCCTCGATTACGTCTATCGGAAGTCGCCGTCGGTGGAGCCCGGGAACACGACCTTCCCCCAGACCGTCACGGAGACGCCCGCCGGGCGGCTGACCCTGCCCGACCTGTTCGAGGTCCTCCGGCCGCTCGACCACGTCGTCGACGTGGACTACCGCATGCCCGGCTGTCCGCCCGTCGCCGAGCAGATCTGGGCCGTGGCCGAGGCGGCGCTCACCGGAAAGCTCCCGCCCAAGGGCGCCCTCGTCGGGGTCAATCCCAAGACGGTTTGCGACGAGTGCAAGAGGACGAAGGAAGAAAAGAAGATCAAGGCCTTCCGCCGCCCTCACCTCGTCGATCCGCGGGACATCGATCCCGTCAAGTGCCTCCTGGAGCAAGGCATCATCTGCAACGGCCCGGCCATCCACGCCGGCTGCGGCGCCCTTTGTCCGCAGGTCAACCTCGGCTGCCGGGGCTGTTACGGGCCCGCGGACGGCATCCAGGACGTCGGGGCCAAGCTGGCCGGGGCGATCGCTTCGATCATCGACAGCGACGACCCCGCCGAGATCCAGGCCGTGGCCGACCAGATCGTCGACCCTGTCGGCACGTTCTACCGGTTCGGCCTGGCCGGATCGCTCGTCGGAAGGCGTATCAGATCATGAAGACCATCACCATCGATCCCGTTACCCGGCTCGAAGGCCACGGCAAGATCTCCATTTTCCTCGACGACCAGGGCGACGTCGCCGACGCCTACGTCCAGATCCCGGAGCTCCGGGGCTTCGAGAAGTTCTGCGTCGGCCGCCCCGTCGAGGAAATGAGCCGGATCACGACGCGCATCTGCGGCGTCTGCCCCGAAGCCCACATGATGGCGTCGGCCAAGACGTGCGACGCCGTCTATCACATCGACCTGCCCCGCACGGCCAAGCTCCTCCGGGAGCTGCTCTATGTCATCTTCTACGTGACCGACCATTCGACCCATTTCTACGCCCTGGGCGGGCCGGACTTTGTCATGGGGCCGGACGCCCCGGCGGCCCAGCGGAACATCCTGGGCGTCATCCACAAGGTCG
>MEYC01000109.1 GCA_001775715.1 Candidatus Aminicenantes bacterium RBG_16_66_30 | reverse complement strand
CGGCGGATGGACGAGATCGGCGGGGCCAAGCGGTTCTTCGGGAACATCATCTACGGGTCCATCCCCAAGGGCTCCTTCGAGGAATCGGAGAAGGCCCTGCGGAAAGCGATCGAGCTCCATCCGGAATACGCCAACCACTACCTCGAGCTCGGACGGACCCTCGTCGCCCTCAAGAAGTACGATGAGGCGGGCGAATGCTTCCAGAAGTGCATCGACCTCCCCAAGACGACCTCGAAGGATGACGTCCTGAAGGCCGAGGCCAAGACGGAGCTGGCCGCGCTCAAGACGAAGAAGAAATAGGCCGGCGCGAGAGCCGCGCTATTCGGAAAAGACCTGGGCGGTGAAGACCTCGATCTCCGCCCCCTCCTTCCACGCGTCGGTCGGGAGACCCGCCTTGAGACAGCCGTGGCTGAGGTAGGTTTCCCTGTCCCAGCCGTGCTCTACGGGGACCTGGGGCAGGAGCAGGCCCCTGTGGAAGCCCTTCGAGACGATGATCCCGTGGCATCCGACTTGGACCTCCTCGGGGCCGGCTGCGGGCTTGGGCAGGCCCAGGACGGATATCTCTATCTTTAGCATTTTCAGCTCTTTGGCCGCCAGCGGCTCGAACCGCGTATCCTGGCTGGCCGCGGCGACGGCCATCTCGATGATCGTTTCGTCGAGCGGTTTCACGGGCAGGGGATAGCCGACGCAGCCGCGCAGGTCTCCGTCCACGGTCAGGGTGACGAACGCGCCCCTCTTCTCCTTGAGCGTGCCGGATCCGGTCGGGGCGCGGAGATGCTTCCCCGTCTCGAAATAATGCTCGAGCGCCTGGCGGGCGAGCCTCAGACAGGCGCGCTCTTCTTCGGGGGTCAGGGATTCACTCACGGGCCTTCTCCTTGACGGCCGGCGCGAACGAGATCGGGTCGAGGAAGAAGCGCCGCTCGAACTCGACCACGAAGGGACGGACGAGCGGCGCCCGGGCCGTTCCGGCGAGCTCGAGGACGAGCTTGCCGTACCAGGCGGGCCCCCGCGCGGCTCTCTTGAACGCGGCGCCGGGCCTCACGGCGATCAGGCCGATTGTCCGCCCCGGCCAGACGGCGTCGAGACGCTCGAGCAGGTCCTCGCCGGGAACGGTCCCCGGATCCCCGGCGGCCAGGAGCTTCTCGACGATGAACCGGGATCCCCGCCTGTGCCCGACGAGGACGCCCCATGTCCCTGGCCTGGGCCGGAAAGCCCTGAGGGCCTCCAGCTCCCGCCGCGCTTCGGGTGTGATCAGAACGTCCACGCGCCGATTATAGCACTATTCTTTTAGGACGGGGACACGTACCCGATACATGTCCCCCCTCTTGTTCAGGACGGGGACACGTACCCGATACATGTCCCCCCTCTTGTTTGCCGAGACGCGCTCAAAGGCCGCGGAAGAAGGGGTTGAGGGGTGTCGTCGGAGAGAGCATGAAGCGGTGGTTTAGCCGACATCGGGACGGAGACGTCCAAGTCGGCTCCGGACCGGGGCGGCGTGAAGAACCACCGCAGCGAGCGGAGACGATCCCCGAAGCCCCTCCGCGGCCGGGGAGGCTGACCTCCGAGCCGATCCGGTTGACTGGCGTGGGAATTGGCATTAATATGATTCCGGGGATCGGGATGAAATACGAGCTGGTCGTCGTCGGCGCCCTCGAAACCAACTGCTATCTCGTCTACTGCGAGGAGACCCGGGCCTGCGCCGTCATCGACCCCGGGGCCGATCCTGAGAGGATCATCGCCGCGGTCGCCGACCTGGAGCTCAAGCCCGCCGTCGTCCTCAACACCCACGGCCATGTCGACCACATCGGCGCCAATAGCGACATCGTCCGGAAGTACGGCGTCCCCCTGGGGATCCACGGCGCCGATACGGAGATGCTCCAGGTCTCCGACTACATCGAGCTCAGCCTGCTCCTCGGGGCCAAGAACTCGCCGCCGCCGGACCGCCTCCTCGCCGAGGGCGAAGAGATCGTCTTCGGCCGGACGTCCCTCCGGGTCATCCACACGCCGGGCCACACGCGCGGGAGCGTCGCCTTCGTCCACGGCGGTCTGCTCTTCTCGGGCGACACGCTTTTTTGCGGCGGGGTCGGCCGGACGGACCTCCCCGGCGGGTCCTGGAAGGACCTCGACCGGTCGATCCGGGAGCGGATCCTCACCCTGCCCGAGGAGACGGTCGTCCTGCCCGGCCACGGGCCTCGGACGACCGTCGGGCAGGAGCGGAGCTCCAATCCCATCCTGACATGACGCGCCCCTCCTCGTCGCCCGAGGAATCCCTGCGCCTCTTCCTCGAGTACCTGGCCGTCGAGAAGGGGCTTTCCCTGAACACCGTCGCGGCCTACGGGCGCGACGTCCGGAAGCTCGTCGATTTCCTCAAGGCCGGGAGGATCGCCCTGCCCCGCGTCTCCGAGGACACCCTGGTCGCCTTCGTCCACCGCGAGAGCGGGGCCGGCCTCGCGGCCCGCTCGCGCGCCCGGCTCATTTCGGCCTTGCGCTCCTTCTTCAGGTTCTCGGTCCTCAGCGGCTTCCTCAAGAAGGACCCGTCCTCGCGGCTGACGACGCCTTCGACCTGGCTGGCCCTGCCCAAGTTCCTGACCGTCGGCGAGGTCGAGAGACTCCTGGCGGCGCCCGACGTGTCCAAGCCGCGCGGGGTCAGGGACCGGGCCATGCTCGAGGTCCTCTACGGCTCGGGGCTCCGGGTATCGGAGCTGGCGTCCCTGAAGCTCGCCGAGATCAACCGGGACGAAGGCTTTCTCGTCTGCCGCGGCAAGGGGGGCAAGGAGAGGATCGTGCCGCTCGGCCGTTCGGCCTGCGACGCGGTCGGGCGCTATCTCGCGGAGGTCCGTCCGCGGCTCGACCCGGGCGGCCGTCGCGAGGAGCTCTTCCTGTCGCGCCGGGGCAAGCCCTTCACCCGGCAAGGCCTTTGGAAGCTCCTCCGCCAGCACGCGGCCGCGGCGGGCCTGCGCGCGCCGGAGATCACGCCTCACGTGCTCCGTCACTCGTTCGCGACGCATCTCCTCGAGCGGGGAGCGGACCTCCGGTCGGTCCAGCTCATGCTCGGCCACAGCCGGATTACGACGACCCAGATCTACACGCACGTCAGCCGGGAGCAGCTGCGCCGGGTTTACGATAAGTACCACCCCCGGGCCTGACGGCTCGGCCGTCAATGGCGGACGAGGGCGACGACGGCCTCGGCCGAATGGCCCTGGATCGCCACGAAGGTGCGGGAATCCTTGTCCAGCCGTTCCACGCGGCGCCACGTCCAGGCGAAGGTCCTCTCGGGCCTCGGGCGCTCGAGGTCCGACGCCGGGAGGACGATGCGGTTCGAGCCGCTCAGGACGAAGTCTCTGTAGCCCGGCGTGATCCCGGCGGGTCTCGCCGAGCGGGGCATCTCCAGAGGGATCTTGATCGAGCGCTTGTGGAGGGGGACGGTCGTACCCTCGAACTCGAAGTCGAGCGCGACCTCGGCGTCTTCTCTCAGGACATAGTTCAGGCGCAGGCGCGGACGGGACGTATCCGGGGCGTCGAGGACGCTCACCGCCCCGCCCTGGCCGGCTTTCTCCCGGAGGCTCCACTCCAGCGCTTCGGACCTGATATGCACGAGAATGAAGTCGTCCCCGTCCGGCTCCAAGCGCCCTTCCCACGTGATCAGGCCGGCGTACTCCCCGGAGAGGGGGATCGCTTCTCCTCTGAGACTGTAGGTCCCTTTCACGGCGACGGTCAGCCGGACTTCCCACCAGGCGGGGGGCGGCGCCGGGCCGGCCAGCGCGAGGCCGGCGAGGAGAAGAGCTCCCGCCACGAGGCTCCGGAGGCCCCGGCGGAAACCTTTTCCCGTCCCTTCCCGTATCATCTCGAGACCGCCGTTATTCTACTGCGGTTCCCGCTTCTTGACAAACGGTTCGCGGAGGCGTAGCATAGATGAACTTTAAGGTTCATGAAATAAACTCGCAAGTTCATCTATTAAACCGGAAGGTTCAACCCCATGAAGACAAGCGATGTCCGCCGTGAGCGCGAGCTCCGCCGCCGCGAGGGCTATCGGGGCATCATTCTCCAAGCCGCCAAGCGCATCATCCTCCGTAAAGGCTTCAGCGCCCTGACGATGGACGACGTCGCCCGGGAGGCCCAGCTGTCCAAGGCGACGATCTACAAGTACGTGGCCGGCAAGGGGGTCTTGCTCTTCGAGATCATGGGCCACCATTTCGACGACATCCGGGATCGGGTCGCCAGGATCGTCGACGGCCCCGGGACCGCCGGCGAGAAGCTCGGACAGGTCGTCCGGGCCGTCCTCGAGAGCGGCGAGGACATGAAGCAGGTCAACCGGGTCCTGTGGATGGACAAAGCCGTGCTCAAGCTCATGCGCGTCTTCGCGCCCCTGCCCGGCAAGGCGGGCGCCGCTCCCCCCGAGGACCGGAAGATGATGGCCATGCTCCGCCGGAAAAGGCAGATGCTCATCGATCTCGGCGCCCGCGTCTTCGAGGAAGGCGCGGCCTCCGGGGAATTCCGGCGGATGGACACGGGCGCGGCCGCGGACTTCCTCGAGTCCGTCCTCCAGGGCTACATGCACATGCGGTTCTGGCAGGGCGACGCGCCCCTCCCCCCCGCCGCGGCCGAGGGCCTGACCCGGTTCATCATCGACGGGATCCGGAACCCCGAACGATCCGGCAAGGAGAACTGACATGAAAAAGACAGCGGCAGCGTTCGTCGCGATGTTGCTCGTCGTCCTGGGGACGGCCGCTATCGCCCAGGAGCCCAAGCCGACGCTCGTCCTGACCATCGACGAGGCCATCGCCATGGCCCTCCGCCAGAACCCGTTCCATCTGGCCAGCCAGGAGAAGGTCGTCCAGGCCCGCTCCCAGGTCCACCAAGCCGTGTCGGGATTCCTGCCCACCGTGAGCGCCCAAGGAACGGACACCCTCGACGAGAAGCTCTTCGTCCTGGAGTTCCCGTCCCTGATCCCGGGCGAACCGCCCCAGAGGATCTCCATCGACTTCACCAAAGACTACCAGATGGCCTTGGCCTTCTCCCTGCCTCTGTTCGCCGGAGGGCGGCTCACGGCCGGATACAAGCAGGCCACCTATGGCCTCCAGGCGAGCCGCGAAGCCGTCCGCCTGTCCGAGCAGGAGACGATCTACGAGGCCAAGCGCGCCTTCTACGGCTACCTCCTGGCCAAGGAGTTCTCCGCGGTCGCCGGCGAGGGTCTGGCCCTGGCCGAGAAGTTCCGGGACAACGTCAAGAACCTCTTCGAGGTCGGCATGGCCTCGAAGTTCGACCTGCTCCGCTCGGAGGTCCAGGTGGCCAATCTCAAGCCCCAGGCGATCCGGGCCCGGAACAGCGTCGAAGTGGCCGCGCTCGGCCTGAAGACGATCCTCGGCGTCGCGCTCGACACGCCGATCGAGGTCCGGGGCGAGCTCGCGCCGGCGCCGCTCGATGCCGCGGCGGAGGGCGTCATCGCAGAGGCCCTGGCCCAAAGGCCGGAGCTTCGCCAGCTCGATTACCAGCGCCGCATGGCCGGGGAGATGCTGAAGATCGCCCGCGGCTCCCTCCTGCCGACGCTGGCCATCGGGGGGGCCTACAGCTTCTGGTCCGACGCCCTGAAATTCAGCAAGGGCAGCTGGCAGAACTACTACACGATCAACCTGTCCCTCTCCCTTCCGATCTTCGACGGATTCGAATCCCGGGCCCGGATCGGCCAATCCAAGGCCGCCATCCGCGAGCTCGACCTGACCCGCAGGGGCCTCTCGGACGCCATCGCGTTCGAGGTCCGCCAGGCCGTCCTGAACAACGCTCAGGCCCGCGAGACGCTGATGTCCCAGGAGAAGAACGTCGAACAGGCCCGCGAGGCCGTCCGCATCGCGGAGCTGAACTATGCCGAGGGGTTGGCCACCAACCTGGACGTCTCGACGGCCCAGGTCGCCCTGAGCCAGGCTCGGACCAACTATTCCCAGGCGCTCTATGACTGCGTCATCTCTCAGGCCCAGCTCGAAAAGGCGGTCGGCCGGAGCCGGCCGGAGAGCCGCTCGAACTAACGGAGGAACCCATGAACCAGCCGAACACCCGCAAGACCCTCATCCTCGCGGCCCTCGCCGCCGCCGCCCTCTTCGCCGGCGTCGCCTGCAAGAAGCCGGCCTCGAACGCCGCCCCGTCGGCCGAGACCTTCGGCGCCGCGCCGGTCAGGGTCTTCAAGGTCCTGAGGGCGAAGATCACCGAGAAGATCACCTACACCGGCACGATCGAAGCCTGGAACAAGATCAATATCACGCCCGAGGTGGGCGGCAAGATCGCCCTCATCCGCGTCCAGGCCGGCGACCGGGTCGCCCAGGGCCAGCTCCTGGCCGAGCTCGAAACGGATTCCATCCGCCTCCAGCTCAAGCAGGCCGAGGCCGGCGTCGCCGTGGCCGAAGCCAGCCATGCCGACGCCCTCCGCAACAAGGAGCGCATGGACCGCCTGATCAAGGAGAACGCCGTCTCCGAGCAGCAGCGCGAGAAGGTCCAGCTCGCCTTCGACTCCGCCGCCGCCCAGCTCGAGCAGGCCCAGGCCGGGCTCAACCTGGCCCGCCATGCCCTCGACGTTTCCATCATGAGGGCGCCGTTCTCCGGCGTCATCGCCTCGAAGAACGCCGAGGTCGGCGACGTCATCAACCCCATGATGGGCGGGTTCGGCGGCGGGGCCGGCGGCGTCCTGACCCTCATGGATTATTCCAAGGTCAAGCTCGTCGTCGCCATCTCCTCCGAGGACATCGGCCGCATCCGCAAGGGCCAGGAGGCCGTCCTCAGGGTCGGCTCCTTCCCCGGGCGCGACTTCCGCGGCTCCGTCAACGTCGTCAACCTGACCGCCGACCCGCTGAGCAAGAAGTTCGGGGTCGAGGTCGTCATCGCCAATGGGGACGGGGCCCTTCGGCCGGGCACGTTCGGCGACCTCGTCTTCGAGGTCCAATCCCACGAGAACGCCCTGGTCGTTCCCCAGACCGCAGTCCTCGAAAACGCCTACGTCTTCGTCGTCGACGGCGGCAAAGCGGCCAAGAAGACCGTCGCCCTGGGCATCCAGAACACGACCATGATCGAGATCCTCGACGGCCTGGCCGAAGGCGACGCGGTCGTCGTCGAGGGCAACTTCGGGCTCGAGGAGGGGGCCGCGGTCCAGGTCCTCGAAGAGGTGAAAAAATGAAGCTCCCCGAATTCTCCGTCAAGCATAAGGTCACGGCGTCCATGATGGCGATGATCCTCGTCGTCCTGGGCGCCATTTCCTTCACCCGGCTGGGGCTCGACTTCTTTCCCGACCTGGAGTTCCCGACCGTCTCCGTCATCACGACCTATACGGGGGCCTCGTCGGAGGACATCGAGAAGGTCCTGACCCGGCCGCTCGAGCAGGTCGTCAGCTCCGTCAACCGGGTCAAGAAAGTGACGTCCCAGACATCCGAGGGCGTCTCGGTCATCAGCGTCGAATTCGAGTGGGGCACCAACCTCGATTTCGCCGCGCAGGATATCCGCGACCAGATCGGCCTGTCCGAGCAGTACCTTCCCGAAGAGGCCGGCGATCCCCTGGTCATGAAATTCAGCTTCAGCCAGTTCCCGGTCATCTTCTACGGCATCACCAGCGACATCCCGGCTATGAAGCTCCGGACGATCATCGAGGACGAGGTCGCGCCGCGCCTCGAGCGGATCGACGGCGTCGCCTCGGCCCGGGTCTTCGCCATGGACGAGCGCGAGATCCTCGTCGACGTCGACAAGGCCTCCCTCGAGAGCCGGGGGTTGACCCTCGACCAGGTCCTGATGGCCCTGCGGGCCGAGAACCTCAACCTGCCGGCCGGGAGCATCGTCGAGCGCTACTCGGAGATCCTCGTCCGGACCATGGGCGAGTTCCTGGACCTCGACGACATCCGCAAGACGGTCGTCGGCATGACCGCGACCGGCGAGCCCGTCTACGTCGCCGACGTCGCCGAGGTCAAGGACACGCTCAAGGAGATGCGCTACGCCGCGCGCATCCAGAAGAAGAACGGCGTCTACCTCATCGTCAGCAAGCGCTCCGGCGCCAACAGCCAGATCGCCAGCTCGGCCGTCAAGAAGGAGATCGCATCCCTCATCGGGACCATTCCCGGCAATCCCGTTTTCCACGTCGCCATGGACCAGGGCGATATGATCGAGCAGGTGACGTCGAACACGATCCGGAACGCCTGGGTCGGCGGCCTGCTGGCCATCCTGCTGATCTTCCTCTTCCTCCGCAACTGGCGGCCGACGTTCATCATCAGCCTGGCCATCCCCCTGTCCATCATCTCGACCTTCATCGCCCTCTACGCCGCCGGCTACACGCTGAACCTGCTGACCCTCGGCGGCCTGGCCCTGGGCGTCGGCATGCTCGTCGACAACGCCATCGTCGTCATCGAGAACGTCTATCGCCACCTCGAGGAGGGGGAGGGCGCTGACGACGCGTCGATGGCCGGCGCGGGGGAGGTCGGCATGGCCATCACGGCCTCGACGCTGACGACGATCGCCGTCTTCTTCCCCATGATCTTCGCCTCGGGGATCACCGGCAAGATGACCCAGGCCCTCGGCCTGTCCATCGCGTTTTCGCTCGTCGCCTCGCTCTTCGTCGCCCTGACCGTCGTGCCCCTGTCCACCTCCCTGCTCTTCCGCACGAAAAAGAGCCTCAAGTCCATCGCCAAGGCCCCCGAGGAGCGGCAGTTCGCGAAGGCCAAGGCATTCTACAGGAAGTGGCTGGACAAGGCCCTCCACCACCGCCGCTGGGTCCTCGGCGGCGCGCTGCTGGCCTTCGTCCTATCCTTGGCCATCGTCCCCTTCCTGGGGACGGAGTTCATGCCGGCCCAGGACCAGGACATGCTCATGCTCAAGGTCCGCATGCCCGTCGGCACGTCCCTCGAGGAGACCGACCGCGTCGTGGGATTGGTCGAAGACATCATGGTGGCCATGCCGGAGATCACCATGATCTCGGCCCAGGTCGGCTCGCAGGTCGAGCAGGACGCCGGGGACGCCGCGTCCGGATTCTCCAACGCGGGCACCCACGAGGGCCTGCTCTGGGTCGGGCTGGCCAAGCGCGACAAGAGGACCGAATCCGACAAGCAGATCACGGAACGGATCCGGGCGAAGCTCCCGAACCTCCGGGGGGTGAAGTTCGAGGCGCTGGACATGAGCCAGATGATGCTGGGAGGCGCCTCGGCCCCGGTCGAGATCAAGCTCTTCGGCAAGGATCTGGCCGCCCTCAAGAGCCAGGCCGACCAGATCGTCCAGCTCATCTCCGGGATCGAGAGCGTCCGCGACCTTACCCACTCGATGGCCGCCGGAAAGCCCGAGGTCCGGATCCGTGTCGACCGGGAGCGGGCCTACCGCCTGGGCCTTTCGGTCTACCAGGTCGCCAACACCGTCCAGACCGCCACCCTGGGCAAGGTGGCCACGCGCTACCGCGAGGGCAGCGACGAGATCGACGTCCGGCTGCGGTTCAAGGAAAGATATCGCGACAGCATGGACGAGGTCCGAAGCATCCCCCTCCGGACGGCCGCCGGGCAGACGATCTATCTCGAGCAGGTGGCCGACATCTCGGCCGGCGAGGGCCCGATCATGATCAACCGCGAGAACCAGGCCCGCCGCGTCTCCGTCACGGCCAACATCTCCGGCGGCGACCTCGGCGGCGTCGTCCGCGAGATCAAGGGCCGGCTGGCCGGCTTCGAGAGGGGCCTGCCGCCGGGGTATTTCCTCGAGTACGGCGGGTCGTACAAGCAGATGACGGACGCCTTCGTCATCCTGGCCGGCGCCTTCGCTCTGGCCCTCCTGCTCGTCTACATGGTCATGGCCTCCCAGTTCGAGCACTTCGGCCACCCCTTCATCATCATGTTCACCGTGCCGCTGGGCATCATCGGGGTCATCATCGGCCTCTTCGTCACCGGCCGGACGCTCAGCCTGGCCGTGCTCATCGGCGTCATCCTGCTGGCCGGGATCGCCGTCAACAACGGCATCGTCATGATCGACTACATCAATCAGCTCATCAGGCGCGGCGTCGACAAGCGGGAAGCCATCCTGCAGGGAGCGACGACGCGTCTGCGGGCCGTCCTGCTGACCGCTTTGACGACCGTCCTCGGCACCCTGCCCATGGCCTTCTCCCGGTCGTCCGGCTCCGAGTTCCGGGCGCCGATGGGAGTGGCCATCGCCTTCGGCCTGACCGCGACGACCGTCCTGACGCTCTTCGTCATTCCGATCATCTACAGCATATTCAATAAGATACGATTCAAGGAGAAAAAGGTCGCGGCGGTCTGAGACCTCGAATTAAGCCTTGTATTTGAGGAAGGCGCCGATCCCGCCGTAGCGGTCGAGCTTGGACGGCGGCTCGATCTGCTTGACCGTCCCGCCCCGCTTGAGGACGGTCTCGATGGCCTCGTCGACGATGTCCTGGACGATGTCGGTCTTCTTGTCGTCGATCGGGCACTTGGGCTCGTCGAGGTAGAGGAGCTTGTGGGTCGGGCAGATCCTCCCGGGCTTGGAGAAGTTGTGGGTGACGACGAGCGCCTGGACCTCGAACTGGTTCAGGCGATGGATCGTGTCGCGCAGGCCCGACGTCGCCAGTCCGCCGCGCTCGAGCTCGGTGACGAGCTTCTGGACGGCCTCCTCCTCCTCGGCCTTCTTCAGCTTGGCTTCGACCTCGAGGACCTCCTGGAGGACCTTGGCCGAGGAATCGGTCACGCGGGCGTGCAGCCGGGCCTTGACCTTGCCGCAGAGGTAGCTGTGGAGGTGGGTCTCGATATCGCCGCTGTGGTTGTCCTCCGCGCCGATGAAGAGCCAGTCGAAGGGGTTCTTCTTGCTGAGCTCGAACGTTTTCTGGGCCGTCTTCTTGTAATGCTCCTGGAGATGGGCGTCGATGTGCCGTTCGATCCTCTTCGCCGCGGTCCCTTCGAAGCCGCCTTCGCGGACCCGGCTCGGGACGTCGCTCCGGATCTTGTCGAGGAACCTGATCTCCCCCATGGACACGTCGTACCAGACGGCCTCGCGGCGGCTGATGAGCAGGGCGCAGATGGGGCTGTATTTGTCCAGGATCGCCGCCAGGGGGCGGACGTAGAAGCTGGTATCGAAGATGATCCGGTTCCGCGGGCCGTGGGGCAGCTCGAAGGCCTGCCAGAATCCCCTCCGGCTGTCCGAAAAGATGGCCTGGCCGGCGGCGTTCGAGGACCCCAGCGTCCGGCTTCCGTATTCCGAGATGAGTTCGAGATCCCGGAGGAGGCAGTCGATCTTGTCCTTGGCGGCGGAAAGGTCACAGGCCCGCGTCCTGGCGTCGTTGAGCAGGTTCTTCAGGGCCAGCTGGATCTCCTTCCGGTTCAGCCGGCTCTTGTCCGCGTCCAGGTAGAGCGACGTCACGAAGCTGCCCTGGCTCTTGTGCTTGGCCAGCGCCTCGATCTGGGAACGGCTCTGGAATTTCATTCGTCCTCCTAGAACGATATTAGGCGGGTTTCGCTGATCCGGGGAAGGCGATTGATGAGGGGATTCATCAACGCCTCCACAATAGGCCCTAGAGCCCGCTTTGTCAAGAACGCCTTTACCTCGAAGCCGGGAATCGCTATAATAAGGGCTCCCTGAGTGCGGAAGTGGCGGAATTGGCAGACGCGTAAGCCTCAGGAGTTTATGGCCGCAAGGCTGTGAGGGTTCGAGTCCCTCCTTCCGCACCACCCCTCTCCCGAGCCCTCCCGGGACCCGGCCGGTCTTGATAATTCGCCGCTCGAGGACTACCCTAGGAAGCGAAAGGACCGGATGACCATGAAAATCCGCCTGGGTTTCCTTCTCCTGGCCGCCGGCCTGGCCGTTTCCACGGCCTGCCAGACCTATCAGATGACGAAGAAGCTCCAGCCGGCCCACGCCGATTTCCTGGGCAAGGTCGGCTACATCATCACCCGCGCGGAGCGGAAGATCTTCCTCGATCTCCCGGACGCGGACAGGGACGACTTCATCGAGGAGTTCTGGAAGCGGCGCGACCCCGACCCCGAGACCGAGCGCAACGAGTACCGGCTCGAATACGAGCAGCGCATCGAGAGGGCGAGGGCCCTGTTCCACGGCGAGGGCCGCCCGGGCTGGCAGACCGACCGCGGCCGCATCTACATCCTCTTCGGCCCGCCTTCCGAGCGGCTGACCTACCCCATGGACCCGTCCGGCAACTGCCGGGAGGTCTGGTACTACGGGGGCTTCCCCGTCATCTTCATCGACGATCTCTGCTCGGGGAACTTCATCATGAGGGCCATCAACCTGGAACACCTCCAGGAGCTCAACATCGCCCAGGGGCATTTCCAGAAGACCTTCGACCAGGAGAAGCGGTTCTTCGATTACAACGTCTCCCTTCAGAAGATCCGCTCCGACGCCGAGGTCTTCGAGGGCAAGGCCTTCGTCGACGTCCCTTACAGCGCGATCTGGTTCACGTTCAAGGAGGGCCGCCTGGAGACGACCTTCGACGTCCGGCTCGAGATGTCTGACGAGTCCGGGGCGGCCGTCTGGCAGGCCGAGGGCAGCTTCCCGCTGTCGCTCGAGGAGCGCGAGCTCACGGAGAACAGGAAGGGCCGCTTCCGGATAGAGTTCCCCGTCCGCATCGACGAGGGCCTCGATAAGCTGAGGGAGCAGAAGCTCCGGATGGACATCTCCGTCCGGAGCTCCACGGAACGGCAGGAGCTGAAGAAGGTCGTCGAGTTCCGGCTAAAAACCTAGGTTGAGATTGAAGCGGATGACCCGCGTCCCCCACCTCGGCCAGTAGGTGTTGTAGGTGCCGCTCAGGACCCGCGTGCCCTCGCTCGCGCCCTCGCCGTCGGGCCGCCAGGACCCTCCGTCGTCGAGGTCGAGGGTCCGGTACTTGTCGCCGAGGACGTTGAGGACGTCGACCGAGATGCCGAAGCTGCGGCGCCCGGCCTTCAGGAACTCCTTCTCCACGCGGAGGTCCAGGTTCTTCCACGAGCCGAACCGCCGCGCGCCCGGGCTCTCCAGATAGACCGTCGTCGGCACGGTCCGGGCGCCGTTGGTCTCGGCCCAATCCGCGGGCGGAATGACGGTCACCGTCCGGCCCCAGGGCGCGCCGCTCTGGGCCTTCAGGAGGAAGCTGGCGAACACGTTGCCGCGGAAGCGTACCGTCCCGGCGAGCCGGGCGATGAGGGGCCGGTCCTGCAGGAGACGGTCGGTCGTGGCGACGTTGATGAAGGAATTCGGCGTCAGGAGGACGGAGGAATACCCGGCGCTCCAGCGCGACGCCAGGCTGGTCGTGCCCGTCGCCCGGTTCCAGGACAAGGAGCCGAAAAGCTGCCAGTTGTGCGACATCCGCTTGTGGACGACGAGCTCCAGGCTTTCGTATTTCGCTTCGAGCTCGGGCACGTTCTCGATCCTTTCGAAGTAGCTGGGAGCCGTGACCGAGGGGAAATAGAGGGTCATCGGGACGTCGTCGTAACCGCCTCCTCCCGGCACGACGGTGGAGAAGGGGATCCACCAGCCTTCCGGGGAGTCCTCGACCCGGGCCCAGGAGACCCCGGTGGACGGGTCGAAGAGGGTGTGTCCGATGTTGTTGGCGTGGCGCCGGACGATGTAGCGGGCCGAGAGGGTAAAATCTCGGGCGAGCTGCTGCTCCAGGCCGGCCGACCATTCCGTGATGACGGGGGCCGAGAGGTTCTCGTCGACGGACTGGCGGTAGAATTCGGTCTTGTAGACCCGGAAATCGTAGGAGACGAGGGAGAAGCCGTCGACCGAGCTGACCTTGCCGTCCGCGTTCTCGTCGAACCAAAGGAACGCATGGGAGGCCCGGGGATTGATCTGGGACAGGTCCTCGGAGTAGCCGAGGCCCAGGTATTCCGGGAGCCTCGCCCAGGACGCTTTGAGGAGCGTCGCGCCGCGGCCGAAGACGTCGAAGACGAGCCCGAAGCGCGGAGACAACGCGTTCCAGACGAGGGTCTTGTCCCACCCGGGAAGGGTCATCGCGTTGTAGGGGTTATACCCCATGAGGGGGTTGATGAGGGAGTCGCCGAGCTGGACGCTGAGCGGGTTGCCGCTCTGACCCTTGTTGACGGTCGCGAGCCGGGCCTCCGAGCGGTCGAAGCGGAGGCCCGCGGTGAGGGACAGCCGCCCGAAGAGCTTCATGGTATCCTGGGCGAAGCCGCCGATCCTCTTGAGCTCGCGCCGGAGCGACAGGCCCCCCTCCGCCCCGGGGGCGATGTAGAACCCGACGAGCCCCCAGCCGACCTCCTCGCCGGAGGACGGCGAGGTCGTCAGGCCGTACGTGTAGGGGCTCCCGTCGGCATAGAAATGGATGAAATTGTTGGCCTTCCAGGTGGATGAGATGGCGGAGGTCTCTTCGAATTCGCCGCCGATGGTGAGATCGTGGGACATGCCCAGCAATTCGTCCTGGAAGCGGTTGACGGCCGCGCCGGCCCGCATCCGGCTCGTGACCTCGCGGTCGTTCAGCCGTCCGCTCCCCCAGCTCCGTCCGGTGATGACGTCGTAAAATTCAGCCTTGTTGGTCGCCAGCGAGTTCAGGAGCAGCGGCTTCTTGAGCTTCGCGTACCCGATGGACAGATCGACCCGCAGATCCTGGCTGACGATGTAGGCGCCGCCGCCCCGGGCGAGGAACAGGCGCTCGTTGTCGAGCTCGCGCGTCGAGTCTTCCGGCCGGAGCGGCGTGACATCCTCTTCGTAGACGGGCTCGCGAACGTCGGACCAGCCGAACTCCACGGCGCCCTTGAATTTCTCGACCAAGCTCATCGACAGCTTGAACATCCCCGCGAAGTCTCTCTCGGCGTAGTCGTAGACGAAATGGCGGACGCCGAGGGGGTCGGTCCAGTAGCGGTACGGAGCCCGGCGGCCCTGGGTTTTGAAGCGCAGGTTGCCGAAGAACCAGGCCATCTCCTCGAGAACGGGCCCGCCGAGGGAGAACGACAGGTCGTGCTCTCTCCGGAGCACCGTCGGGGCGGCCCCATCCATCTCCGCGATCTCCTCGTCCGTCCAGAGCGAATCGGCCAGCCCCTTGCCAGAGACGCCGTAGGAGAGGCTCATTTCGGGGGCCGAAGAGCCCCGGCGGTGGAGCACGCTGATCGTGGCGCCCTGGGCCGGTCCGCCTTCGGCGGCGTGGCCCGCCGTCTCGACGACGACCTCGTCGATGAGCTCGATGTTGATCCGGCCCATTTCCCCGGCGCCGATGGGATTGGTGACGTTGACGCTGTCCTGGAGGAGGATGTTCGCGGTCGCCGGGGACCCATGGAGGGACGCCGGCAATCCGGGGGAATCGATATCGAAGATGAGCCCGGGGACAAGCCCCAGGATGGCCGTGAAGTCACGGGCCAGGGGCAGGCGCGTGATGAGGTCCTTGTCGAGGTCGACCGCCGCCCGCGCCGAATCGCGGTCGAGGGCCGGCCCCGGCCGGACGGATACGGTCTCCTCCTCGATGGCGGTCCGCTCCATCTTGAAATCGACCGTGGCCGTGAAACCCGGGTACAGGACCACCCCTTCGACGCTGACGGTCTTGAACCCGGGCGCTTCGACGACGACCTTGTAGGTGCCCGGCATGAGGCCGACGATGCTGTAGCGGCCCGATTCGGAGGTGATGAAATTGGCCAGGCCCAGCGCCGCCGGGGAGGCCACATAGAGGTAGGCCCCGAGGATGGGGGCGCCCTTGTCGTCCACGATCCGGCCCTTGATCGTGCCCAGGGGCCCGGAGGCGGACGAAGGCAGGGCCAGAGCGAGAAGAAGGGCCGCGCCGAGGGCCAGCGTTGCGGGGAATCTCCTGATCAAAGCGGCCTCCTTGGTCTCTCTCTCAGCCGTCATTTTATAGTTTTTTCGCCCGGGATTGTCAAAGATCTTAACTCCGCAAATGGCCGGAGCGTTCCAGCCGCCCGGGCCCCGGATGGAGCCTTCATGACCGCGTCCCCGTCCGCGGACGGGCCCAGGCGGCCGCGCCCACCAGGCCGGCGTCATTGCCCAGGGCGGCCCGTTCGATGCGGCAGCCGGCGAACGAGATCTGATGGGCTCTCTTCCGGGTCTCCTCGATGACCGGTCCGAACAGGAGCTTTCCGGCCGAGACGACCCCGCCGCCGAGGAGGATCTTCTCGGGATCGAGCATGTTGATGACGATGCCCAGGCCGATGCCCAGCCAATAGGCCAAGGTCCGGAAGCTCTCGAGGGCGGCCGGATCGCCGGCCTTGGCCCGGAGGTAGACCTCGCGGGAATCCGTGACGTCGTTCCGCCCCGAGAGGGCCTGGT
This sequence comes from Candidatus Aminicenantes bacterium RBG_16_66_30, assembly GCA_001775715.1. GTDB lineage: Bacteria > Acidobacteriota > Aminicenantia > Aminicenantales > Saccharicenantaceae > RBG-16-66-30. The sequence goes on along the minus strand of MEYC01000109.1, from coordinate 434 downwards.
AGGTCCTGACCATCCGCGGGGCCGAGGCCTCGGTCTCGAGGCAGCCGCGCCCGCCGCAATTGCAGGGCTCGCCCTCGGGATTGACGGTGATGTGGCCGATCTCGCCCGCGTAGCCGCCCTCGCCCTGCCAGAGCTTCCCGTCGAGGATGATGCCCGAGCCGATGCCGGTCCCGATCGTCAGGAGGACGAGGCTCCTGGCGCCGCGGCCGGCCCCATGCACGAACTCGCCGAAAGCGGCCATGTTGGCGTCGTTGTTGATGCGGACGGGGACGGGTATGAACTTCCGCAGGGCCGGGATGAGGGGATAGCCGTTGAGGCACGGGTAATTCGGCGACTGGAGGATCCTGCGCTCTTTCCGGCTGTAGAATCCGGCGATGCCGAATCCGCAGGACCGGATGGGGCCGGGGGCGTTCTTCTCGAGGGAGGTCCAGGCT